>CAJUMI010000012.1 GCA_910587545.1 uncultured Muribaculaceae bacterium | reverse complement strand
CATCGAAGCATCAAGCGGCCTCACCGACGCCGAGATCAAGCGTATGAAAGAAGAAGCCGAAGCTAATGCAGCCGCCGACGCTAAAGAAAAAGAGCGCATCGACAAACTCAACCATGCCGACGCCGTGATCTTCCAGACCGAAAAGCAGATAGCCGAGTTCGGCGACAAGATCCCCGCCGACAAAAAAGCAACACTCGAAAGCGCCCTCAACCGACTCAAAGAAGCCCACAAGGCATCTGACGTCAACGCGATCGACAGCGCGATCAAAGAGATCGAGACAACGTTCGGAGCTGTCCAGCAGGACATCCTCAACGCCCAGCAGCAGGCTCAGTCTGCCCAGAGCGCAGGAGCCAACCCCGGAGCACAGGCCAACCCCGGCAACGGCGGCGACGACCACGTAACCGACGTCGACTTCGAGGAAGTGAAATAAAATCACGATATAAGAATCCCAGCCATATAGGTAAAAGTGCGGATCCCAAGATCGGGGGGCCGCACTTTTTTTTGCGACTTTTGCGTTGAATAATAAACGATTATTGATTATACCGGAATTGATGCGGCTGCTCAAGCGGCTCGGGGAAAAATGGGGCGAGGCTATAAATCGAATCAAGAATGGCCACAGATAAGCATCGTCATGTTCTAATGGCTATACCGCGTAAAGATCAACAACCTACACGCTGCTCTTCCCATAAATATCCACGCCCGGGATATTTCAAGAGATTGTATGGAAAGTGTCAAAATATGTCTGAACATTATTAACGGGTGTGGTGTTTCCAATATATCATTGTCAAGTTCTATCGCCCGACTGACAGACTTGCCGAGACATCAGACTTTATTTAAATTATCGACAATCCAAGGGCATACACAGTATGCCAAATAATCAATTGAAATCCAAGCTCACATATGCGCCCCGACTAATATCGCTGTTTATATTTACGATACTGTTTCCATCAATAAAGACAATATCAGCAGAATATGACAGCTGCGACGATGATCGTCTCAACGTCGCCATAAAAAGCAACCTGCTACATGACGCACTATTGACTCCGGATTTCGGGGTAGAGATTACTCTTCCCCGGAATATTTCAGTGGGCGCCGAGGGCGTCTATGCCTGGTGGAGCAACAACAAGACCCATCGATATTGGCGTATACGCGGTGTATGGCTGGATGTAAACTATTGGTTCGGCACCGCATCCCGGGAACGGGTATTGTCAGGACACCATATCGGCATTTACGGATCGAGCCACGACTTTGATTTCGAGTTCGGTCACAAAGGCCGACAAGCGCGGCAACCGACTTTCGGAGCAGGTGTCAGCTATGGCTATTCATTCCGGCTTAACGACAGGTTGAATCTCGATCTGCATGTACGCGCCGGATATTGGAGCGGGCATATCACCAACTACATACCCCAATGCGGCAAATATGTATGCACTGACAATTATCATAAACGTTACATCGGAATAACAGATCTGGCTGTGACGTTAGTCTGGTTTCCGGGCCGTGGCAAATTCAACAATCCGATCAAATGAGACCGTCAAAGCTGAATATTTTCATAGCATTGGCTGCGCTTGTATGTATAGCTGTTTCATGCGGGCACAAAGAAATAGATTGTCCCGCAACAGCCAACGGGATCGAAATTCTTTTTGAATGGGACAATGCCAGGGACGCCGATATCGAGGGGATGACTCTCTATTTTTATCCGACTGACGGCCACAACCGCATATGGAGATTTGACATAGCCGGACGCGATGGCGGGCATATTGAATTGCCGTCCGGCACCTATCGGATGATTGCATGCAATAATGATCTGCCCGGGATCTCACTCGAAGACACAAGCAGCGCCGCTACCATCATGGCGACCGCAAGTCATAAGGTGGCCGACGGAGTGTATGCAAGCACCGGCATGCTATATGGCGCTATTGTCGAGCAGCTTGAGATAACCCCGTGCGGAGTCAGTTATCTCAGATCAGACGGCACGGTAAAGGAATGCGGCAAAGGTCTCGTACGCTGCCGCCCCGACACTCTTGCGACAAAATACACTGTTTCCATCAGCAATGTCATCGGTATGGAAGGCGTACGGACGGTAGAGGCTGAATTCGGACCGGTCTATTCATCCATGTATCTTGACAGCAGACTTCCGGCTGACGCAAAACAACGATTATACCTTAACATGACTGCCGACCGGCTACAGAATAACCTGACCGGCTACGGCTGTGCCTTCAGCCCGGCGCAGCCCGAAAAAAACGGCTCAAGCATATTGCTGCGAATTGTAAAATCCGATAACGAACGCAATATAAAAATTATCGAAATCTCACCTAAAGACATGAACATCATCACGCCCCACAATGTTTTAATCAAAATCGACGGCATTGACATATCAGACGGAGAGAAAGATAATGTAGGGAACATTGATGCCAATGTAGATGGCTGGACCGTCATTGATATAGATCTGATGCCCGAGATATGATAAAGATATATATATTCAACCCTCAGATAAAGATGATCATGAAGAAAGCATCGTTTATGGCAATCCCTTTTTTGTCATTAATTTCTATTCTGGCCATATCGTGCTCTGACAGATATGACGATACACTTGTCGATCCTACGGCAGAAGACGGAGCTATCCGCTTCGCGGCATCGACAGAATTTTCACGTGCCGGCGACATAACGACCAACAATCTCACGTCATTCAACGTGTACGCCTACACAGGCACCGGGACTGACCCGGTAACGTTCATGGAAAATGTGGTTGTGAGCAAATCGGCATCCAACATCTGGACATATTCGCCTGTGCGATACTGGCCGGCAAAAGAGACTGTCGATTTCTATGCGTTCGCGCCTGCGTCATGGGTAGGCAACGCCAGTCCGCTTAAGCCTGTAGCTTATGACGCAGAAAAAGGCACAGAGGATCTCGTCTACGCTGTCAGTCCGAATCTTTCAGGAAACGCGGAAACCGCCAACGCCCAGGTAATCTTCAATTTCAGACACGCCCTTTCGAAACTGACCGTCAAGATGAGTTCTACCAATCAGGAGCTTAAAGTCGTTGTGACAAATGTAGCGATGGCAAACATCATGACACGCGGTAATTTCAGTTTTCCCTCAAGCTCGACTGCCGAGACCCCATCAGCAGAAACTGTAGGCCAATGGACCGATCAGAATACGCCAAAAACATATGTATTGCTTTGGTCTCAAACCCTATCAGACCAACTGACATTGAGCTCCACGCCCACTGTTATCGCGGCAACGGGTTTAGGCCGTGGAGGACAAATGTATATCCTTCCACAGCAGTTGACATACCGCGCTCAAGGTTCAGAGAATGACACATATATCGCCGTACAGTGTTCGATCTATGATAAAACCAGCGGAGAACGGTTATGGCCGAATGAAAACACGCCTAAAGAAAACCTGATTATAGGAAGCACAACAGGCGACGGATTGTTGAAATTCCCTCTCTCGACCAACCGCTACACACAATGGCAACCCGGCGTACACTACATCTATAATCTCATAATCAACTCCAATGATGAGATGGGCACTATCGAATTCGGCACACCGACAGTTGACACATTTATCGATATCGAGCAGACCTATCAATAACAAGCCCGCGTATACAAATATTTGCAACGGGGTATAATCCACCTTCACAAAGATCAGGTCAAAGAGTCGCGCCGACATGCGCGGCTCTTTGATTTTAAGCATAATCTGCGATCTATTTTGCTATCGATGTCACCTTTCCTAACTTTGCCTCGTCTGCTGTATGAGATATCTCAGAAATCACTTACAAACAAAATGACAAAATCAACAAAATTATGTTAGAGAATATTATATCACTCTTTATTCCGATCGGCTTCTGTGTCGTGGTTCCAATCGCTATAGTCTGGATCGTGTTCAAGACCATTATGAACAAAGACAACCGGCGCACCGAGGTCTTGATCGAAGCCATCAGATCAAACAACAACATCGATACCGACAAACTCGCCGAAGCGATGACCAAAAGCAACCGCACACCCAAAGAGATCCTCAATCTGCGTCTTCTGCGCGGATGTATGTTCTCACTGTCAGGCATCGCATTACTCATCTGCTCTTTAATTTTCAACCTTAACGGAATTTTCATTCTTGAGATAGATCCGTTTTTAATCATCGGCTCAGCCTTGCTTGCAATCGGTATCAGCTACATGATAGTCTACTTTGTGACAGGCAAAACCATTGATGCCGAGTGACCGTAATGGATCGCGAGCAATTCACCCGACAAGTCAAGAGCAGTCAGAAAGCGCTACGTCGTTTCCTGACTGCCTTATGCTGCGGAGATTCGCAACTCGCCGACGACATTGCCCAAGACACATTCATAAAAGCATACGTGTCATACGACAGCCTGAAGGACAAAGAAAAATTCTGCGCATGGACATATCAGATCGCATACAACACTTTCATAAGCTATACCCGATCGAGAAAATGCACCGTGGACATCTACGGATCAACTGATATCGCCACCTCCGACCGAGCAGACGACAGCTTCAGATATCAGGCGCTCTACAGAGCGCTCGATCGCCTCTCGGAGAAAGAGTGTTCGGCCATTCTGCTTTTTTATCTCGAAGGCTATCAGATCAAAGAGATAGCTGAAATCACCGGACACAGACAGGAAGCCGTCAAGCAACAGCTCTCACGCGGAAGAATCAATCTCAGAAAACATTTAGAATCCAACACATGACTATGGACAACAGATTTCTCAATAATATATTCAGCAGCTACGAGCCTGAACTTTCCTCAGACGATCTATTTATCAGAAGGCTTGAATACAAACTCGATACCATCAAGTTATTGAAAGACCAGAATGTCGCGATGCGCAGAAGATGCCGGCGCGCCATCGTCGCAGCTGCGACCGCAGGTTTTGTAGTAGGACTTATATTCTCCTTGGCAATGCCTTATATCATCCATGCTTTCATGAGCCTGAAAGCATATATGCCCGACAGTTCGCTACTAACGGCATTAGCGGACAACTGCCGGTATACTATATGGCCGCTAATATGCGCGACATCGCTCTTCATAGCGGTCAACACCTATGAAATCAGCCTTGCGCTCCAACGCAGACATTTGTCCGACGGCCGGAAACGATAGTCAATAACGCAATTTATTTGAAAAAAAACAGTGGTGCAGTGCTGAAATCAAAAAAATTATCAGTACTTTTGTAAAAATTTGGATAGAAAATGGCCGTAGATCTCAAACAGCAGCTCGAACGGGTAGCAGCAAAGGCAGACTTGATTATTGAACGATGCCGTCGTCTGACCATCCAAAGAGACGAAGCATTGGCCAAGGCCGCAGATCTCGAGCGTCAGCTTGCTGAACGCGACAGCGAAATCGGGCGGCTCAAAGTTGACAACGAGTATCTAAGGCTGGCATCGGCACTCTGCCCGGACCGGAAAGAGATTGAGAATGCCAGATCATTGATATCCGGATTGGTGCGGGATATTGACCGTTGCATCCTCGACCTTAAAGAATGAAGATGCATATGAACGATAAACTTAGAGTAACAATCAAAATAGCCGACGTCGAACCGATCCACTTCGAGATCGACCGTGATGAGGAAATAGTCTACCGCAAGGCTGAGTATCACGTCAACAAGTTGTGGAGTGAATGGCGTCAGGCAAATAAAAATAAATCGTCGCAGGAAGTGCTTGCACGTGTGGCTCTCGCCTTTGCAGAGCTTTACTACCGTAAAAGCGATCAGCTTGAAGGACAGGCACGAATGATTGACAATTTCGAGAAACAGCTCGACGACCTGCTTCTGCGGGGCGAATAAACTACTCTGAGGCGCATTGTCGCCGGTCGCGGACTCAGGAGTGAGACGCAAGGATATCACCGCACTACCCCATGGTCATTAATTGTTCCGATCATGTGGCAGTGCTATTTTTTTTGACAGTATTAACATTAATCATTTATATATACTAAATATCATGAACTCAGGTATAAATATACTGATATGCGTGGCAATAGGAGTGATTGCAGCCGCGGCCGCAGTGGCCGTCACGCTTATCGTTCAGCGCTCGATGGCCAAGACCCGGGCAAAATCGATAGTCGCCGACGCCGAGCGTGAGGCAGAAGATCTGAAACGCAACAAAGTGCTCGAAGGACGCGAAGAAGCCCTCCAGATCACAGCCGACGCCGAGAAACAGGCCAACCAGCGGATGTCGAAGATACAGTCGACTGAGGCTAAAATCAAACAGCGCGAGCTCCAGCTCAATCAGCAGCAGAGCGAGAACGCACGCGCCAGAAACGAGATCGAAGCATCGCGTCAGTCGCTCGAGGCCCAGTTTGCAGCGTCAGAGGCACGTCAGGCAGAGCTTGACAAACTCCACCGCGCAGCGCAGGAACAGCTCGAGCACATATCAGGTCTTTCGTCAGACGAAGCCAGAGAAAAACTCATCGAGTCGCTCAAAGACGAGGCAAAGACTGCCGCCGCATCCTATATCAACGACATCATGGACGATGCGAAGATGACGGCCAACAAGGAAGCAAAACGCATTGTTGTCCAGAGCATTCAGCGTGTGGCGACAGAAACCGCCATCGAAAACTCGGTGACAGTGTTCCATATCGACTCCGACGAGATCAAAGGCCGCATCATCGGCCGCGAAGGCCGCAACATCCGTGCCCTCGAAGCCGCGACAGGCATCGAGATCATCGTCGACGACACACCCGAAGCCATTGTGCTTTCGGGCTTCGACCCCGTGCGCCGCGAGATCGCGCGCCTCGCGCTCCATCAGCTTGTGGCTGACGGCCGCATCCATCCGGCGCGCATCGAGGAAGTTGTGGCGAAAGTGCGCAAACAGATCGAGGAAGAGATCATCGAGACCGGCAAGCGCACCGCCATCGACCTCGGCATCCACGGTCTGCACCCCGACCTCATCCGCATGGTCGGCAAGATGAAATATCGCTCGAGCTACGGCCAGAACCTGCTCCAGCACTCACGCGAAACAGCAAATCTCTGCGCCATCATGGCCTCCGAGCTCGGTCTCAACCCCAAGAAAGCGCGCCGCGCCGGCCTGCTCCACGACATCGGCAAAGTGCCCGACGAGGAACCCGAACTGCCTCACGCACTGCTCGGCATGAAACTTGCTGAAAAATACAAAGAGAAACCGGAAATCTGCAACGCGATCGGCGCACACCACGACGAGATCGAACAGACATCTCTGCTCGCCCCTATCGTCCAGGTCTGCGACGCCATCTCAGGTGCACGCCCTGGTGCACGCCGAGAAATCGTCGAGGCATATATCAAACGACTCAAAGATCTCGAACAACTCGCCCTCTCGTATCCGGGCGTGATCAAGACATATGCCATTCAGGCTGGCCGAGAACTGCGCGTGATCGTCGGCGCTGACAAGATCGACGATACGGAGACAGAAAAGCTGTCGTCGGAAATCGCTCGCCGCATTCAGGACGAACTGACATATCCGGGACAGGTCAAGATCACCGTCATACGAGA
This sequence comes from uncultured Muribaculaceae bacterium, assembly GCA_910587545.1. GTDB lineage: Bacteria > Bacteroidota > Bacteroidia > Bacteroidales > Muribaculaceae > CAG-873. Next base: position 36,050 of record CAJUMI010000012.1, on the reverse strand, counting down.
AACCCGCGCTGTCAGCTTCGCGAAATAACACCACAACCCTATGGACGAAAAAGATACAGACCGCATCGATCAGGATGCACAACGTCCGGTCAAGGGATGCTGTAAATGCTGTCACCGAGAGCCTCGCGGCAAGCTACACTCGTTCAACTGGCTCAACGACATACCCGGCGGTTACGCCGACAGCGACATGGTGGAAGTGCAGTTCAAGAATACCCGCAAGGGATTTTACAAGAACTCGACCAATCTGCCTCTTGAGATAGGCGACATTGTCGCCGTCGAAGCCTCGCCCGGTCACGATATCGGCCAGGTCACACTTGTGGGTGCATTGGTGAATCTGCGCATGCGCAAGGCCCGTCTAAAAGCCGACACCGAAGTCAAACGGGTGTTCAGAAAAGCGAAACCCGCCGATCTCGAAAAATTTGAGGAAGCCCGTGCAAAAGAGCATGAGACGATGATCAAGGCCCGCAAAATAGCCGAGAGCCTCAATCTCAACATGAAGATAGGAGATGTCGAATATCAGGGCGACGGCAACAAGGCCATTTTCTATTACATCGCCGACGAGCGTGTCGACTTCCGCCAACTGATCAAAGTTCTCGCCGAGACATTCAAGGTCAGGATCGAGATGAAACAGATCGGTGCGCGTCAGGAAGCCGGACGCATAGGCGGCATCGGGTCCTGCGGCAGACCTCTCTGTTGCTCGAGCTGGATGACCAACTTCGTTTCTGTCGCCACAAGCGCCGCACGCTATCAGGACATATCGCTCAATCCCCAGAAACTGGCCGGACAGTGTGCGAAACTCAAGTGTTGCCTTAACTTTGAAGTGGACACATACGTTGAAAGTGCAAAAAGACTGCCGCCTCGCGACGCACGTCTCGAAACGGCCGACGCGACATATTTCCACTTCAAGACAGATATTTTCAAACGCGAGATCACCTACTCGACCGATAAGAACATAGCGGCCAACCTTGTGACCATCGATGCCGAACGGGTGTTTGAGATAATCGCCATGAACAAGGCCGGCGAGAAACCGCTGAAGCTGACCCGCGACGCAGATGCCAGACCGGCCGAGAAGAAGGCTTTCGGCGACATCCTCGGCCAGGACGATGTCACCCGCTTTGACAAGAAACGTAAGAAAAAGAACAAATCAAAATCCGGCAATCAGAACAGAAATGCTGAAGCTAAAGCCAACAACGACAATGAAGACCGGAAAGCAGCCGATGGCGAAGCTAATCAGCAACGCAACGATCGCAGACGTAAATTTCAGGGCAAACGCAAGCCTCAGAACGACAGCAGAGACCGCCAGTCCCCGACCAACAGCCAAAGTCAGACATCAGGCGACAATAATGCATAAACTCATACTGTCGCTCCTCGCCATCTGCTTCATGACTTTAGGCTCCGCCTGCAGCAGGTCGACCGAGACCGGACAGTTCCGCGCCGTCGACAGTTCATGTTGGCGATATGGCGACACACTGAGCTACAACATAGCGACCGCCGACTCTGTATGGCACGGAGATATAGCCATTGTCGTGCGTCACGCCGCATCTTACCCGTTTAGCAATCTATGGCTTGAGATCGGCTACCCGCCTAACGACAGCATAAAACCCGACACTCTCGACATAGTGCTCGCCGACGATTTCGGGAATTGGCTCGGACGAGGTCTCGGGCTTAGCTTTCAACGGACAGACACCGTAGTCCGTGGCGTAACAGTGACAAGTCCCGCCGACTTTTACGTCAGACACATCATGCGGTCTGACTGCCTTTCCGATATTGAACAGATAGGTCTGATTTTCATCCCCTCCGAAAACTTATATTGAGACAAATGAGCGTTTCACGATTTGACGGCATAATATTTGACATGGACGGCACTCTCTGGGATGCCGTAGATTCCTATTGCCGGATCTGGAACGTCACTCTCGGGCACTACGGGGTCAGCGAAAGCACGATATCACGCGATCTGCTGATCAGCATGATGGGCAAGACGATCGATGTCATCATCGAAAACATCGCGCCGCGGTTCAGCGGCGACAAGGATTTCCTCAGACGTCTCGAGCAAAATGAGCGAGACCTGATGCCCCGGCTCGGAGGCAGGCTCTATGAGGGAGTGACCGAGACCATGAAGGCATTGTGCCAAAGCCACAGGCTGTATATGGTCAGCAACTGTCTCAGACAAGGACTGCCCGACTTTCTTGAGTTCACCGGACTCAGCCCCTACATAACCGACATGCTGAGCAACGGCGACACTGGGCTCAACAAAACCGACAACATCGCCCTGATTGTCAGTCGTCACAATCTTAAGTCTCCGCTGTATGTCGGCGACACTGCGGGCGATTACGACGCATGCATCAAGGCCGGCGTCACATTTGCCTGGGCAGCTTACGGTTTCGGCAAGGTCGACAATCCGCCGTTTACCCTGTCACAATTCAGTGATATTTTAAGTATCATATAGTTCAACCAAACATAACGGACAATGAACAATCCTGATCTTGACAAACTTCAGCTATTGCCTGACACGGAATTAGAACTGCGTCTCGCGAGACTGCGTGACCTGATGTCTGCTGCGGATATCGACGCAGTACTGATCAGCAGCAACTCCAATATCTACTATCTCACAGGCCGCATCTTCTGCGGATACATATTCATTCCTCTGGCCGGCTCACCGGTCTATGCAGTGCGCCGGCCGTCGATACTCAAAGGAGACGGAATAGAACACATCCGCAAGATCGAAGATCTGCCGTCACGACTTGGGTCAGGCTTCAGCTCGCTCGGACTGGAGATGGCAGACACAAGTTATCTGAATGTGTGCCGCTTCCGCAAAGCTTTCGGCGACCGCATACGCTACGAAAACGCATCGGGCATCATGACGCAGGCCCGATCGGTCAAAACCGGCTTTGAACTTGAAAAGATAAGATTCTCAGGCATAAAACATACCTCGCTCTACGAGCGCATTCCTCATATCTACCGTCAGGGCATGAGCGACATCGATCTCCAGATCGAAATCGAACGCGCAGCCCGCCATGAAGGGTGCCTCGGGCTGTTCCGCATCAACGGCGACGACATGGAGCTGTTCATGGGCAATATCCTTGTCGGAGATAACGCCGACTGCCCTTCGCCTTACGATTTTGCCATGGGCGGAGCCGGACTCGACCCCTCGCTTCCGGTGGGAGCTGACGGCAGTCTGATCCGGCCCGGCAAAAGCATCATGGTCGATGTAAACGGTAATTTCACCGGCTACATGACCGACATGACGCGCTGCTTCGCACAGATGGAAAATCTGCCGCAACGGGCATTGGAAGCCCATCAGACGTCTATCGATATCTGCGACACGCTCGCCGATATGGGCCGACCCGGAGTAGAAGCTCGGACGCTCTACGAAAAAGCACTTGCGATGGCTCGTGACTCCGGATTTGAGAGTGAATTCATGGGGCACAGACAGCAGGCAGGCTTCGTCGGCCACGGATTAGGTATCGAAATCAATGAGCTTCCCGTCATCGCTCCGCGTTCGAAATCCGTCCTGCAGGCAGGCAATGTGATCGCCCTCGAACCAAAGTTTGTCATACCCGGCGTGGGCGCTGTAGGCATCGAGAACACATATATCGTCAAGACCGACGGACCGATGGAATGTGTAACCAACGCACCCAAGCAAATCATATATTTCGAATGACCGCCAATCTCGCAGACAAGATAACTCAGAAAATTTTCCGGACAGTCGGATACGCCGCCGACAGCATCGGACGCGAATGCTACATCGTTGGCGGCTATGTCAGAGACCTTATCATCGGACGCAGTTCAAAAGACATCGACTTCGTCACCGTCGGCTCAGGCATCGAGCTTGCAGAAGCAGTCGGACGCGAACTCGGGCCTAAGACCCATATCGCCGTCTATCGGACCTACGGCACCGCTCAGATCTGCCGCGGTGACCTCGAACTGGAGTTTGTCGGTGCGAGGAAGGAGTCTTACCGTCGTGAATCAAGAAATCCGATCGTCGAGGACGGGACTCTGCAGGATGATATAGCACGCCGGGACTTCACCATCAATGCCATGGCCATATCGATCAACAGCGATACCTTCGGCGACCTGCTTGACCTTTACGACGGCCTCGGCGACATCAGGCGCCGTATAATCCGCACTCCGCTCGACCCCGACATCACCTTCAGCGACGACCCCCTGCGCATGCTGCGGGCCATCAGGTTCGCCACCCAGCTCCGGTTTGAAATCTACCCCGATACGTTTGAGGCAATCTGCCGCAATGCCGCCAGGATAGAGATCATCACACCCGAACGCATCAAAGACGAATTGTCGAAAATCATGCGCTCACCCAAACCCTCGATAGGATGGGATCTGCTGCTTCGCACAGGACTGCTCAGGATCATCTTTCCCGAACTCGCAGCCCTTAGAGGCGTCGAGATTGTCAACGGACGGGGTCACAAGGACAATTTCTACCACACGCTCGGTGTGCTTGACAACGTAGCGTCGAAGAGCGACAACGAATGGCTAAGATGGGCCGCCCTGCTCCACGACATCGCCAAACCGGCCACAAAACGGTTCGACAAAGCTCTCGGATGGACATTCCACAACCACAATATCGTAGGGGCCAAGATGGTTCCGCGTATCTTCAAACGCCTGCGCATGCCTCTGGGCGCAGAAATGCGTTATGTCCGCAAGCTCGTCGATCTACACATGCGGCCGATAGCTCTGGTCGAGGAAGAAGTCACCGACAGCGCAGTCCGCAGACTGATGAATTATGCCGAAGAAGACCTCGCCGACCTGATGATTCTCGCCCGCGCCGACATAACAAGCAAAAACGAGGAAAAGAAGCAACGCTTCCTCGACAACTTCGACATCGTGGATGAAAAATTCAAAGAAATCCGCATCAAAGATGCTGAACGGGCGCGCCGCAACCCTGTCGACGGCCTCGAGATAATGAAGATCTTCGGCTTGCCGCAATCACCCACAGTCGGGTTCTTCGCATCCAACCTCAAACAGGCTATCAAAGACTGCGAGATCGAAGATACACGCGAGGCATCACTGCGCTATCTCCTCGACCTCGCCCAAAGAAACGGCATACCGGTGGTCGAGTATCCCGCCGACCTATTGCCTCAAGACCAATAACAACCAACTCCCCTATTCTATGTATTACGTAACAAAACGGCTCGAGATATCTGCTTCACACAGACTTACACTTGACTATGAGAGTAAATGCTCGTCGCTCCACGGCCACAACTGGATAGTGACCGTCCATTGCCGCGCGGCCGAGTTGAACCGAAACGGCATGGTGACAGACTTCACCCACATCAAACAACTTGTCAATGACCGTCTTGACCACGCATGTCTCAACGATGTCCTCGACTTCAATCCTACCGCCGAGAATATCGCCCGCTGGATATGCGACAATGTCGAACACTGCTATCGTGTCGACGTTCAGGAAAGCGAAGGAAACACCGCAAGCTATGAAAAAGACATATAAAGTCAACGAAATATTCTACTCGCTTCAAGGCGAAGGATTTTTTACCGGCACACCGGCTGTGTTCCTGCGTTTCTGCCTCTGCAACCGCCACTGCCAATTCTGCGACACCGACTTCGCCCGTGGATCAGACATGACCGCCGACGAAATCATCGCCAGGGTATCGTGCTTCCCGTCAAGACATATTGTCATAACCGGCGGCGAACCGACACTGCAGCTCGACTGCGAACTGATCAGACTCCTCAAAGCCGAGCGCTTCTTCATCCAGATCGAGACCAACGGCAGCAATCCGGTGCCGACCGGTGTCGACTGGGTCACATGCTCGCCAAAAGACGCTCCGTGGCAGATCGACCGAATCGACGAGCTAAAGATCGTCTATCAGGGACAGGATGTCGAGACAATCGCCGACCTGTTACCATCGCCGAGACATTATCTCCAGCCATGCTCCGGCAATAACACCGCAGAGACTGTCGACTATATCCTTCGGCATCCCCACTGGCGTCTGTCATTACAAACCCATAAATTGATTGACATCCGATGAGACTCTCCCTTCAGGCTTTGCTGGCATGCCTGTTCCTATTACCGCTCAGCTTTAGTTCAAAGGCCCAGGATGCAACTCCGGCATCCGAAACCCTGATCTCGTCCACGACTCTGTCGAAGCAGGACCAGTGGCACAACCTCAGGCGATGGGTCGCACTGACATTTGACAACTCCAACGTCATAGACATGGAAGACCCCGAGCGCGGAACGATGGTGATCAAATGGAGCTGTCCGATAAAACTCGACTCCGAATGCATCGGAGCGACAGCCGTGTCGACTTACGTTATCGACGTGCGGGACGGCAAGTACAGACTTCAGCGCATAAACCCGCGCATCAGTTTTCAGTTTTCGAGACCGGACATATATGAAGAATTCGATCAGGCAAGGTCCGAACGGATCACGGCCGACTTCCGGCTGATCAACGGAGTCGCTTCACGCATGTTCGAAGGATCATTCGAATGGCCGGCCAACGAACGCTATGACGAAGTGATCGATGCATACCGCGAGACCCTGGCCAACACAGGTCAATACCGCACCGAACGCGACCGTGACCGCGGAAAAATCAGTGACGAATGGAAGAAAGCAGAGCGCAACTGGCAACTGATACGCACTCCCCTGACCACTCTCCGTCAGCTTGACGCCGCGATGGTCAAGTCGCTCGACGACGCATTAAAGCACAACGATGACTTCTAAACTCAGAATATTATTCCTGACCTTGATCTTTGGCATCGCCTTTATGGCGAAAGGAGACCGAAACGACACAACCGTGTGTTTTGTCAACTTTTATCCCGGCTCCGACATCTATGAGCTTGAAGGTCATTCGGCACTCAGGATTACGCTGCCCGACAACGATTTGGCGATCAGCTACGGCACTTATGATTTCGAACAGCCCAATTTTGTATATCGCTTCGTAAAGGGAGAGACCGACTATTGGGTGACAGCTGTGCCGTGGCAGTATATGGAAGCCGCATATCGCCGCGACGGCAGACGCATTGTCAGCCATCATATCGATCTCACAGCCGACCAAAAACTCCGGCTCATCGAACTGCTTGCCGAAAACCTTCAGCCGCAGAACCGCACCTACCGCTACAACTACGTCAAAGACAACTGTGCCACCCGCCCCCTCGGCATGCTCGAGAAAGCCCTCGGAGACAGCATATCACTGGTGCCGACAGATCTCCCATATGCCGGAGCGCAGACATTCCGCAGTGTGATGCGACACTATCACAGCAACTACCCCTGGTATCAGTTCGGCATCGACCTCGCGTTAGGCAGCGGCATTGACTACACCCTGTCCGAACGCGAAAAGTCTTTCGCACCCGTTATTCTCGACCGCCAGCTGCATGGCGCGACCGTCGGCGGGAAAAAGCTCGTCGGTTCTGTCGATGTGATCAATGACACAGCCCCCGACGCAGCGGTGCTGGCGCCCACACCGTGGTACGCGACACCGATGACTGTATGCTGCCTCGTGCTGATATCAGCCATCCTATTAACATTCAGAGATATCCGCCGGCACAAGGTCAGCCGATGGTTCGACGCTGCACTTTACGGCATATTCGGTCTGGCGGGCTGCCTGATCTCGTTTCTTGTGTTCATCTCGGTCCACGAAGCCACCTCGCCCAACATTCTCCTGCTTTGGCTCAATCCGCTATGCTTTATCCCGACCATTTTTATTTGGATAAAAAGATGCAGACTGATCATTTTCTCATATCAAATTGTTAACTTTGTGGCATTATTGATTCTCATAGCGTTTTCTATCGCAGGATACCAGTCACTTAACACGGCATTCTATCCGCTGATATTAGCAGATGCCATAAGATCAACAAGCTACATATTCCTGAATATCAAATCAATAAAATGTCGCGTCTGAATTCATCACTTCCATCACGTCTGGTCATCGTGCTGCTGGCATCGATGGTGGGCATGACCATGCCTGCCGCTGACAACCGCATGAGTCCGCGTCTTGTGGTCGGGATAGTCGTTGACGGACTTCAGGCTGATTATATCAACAATCTACGCGATTATTTTTCCGAAGGAGGCTTCAAACGGCTTCTGCGCGACGGCGTCGTGATAACCAACGCCGATTATGGCACCTCTCTCGATCCGGTCGCTGCGTCGGCGATGCTGATGACCGGTGCGTCACCCTCGGTCAACGGCATAAGCGGAGAATTCATCTATGACGTCGACGGACACAGGCTCAAACCTACACTTTTCGACGAAAATTCGATCGGCAACTTCACCGACGAGACATATTCACCCCGTAATCTTCTCGTCAGCAACATAGCCGATGAAGTACGCATAGCCGGAGGCGGAGTCACCAATGTCTTCGCAATCGCCCCCGATGTCCAGCAGGCGATAATACTCGGAGGCCACGCCGCCAACAGCGTCTTCTGGATCAACGACACCAACGGCAACTGGGCGACCACGACCTTCTACAAAGACGTACCGACAATAATCGGAGGCAGAAACCGCCTCGCGCCTCTTGCGACACGCCTCGACACGATGAGCTGGACGCCGCTTCTGCCGATAGTCGACTATCCCGATCTGCCCGACCATCTGAAACGTTATCCGTTCCGCTACGTTTTCCCGCAGGGCAAAGAGGACCGTTATGCAGTGTTCAAGAACTCGGCGCCTGTCAACAACGAAGTCACCACTCTTGCCATTGACTTCATCAACACTCTCGGACTCGGCAAACATGACGGCACAGACATGCTCAATCTCGCATACACTCTTGTGCCTTTCGACTACACCAACAACACAGACTCCCGTCTCGAACAGATGGACAGCTATCTACGTCTTGACAGAAATCTGGAACAGCTGTTTGCAGGCATAGACCGGGCCACTGGCGGCAACTCGGTCATTTTCCTCGTCGCCACACCACCGTCATCGACCGTCAGGCGCGATGACGAGAGATGGAATATCCCTTACGGAGAATTCTCGACCCGCAAAGCCGGTTCCCTGCTCAATATGTATCTGATGGCTCTTTACGGCACAGGCGAATGGGTCAGCGGATATCACAACGGCCACTTTTTCCTCAACAACCGTCTAATCAAGGACAAGAATCTGGATGCCAAAGCGATCAGATCAGAGGCCGCCCTGTTTATCGCCCGCATGAGCGGAGTCAAGGAGGTCTACACCATCGACCAGATACTTGCCGGCAATGTCACTGACAAAGCCAATGCTCTGAGGCGCAACACTCACATACGCACCGCAGGCGACATATACGTCAACGTAATCCCCGGATGGCAGATCGTCAACGATTTCGACAGCTCGGCAGGATCGAAAGCAAATAACCGCGTCGAACGCATTGCAGCCACGACAGCCCCCGCCTTTATCCTCGCCCCGAATATCAGCCCGAGGCAGATCGACATCCCTGTGGATGTCCGCGTGATCATCCCCACAGTATCGCGCCTGCTGCGCATACGTTCGCCCAATGCGGCAGCCTCTGCCGCACTGCCCCTCAACTGACTTCCGACCGGGCAGTCATGCCGGCAGTCATATCCGGCACAGCATTTCCTCAGACATTATATTTCCAATTATTAATATCCACAAAACGATATACACATGTCATTTGTACAAGTACTAAGTAAAATCTTCGGCAATAAGTCGCAACGCGACCTCAAAGCCATAATGCCCATCGTCGACAAGATCAAAGCCATCGAGCCAACGCTCGAGAGCCTTTCCAACGATGAGCTCCGCAGACGCATAGATGCTGTCCGTGCAGATCTGAATGCAGCCACCCGCGAGGACAACACCGAAATATCAACTCTTCGCGAACAGGTAGAGACGATGCCTTTCGAAGAGCGCCAGCCCATCTGGGAGAAAATCGACAAACTGGAAAAAAACATACTTGACACCCTCGAAGACAAACTCAACGAACATCTGCCCGAGGTATTTGCGGTAGTACGCGAGACAGCCTCACGCTTCGCCCGCAACGAAACTATCGAAGTCACCGCCACCGACCTCGACCGCGAACTCGCCGGCCAGGGACGCGACTTCGTGACGATTGACGGAGATAAAGCCATCTGGAAAAACCATTGGCTCGCCGGCGGCAACGAGATCAAATGGGACATGATCCACTATGACGTGCAGCTCATCGGCGGCATCGTTCTCCACCAGGGCAAGATCGCAGAAATGGCCACCGGCGAAGGCAAAACCCTCGTCGCCACGCTGCCAGTCTTTCTACGCTCGCTTTCAAAACGCGGCGTTCACGTCGTGACGGTCAACGACTACCTGTCCAAACGCGACTCCGAGTGGATGGGGCCTCTGTACATGTTCCACGGCTCCACAGTCGACTGCATCGACAAGCATCAGCCCAACACCCCCGAGCGACGCGCCGCATACGAATGCGACATCACGTTCGGCACCAACAACGAATTCGGCTTCGACTATCTGCGCGACAATATGGCTATGACCCCCTCGGATCTGGTTCAACGCAAACATTACTATGCGATTGTCGACGAAGTTGACTCCGTGCTTATCGACGACGCCCGCACACCTCTTATCATTTCAGGCCCGGTGCCTAAGGGCGACGACCAGTATTTCGACGAATACAAAGCCAACGTCCAGAAGGTTGTCGAGGCCCAGCGCCGTCTGGTCACCAGGATCCTGACCGAGGCCAAGGCGAAGATCGCCTCAGAGGACAAAGAGGAGAAAAAAGAAGGTGCCCTGCTGTTGTTCAGAGCCTACAAAGGTCTGCCGAAAAACAGCGCCCTGATCAAATTTCTCAGCCAGGAAGGCATGAAGAACATCCTTCTCGAGACCGAGGCCCACTACCTTCAGGACAACGGTCGCGAAATGCCTACTGTAACCGATCCCCTCTACTTTGTCATCGACGAAAAAAACAGAAGCGTCGAACTGACAGACAAAGGTATCGACGAACTCACCGGCAAGACAAGCGACCCGCAGTTCTTCGTCCTGCCCGACATTGCCTCTCAGCTTTCGGAAGTCGAGACAATCGCCGATACGGCCGAACGGCAGCAACGCAAAGACGAACTGATGCAGAATTATGCCGTCAAGGCCGAACGTGTCCACACCGTAAGCCAGTTGCTAAAAGCATACACCCTCTTCGAAAAAGACGTCGAGTATGTCATCGACGACAACAAGATCAAGATCGTCGACGAGCAGACCGGCCGTATCATGGAAGGACGCCGCTACAGCGACGGACTTCATCAGGCTATCGAAGCAAAGGAAGGAGTCAAGGTCGAAGCCGCCACTCAGACATTCGCCACCATCACGCTCCAGAACTACTTTCGTATGTATCACAAACTTGCCGGCATGACCGGTACGGCCGAGACCGAAGCAGGCGAGTTCTGGGATATATACAAACTCGATGTCGTCACGATCCCGACCAACAGACCGGTCGCCCGTATCGACATGAATGACCTTGTCTATAAGACCAAGAAAGAGAAATACGCCGCTGTCATCGAAGAAATAGTCAAGCTCCGCGACGCCGGACGACCCGTTCTCGTCGGCACTACCTCGGTCGAGATCTCGGAATTGCTCAAGCGTATGCTCGACATGCGCAAGATCGAAGCGCAGGTGCTTAACGCCAAACTCCACCAGAAAGAGGCTCAGGTCGTGGCTCAGGCCGGACAGAAAGGCATCGTAACAATCGCCACCAATATGGCAGGCCGCGGAACAGACATCAAGCTGACTCCGGAAGTCAAGGCCGCGGGCGGTCTCGCCATCATCGGCACCGAACGTCACGAGTCACGCCGTGTCGACCGCCAGTTGCGCGGCCGTTCAGGCCGTCAGGGCGACCCCGGCTCTTCGATTTTCTTCGTTTCATTCGAAGATCAGCTCATGCGCCTGTTTGCCACAGACAGCGTTATGAAATGGCTTGACCGTTTCGGATTGCAGGAAGGCGAGCCCATCGAGCACAAGATGGTGACCAATGCCATCGAGAAGGCTCAGAAACGCGTCGAGGAAAACAACTTCGGCATACGTAAACGCCTGCTTGAATATGACGACGTCATGAACAAGCAGCGTACATATATATATAACCGCCGCCATCATGCCCTGCTCGGCGAACGCATAGGCATCGACATCGCCAACATGCTCTACGACTGCATCGAAAACATAGTGATGACCTACGAACAGCCTCAGGACTATGCCGACTTCTGCCTCGAGCTGTTCAAGGTGCTCAGCATCGAGTCGCCGATCAGCGAAAGCGAATTCCGCAGTCTCGACCGCGAAGACCGCATAGAACGAGTGCACGAAGTCGCCATGGAAGCTATGAACCGCCGCAACGAACGCATCCGCGAGGTAGCACTGCCCGTGATCACACAGCTTGTGGAGAATTCAGACTACAAAGGCAAGATAATCGTACCCGTAAGCGACGGCAAACGCGTGTTCAACCTGCGCGTAGACTTACAGGAAGCATTCGGCACCCAATGCCGTTCGATCGTCAAGGAATGGCAGAAAGCACTCCTGCTTGTCTCCATAGACGAACTCTGGAAAGAGCACCTGCGCGAACTTGACCAACTGCGTCAGTCTGTGCAGAACGCAAGCTACGAGCAGAAAGATCCGCTCGTAATATATAAGGTCGAGTCGTTCCACCTGTTCGAAAATATGCTGAACCAGCTCAACGTCAAGGCCATGTCAGCACTTATGCGCGCACAGATCCCCATGAGGACACCGCGCGAAGGCGACGAGAACCAACCCGAGGAACAGCGCCGCCAGCCCGAAGTAAAGCAGGCCGCACCTGAGATGCCGCATAACAACAATATGAACTACCGCACCTCGCGTCCGGGCCTTCCGGGCGAAGAAGCGCAGCGTCAGGCGGCCTCGGCACCCCAGAACGCTCCGCAACGCACAATGCCGGTCACAGCCGGTCCCAGGATAGGCCGAAACGATCCCTGCCCCTGCGGATCGGGCAAAAAATACAAAAACTGCCACGGCCGCAACGCCTGACAGTCATAGCACTGAAACTTAAGAGCCCCCAAAAGTTGGACATGTCCAACTTTTGGGGGCTCTTAATAATTGACACAGCCTAATTATCACTGTGACATTCTGTCATTACCAATGATGGTGAGAGGGGACGGATGTCGGAGAGTAAGATGCCGGATGGGCGAGGATCAGCGGTGCGTATTTGTCGTACATCCTGCGCGACACTTCCACTCCGTCGAGCGGCTCAAGATACTCGATCGCGTTTGACGGCTCGATCCATGCATTCTCAAACTCACGTGAAGCGTTGTAGAACTCCTCGTCATCAAACTTACGGCCTCGCCCAGCCGCCTCAGTCACACGGTCGACAAACATAGCCCAACGCCGGGCATAATAGCTGTCGTTGAGCTCGGCCCACTGACGGTTGGCATAGTCGTTGAGATCTTTCGACGGTCCCCAGACGGAGATCAGTGAGCGGGCGTTGCGCTCGTAGTAGTCCTTCTGCCCGGGACTGACGCCGTGCGAACGCGCGTCGTCGATCCACTTTTTCAGCGAAAAGCCCGAATGACCACGCAGAAGCGTGGTCAGATCGTCAAAGAATACCTTGATCTCGCATCCCTTACTGCGAAGTAAAGCCGTATCACCGCTCTGATAAGCGGCATTGAAATCGTCGCGGAGAGCAATAAAGTAGTTGCTCATCGCCTGACGGCCAAGGTTGACACAGTCGAATACATAGCTGTCGCGGCTGCATGAATCGACATCAAGCATACGGCCCCACGCATGGACCAGATCAGCATTGCGGTAGTCGATATTAGGTTTGACTGTCCACCATGCAAAACCGTCAAGCGTCGGCCGACAATTGGTCAACGGGCCCTGACCGCACAGCGACGGCTGCACGAACACACTGTCGACAAGCAATTGCCACGCCTCACGCGCACTTTTGTCGTGGCGTCCTACGCGGCGGTCGATTATGTTGCGCGAAGCGTCATGGCCATCAGGCATGCGCCATGCCTGCTCGAGCACATATTCATACATATACGGATTAAGGTCGAGGCCCTCGAGTGTCGAGCCTATGCCGCACAGATTGGAGCCTCCGTTGGCGAGGACATCGTCTAGGCGTTTCTCGACATCGTTGATCGGCGAGGCAAGAAACGAATTGCCTCCGAAGTTGCCGAGATAACACCAGATATACGGCTGGCCGTAGAACGAATCAAAGAGTTTCCACTCCTCGGTGTTCTCGCAATAATAGTCGAGCAGTATCATGCGCCCCTGCGGCACACCCTGAAGGTAGGCTTTCGCGGTGACTGGAGTCCAGTGGGCCGGATCAGCGTAGAGGATCCACGCCATCTGCAGCCAGACAGCCTCGGGATCGACAGCAGTGACAGATTCGAAGATATTGCGCGACATCATGGCGAGCGAATCTGGATTCCATGTCGGCGGGTCGACCTCATTGAATGGATCGATGCCATAGATATGGTCTGTGCCGTAAAGACGGGTCTGTTCGGTGAGATATTCTTTCTGTATGACCGCAAACAGCGAATCGGCCGGGCTGAGGTAGGTGCAGCGGTATTCGGCAGGGAAACCGCCCCACTCGCTCACCGTCGTCGTGATCGCATCCGGATAGCGCCTGGCGAATGCCTCGGGCACATGCCCCGCGAAGCCGGGCAGAACAGGCCGCATCGACAGTTCTCGCTCGCGGGTTATGATGCGCTTCTGCAGGTCGGCCTGCTCGTCGAGCCACTCTTTGGGCAGCGGACTCTGCCAGCCGTCGAGATTGCACATGCGGTGCCACGGCAGATAGGCCGGTCCGGTGAAATATGAACGTATCTCCTCGTCGGTCAGACCGAGTTTCGACCAGACGTTATACCATATCGCTTCCTGTCCGGTCGTGGCCAGCGGCAGATTGACACCATTGAGAGCCATCCAGTCGATGAAACGCTCCCAGTCGCGCCACTGCCAGAAAGGCATGCTGTAGCCCGACGTACAGTAATTGAGGAAGAAACGGTTGTCCAGACGGGAGTCGACAGTCACTTCCCGGTCGACAGCCGGCAGCACTGCGGGCAGTTCGACAGGCTCGTCGGCATACCATGACACCTCGGTCAGGCAATAGTGTTTCAGATAATAGTTGAGTCCGACTGCCATCGCACCGGCGTTGTTGCCGGCGATCACTATACGGTCGCCGTCAGAACTGAGCGTAAAGCGGTCGACACTGTCGGGCGACTCAGCCTTGACAAATTCGATACGGTCGGCGACCGTCGGCACGACACGGCCGGCAAGGTCTGCCGCCGCGCGGATGTCGGGATCCGCGGGCGCGCATTGCGCCATCAAAAGCGCAAATGCGGCCGGAAGTATGCATCTGAAATATCTGTTCATGATCATTTTTTTACAAAGCGGATCGCAGTGCCGCCACCGGCGGCGAGCTTGAGCGGAAGCGTATCGGTCGACTTCACGGTCTGTTCGCTTACCGTATAGGCCGTGGGATTGCTTTCCCAGTCGGCGTCTGGAGCATCGGCATAGATCTGAGCCGTATATTCGGCGCCTGGCTCGAGGAAGTCGAGTTTCACGTCGAGTTCACGGGGCTGCTCATCGGTGATCGCACCGAGATACCAGTCAGGTGAGTTGCGGTCCTGACGCACTGTCACAACATAATCGCCGATGACAGCATCAGGCACGATAGTAGTCTCCCAGTCGACAGGCACATCCTTGATGAACTGGAATGCGGCAGGCTGCGCGGCATAGTTGGCGGGAGTGTCAGAGGCCATCTGCATAGGGCTGTAGATCACGACATAGAGAGCGAGTTCCTTGGCCAGGGTTGTACGCACACGAGTGCCCGGATAGACGGGATTGTCGAAATTGAATGTGCCGAACGTATAGTCCATCGGACCTGCGAGACCTCGGGTGAAGGGCATCAGCACAGTGTGTTCGGGCGGATTGCCTCCGTCGGTGTCCCAGGCGTTATGTTCCTGGCCGCGCACGCCTTCCTGTGTCATAAGATTGGGCCATGTGCGCTGCAGGCCTGTAGGCATGACGGGTTCGTGGTTGTCGATGTTGACATTATGACGGGCTGCTGCCTCGATCACCTTGCGGTAGTGGCGCACACCGTACTGGCTGCTGTGGTCTTCTTTGCCGTCCATCAGCAGATTGACATAGCCGGTCTTGACGTTGTTGACACCGTGGTCGGTATAGAAGGCAAAAGCGGAGTCGAGCTGATTCTCGTAGTTAGTTGTCCATGCTGCTGTCTCATGGTGGCCGACCAGGGTCACACCCTTCTCGCGGGCATAGTCGGTGATCTCCTTTATGTCGAAGTCGGGATAGGGCTTGGTGAAATCGAAGTGCTGATTTGCGGGCCAGTCACCTTCCCAACCGACGTTCCAACCCTCGACAAGCACGCCGGGAATGCCGTGCTCAGCGGCAAAGTCGATATATTCCTTGACATGGGCGGTGTTGGCTCCGTGGTTGGGACCGTAGTACCATGTGCCGTTGCCGAGATGCATTTCCCACCACACCCCGATATACTTCATCGGTTTGCACCATGAGGCATCGGCCACGGCGCAGGGCTCATTGAGGTTGAGCATCATGTATGAGGTCACCAGTTCGCCAGGGGTATCACCGATGATCATTGTTCGCCAGGGAGTGGCGAACGGAGTTGTCACATATGCCGCGACACCGGTCGACCAAGGCACGAGACGGGCTTTCATCGTCACCGAATCCACGCCGATGAGCTGCATTTTGGGATAGTCGGTGAGGTTGGCCTCGTGGATTGCGAGATATTTGTCGCCGCCGAATTCGACAGTGACCGGAGTATGCACGGTGTCAAGAGCGGCGATAGGCTTGCGCTTATAGTAATCTTCGTAATAGACGTCATGATTGTTCATGGCCCAGGCCTCGGCAGGCCCGGCAAGAGCAAACTCGGTCAGCTCTTCCATGATCACCAGCGAATCGCCCTGAGAGGGGAATACATAGCGGTAGCCGAAGCCGTCGTCATACACCCTCACCTCAAGATTGACAAGCATCTCCTTGCCGCCGAGCTGACGCATCTCGACGGTCATGCCGTTGTAGTTGTCGCGAACCTCACGGCTTTCGCCCCACGAGGTCTCCCAAGTTACATCGCCGGTCGAACGGACACGGTCCAGTATTTCGAAATCGGCGACTGTGTCATTGCCCTCGAGCACAAAGCCCAGACGCGACGGAGCCACGATCTGACGGCCGCCGTCGCTGACGCTGTAAAACAGGCCGCCGTCCTTGTTGCCACATTCAAAAGTTATCTTGCCGTCAGGCGACGACACTTCGCTGTCGTGCTGTCCGCACGAGCATACGGCGATGCCTGCAGCTGTCGCTAACGACAGTATCAATATCTTATGGTTCATAATCATTTAAAGTTTTTTTGGTCAAGAGTACCGGTGTAGACATTACCATTGTGATCGGTAGCCTTGACAGTGATGACTGAATTTTCTTTCTCGGGAACAGCGTAGAACAGATGCTCCGTTATATCGCATCCCATGTATGGGAACGGATAGCTCTTGCCGTTGGCGACAACGTCGTCCCAGAGGTTGGGATCCTCGCCGGTGAAACGTATCATCTCGCCCATAGGCTTGCCGTCCTCGAGCCATTCGATCTTCCATGTAGAGTCGACATTCCAGATGTTGGCTACAACCGCTTCGGGATGCTGGCGCGAGCGGCCGCGGGGATAAATCTCGAACTGATAGCTCCTGTCTCGGCCGAGCACTTTGTAGTACCAGTCGATCTTGTCGCCGTCGATTTCATAGATATAGTAACCGCCGGGGGTGCCGTCCATGGCCCACTTGGTGCACCAGAAAAGGTTAGACAGGGGGGCGTGACAGTGCTCGTAGAGCTTGTCTGACAGTACGTAGTTCTCGCTATAATGCTCGTGACCCGACAGGATATGGGTATTGTAGGGCTTGAGGATGTCAAACAGTGCCTGACGGTTGCTGACGACCTTGTGATAAGACTCCTTGTTCCACTCCTTATGACGCGCCTGCCGTGAATAACAGGGTATGTGCTGCGAGATAATCACAGTCGAGCCCTCGGGAACGTAGGACAGATCCTGTCTGAGCCATTCGAGCTGCTGCTTTGTGTAGTAGCCTGCATAGTAACGACCCATCCAGTAGACATTGTCAAGCACCACATAATGGATCTTGCCGCGGTTGAACGAATAATATGTCGGGCCGAAATACCGGTTGAACGCCTTGCGTGAATCTTCGTTGACCGGGGCATCCATCTCTATGTCATGATTGCCGCAGACATAGAAATAGGGAAAACCGGTAACGGCGATGTTTTTGATCATCCATGGAAAATATTTGTCGCCCTGCTTGAACTGCCCAACAATATCGCCCAGCACAAGGCCGACCGCATCTTGACCGGGGTAGTCTTCGGCAAGGATATTTTTCATCTCGATCGAGGCTTTTTCGACCTCGTCGAGATTGGGATCAAAATAGACCTGCGGATCGGCCTGCACGAAAAGGATGTGACGGGTCATGTCGCGGTTTGATTTCTCGAGATTGAAGTCATGGAGGAAGCGACCTTTGGCGTCGGGCACGACGTCGGCGTAGATCACCGGCACACCGCCGCTCACCGGCACCTCATAGCCGTCGGGCAGGGTTATGTAGACATATTTTGTCCCTTCGGCCGACTGCATCGAATATTTACCCGATCTGTCGGTGGTTACAAATTGTGTTCCGTCTGTCACAGGCACACCGGCCACAGGTTTTCCGCCTGAAAGCACCTTGCCCGATATGTTGACCCATGAAGCCGCCGAAGCGCTTGCCATAAAGGCAAGCGCTGTCAGCGTTGTAACAATAAGTCTTCTCATCATTGTGAATTATTTTACGGGTGTCAGAATTGCGACCCAACCGCCGCCAGGGGCAAGATGCAAGTTGAGTGTTTCGCCTGACGAGACAGTCTTGGTCTCGAATTTATGATCGGTTGCCTGCCTGTGGGCATTGCTGCCATCAGACATAGATTCCATCGACCACTTACCGGCAGGCAGGAAATTGAGGCTGAGCTTGAGATCACGCGGAGTCCAGTCAGTCATGGCGGCGATATACCATTTGTCGCCTTTGCGGCGAGCCATCAGCAGGTAGTCTCCGATCTCGGCCTTGATGCCGATAGTCTCGTCCCAGGTGACAGGAATTTTCGAAAGGAATTCGGCATATCCGGGAGCGTTGTCGTAGTTGGACGGCGAATCGCAGATCATCTGCAACGGACTTTCGAACACCACAAACATAGCGGCCTGATGGGCGCGTGTGCCGAGAGTCATAGGGTGGCCCCAGTTGCCGGCATAGTCTTCGCGGGTAGTGTTGAGAACAGAGCCTGGCGTGAAATCCATCGGGCCGGCGAGGTTGCGGATGAACGGAAGCATAAGATTGTGGTCGGGAGTGACCGCTGCGTTCCAGCCTGTGCCTTCGCCCTTGTTGTACTCATTGCCTAGCACACCTTCGAAAGTCAGGATGTTGGGGTATTTGCGCTGCATGCCCGAGGGCTTGTATGCTCCGTGGAAGTCAACCACGAGATGACGGTCGGCCGCAGCCTTGCCTACGGCGTCGTAGAAGTTGACCATTTCTTGGTCAGAACGGTCCATAAAGTCGATCTTGATTCCCTTCACACCCCAGTCGCGGTAGATGTCGAGCGTGCCTTCGATATCTTCGGCCAGCGGGTTCCATAGAGCCCAGATCACGAGTCCTACGCCGCGCTCGTCGCCATACTTCACGAGCTCTTCGATATTGACTTCGGGTTTGTAGTGCTTGATGTCACTGGTGCTTGCCGACCAACCCTCATCGAGAAGGATGTATTCGAAGCCGTGTTTAGCGGCGAAGTCGATGAACTTCTTGTAGGTGGCGGTGTTGACTCCGGCCTCGAAGTCGACGTCGGGCCCGTAGATATTGAGGTTAGACCACCAGTCCCACGAGATGCGGCCAGGTTTTACCCATGATGCGTCATCGACGACAGATTCGCCCGAAAGCTGCCATGCGAGATAGTTCTCGAGCAGGCCGGCATCGTCGCGGCCGGTCATGACGATACGCCAGGGGAGTTCACGCGAACCGTCGGTCACAGCCATATAGGGCTGAAGATCGAGAACGACTTCCGTGCGATCGCTGCCCCAGCCTTCCTCGGGCTTTTTCATGCGTTTATCCTTGATAATCTTAGGGAAGACGCCGTTGAGATCAAACGTTCCGTCAGCCTCGAGAAAAAGGTTGGAATAATCGTCGACACCTGCCTCGGTGACAACAACGCGCGTGCCTGACGGAGTCTGCATGTAGACAGGCAGATAGGCGGGATTGTCGGTCTTGACCGAGTCAAGAGGCATCTGTTTGAAAAGCGACTCCTGCGACGACATATAGTTGTGACGCATGGGATAGACCGGCCAGTAGGCAGTCGTACCGTCGGGCATGTTCATCTCGACGGTCTCATTGTTAACGGTCATTTTGCCGGGACGCGAGATGACAAAACGATAGGCCGCACCGTTGTCGTATGCACGGAACTGAACCGAATAGTCTCCGGCCATCTTAAGGGTCAGCTCGTTGAAATTGTCTTTGACATCGCTGAATTTTGTCGGCACTACGGGGTGAAGCACGTCGTTGACCGAGCGGCGCGATGCTTTTTTCACTTTGGGATTGACTCCGGGCTGCACTTTGGCACCTTCGATATCAAGACCAATTGCCGAGGGCTCGACAACGACTTCACTGCCCTGCAACACACTCCAGGTGAGTGTTTTCCCCGTTTCGACCTTGATGGTAACGAGCTTATCGGGAGAAACGACAGTGTAGCTCCCTGCAAAGGAAGCTACACCGGTAACCGCGAAAAGCCCGAGAACAAGCATTGATTTTTTCATTGGGTTTCAAATGTTATCAAATGTTATATGTATAGATATTATTTATTGATAATCTTTTTTCTTTTCATAGCGGCGGATGCCGTCGAGCGTGGCGATCCACTTGTTACCGGCGTTGACATGCGACAGTTCGAAATTCATGTAGCCGTCGGTGTGCTTCAGGCAGAGATAAGTTGCATCGGCGATCTTGTCAGCGCCGAGGGCGTATGCGGCTATTGAGCCGTAGCATTTGCAGTCTCCCTTGATATAGTTGTTCCAGGTCTTGACAAAATTCTCCACCGACCAGACCGTTTCGGTGTCCTTCTCCCATACAGTCTCTGCGTATGCACCTGTTATGAATACATCGAGCAGATGGGCCAATCCGGTCTTGCTGTAGGTATCGGTATAGGCGTAACCGGTCGGCTTATATCGTGTGCTCGCCCAGTTCTGTCCGACAGCAAATCGCGATTCCCAGTGAGCCGAGGCCCACATATGGATCTCACAGTCTGGATTGACAGCCTTGACCGCCGAACGGATTTTCGATATCAGATCCGAGATCGTCATCGAACGGTATTCAATCCATTTTGCGAATTTAGGGCCAACCCCGCCGGTCGCGGTCACGATTTCGGTGCGCAGTGGCTTTTCCTCGTTCCAATAGCGCGCGTAGTCTTCAAGATCGGCGTCGCCCATACCATACCAGCCGCCGTCGTTATTGTTGTAGCGGCAATAATCGAGAGAAATTCCTTTTAACTTGGGATATTTCGCAACCAGCTCACTGGCAATGGAGACGACAAAGTCCCGGACTTCCTTGTGGCAAGGCGAAAGCAGGATTATGGGCTGAGTGTCATCTTCGTTTATCTTGACGACCTTGTCGGGATCGTTGTTGTCGCTGCGGACCTGCACCATATCGCCCCACTTGTCCCAATGGTCGTAGACCAGTCCCTGCTCTACTCCTCGGGAATGGTAGCCGAAACCGAGAGTTACCATCGAAGCGACAACGTCAATCTCAAGTTCCTCGCATTTTTCGAGGAAATAGCCGAGGAAATCATCGTAGTCTCTGTCGGCGGTGTAAGAGCCGAATGTATCGCAATAAGGCAATATGTCACTTTTATATAAAGCATAACCGTTGGCGGCCTTGACATCAAGATAGATCATGTTCATACCGTAGCGCTTGATTTTCTCGAGCTCGGCATCAATGCCTGCCTTGGTAGAAAGCTTGTTGAAGTTTGCCTCGACATCGATCCACATTGCCTTGGGCTTGATCACGACTTCTCCTATCGAGCCATCACCGGGCTTCGGCGGTTCGGGCGCATTCGCGCCGGGGTTTTGTGGTTCGCTGTCTGAACATGAAACCATGGCGACAGCCGCCGCTGCAGCAAGGACTTTTATATATTTCTGAAAATTCATTTTCGATGCTTCTAATGATTATGCGCCGGGGATATATTATTTCACTTCGCCTGCTTCGTATTCATCTATGCCACGCTTGATCTCATCCCACTGGTCGCGGTTGATAATGTGCACCACATCAAACACCATCAGACCTTCGCTGTTCTCGAGACAGCATTTCACGGCGTTAACAAGATTGTTGGGATCATCGTCTTTGGCCGAATGGTTGATCGACTGGATGGAGCCTATGACGTGGCAGTCGCCCATGATGATCGAGTCGGCGCGATTGAGAGCGTATTCGACCGATTCGTTATCCTCGGGACCGTAGACGCGTTCGAGATAGGCTCCTACGATAAAGTTGTCGAGGGCGGGAGCAAAACCGGCCTTCTGATATTCGTCGCTGCCATAGGGATATTTCTTGCACCACTCGCTGCGTGGACTCGCCCAGTTCTGTCCGTTTTTCTCGATGGCGTGGATCCACGAACCGGCCCAGTAGTTGAGTTCGAGTCCGGGTCTTATAGTCTTGACTGAGTCGCTGACCTGATGAATGAAATCACCGAGCACACCGGCCCGGAATGCGAGCCATTGGTTGTATAACGGACCGGCGACACGCTCGCCGTTGTCGTCATAGGTGAATATGTCGGCGGGCCAGTTCTCCACTTTGGCACCTGTCTGGTTCTCAAAAGCCTCACGGCTGACATCGGAGAAGTCGCTTTCCATGTCAGGGAAGCGGCAGTAGTCAAGGGCAAGGCCATCGATGTCGTAATTGCTGACGATCTCACTGAGCACGCTCATCGCGTAATCGCGCGAGTCCTGACGCACCGGGTTGAGGAATGCTGCGACTTTAGTGCGGTTGGTGCGGATATCCTCAATCGTACCGTCGGGACGGTATTCGACACATGTGCGGCCGTCAAAGGCGCTATCCTCGTAGCATAGGCCTTTCTGATCTCCGGCTGCCCCGACCGGGAACACACAGGCCGACGCCGTCACTTTCATGCCGAGACGGTGAGCCTCGTCGATGACATACTGCAGATAGTCCCAGTCGCGCTCGACGACAAGAGTGTCGACACACGTAAGTTCGGGCACGATTTTACTCTTGTACAGCACCTTTCCTTCGATAGGCCTGACATCGACAACAACGTTGTTGAAACCGGTTTCCCTGGCTTTCTCCAGGTAATAGGTTATCGTGTCTTTGTCGGAGAAACGGTCGAAGTTGGCTTCGCCGCACATCCACAGATACTTCGGTTTCTCGTTTGTCGCGATTTTGTTGTCGGAACATGAGCTGACTGCCACTGAGCCGACAAGACCGCAGGCTGCGGCCATGATCAGCAAGACTGCGCTGAGACGTAATTTTGTCATTGCAAGATTTATAAGGATGATTAAACGATTTGTCATTTCCTTTCGATGAAGTTTCCTCGAATATCCACATCGCAGGCATTGAACGGATTAAGGATGCCGTCGACGATCAGGGCGAATTCGCCTCGTGAGAGCATATCTTCAGGAGCTTTGGCATCAATACCGTACTCCGACAGGATCGTATTGCCGTCGCTTTCACCACCGGTCACTTCGCATACAGCTGCCATGGCATCGGCATAGGTCACCGGAGCGGTCACATCAGCCGGCTGCTCCGCCTCATAGTTGTAGAAAGCCCAGAAGTCGGCCATCTCGCCGGCAAGAAGCTGATCGTCGGCGCGCAGCCATGTCTGGTTGCTCCAGCCGACATTGCGGCCCTCGCCGTGGAGTATGCCGCAGGCGCCGATACGCTGATATGGCTTGAAGCGGCTGTCGGTTTTCTCGACATCGAGGAAGGGCATGATATAGCCTCCGGCATCGAGAATCTCTTTCTGCACACGGCGCACACTGACCTCCGACGGTTTCACTCCGTCAAGAGCGGCTATCGCGGCTATCGCGCCCGCCGCCTGGCCGATCTGCACCACAACGGGCTGCAGGCGTGTCGAACCGTTTACGATGTTGGATGATGATATCGATTTCTCGGTCACGAGCATATTGTCGACATCCTCGGGGATGAGCACACCCATAGGCAGACCGTAGGACGGGATAGGATAGAACCCGATCCTGGGCAGAGAATCGAGGCCGTCATAAGCCTTGTGGTGATGGTCGACAGGATAGTCACCCACAGCTATCGCCGTGCGATAGAGCGGGTCGGGAGTGTCATAAGGATGAGTGATATGGTTGAGCGTAAAGCGAGTCAGACCGTGGATGCGTCGCGACTCGCGATGATATGGCATCAGCGGGAGAAGGTCGTCGGTCGGGAATTCGTCGTCGGCGAGACCCAGAGTGTTCATGCCGAGCTCATGCTGCAGGAAGTAGACATATCGCAGAGTCTTGGCCTTTGCTTCCTCAAGAGCTTCCTCTCGCTGCTCGGGCGTCATCTCCACAAGATTGATATAGATGTCGTTTCCGGCCACGGGCCAGTTGATCATATATTTTCCGTTGGGCAGCTTACCGTAGGCCATCATATACGACGGCGTGTAGTTCTGCCCTATATCATCGGGATCGGTGCAGAGCTCGTTCTGACATGTGCATGCAAATTCCTGCGGATCATAATCCTCAGGCTCGGACATCGTGACATCGCGGCCGTAATCCTTGAGTATGGCCACCATCGTTATATCCTGAATGATATTACGGGCCGAGTCGGGAGCTATATCCTCGCCGGTCACTGAGCGCGCCTCCATGCCGAGGTCATAGCCTACGCCCACCTGCTTGGCGATGTCGCCCAGTTCGGTACCGTCGATCAGGATACTGGCGAGGACTGTGAATTTGCCGTCTTTGCCTTCAAATTCGGCAAGCCAGCTGCCGTTTGCTTCCTGTCTGACGCTCAACGGATTTGCTTCGAAGACAAGCGTCAGATCGGGCTCGGCCTCAGCCAGTTCGTGAAACACTTTGTTTCCCACCGACGGCTCAAAGAGCACATTGCTCACCCAGCCGGTCTTGAGCGAGTCGAGACCGCCGTAATGTTCGGCCAGCTTTTCGCGGAACTCACCGAATAGACCCGCCGGCATACGGTAATTACCGTCAACAGCGCTGACACCGGCCGATGTCAGCATGCCGCCGAGCCATGTCGTAGGTTCGACAATAAGCGTCTCCGCTCCCATGCGGGCCGCCTGCACGCCGGCGGCCACGCCACTTGCTCCACCGCCGATGATAAGCACATCGACCCGGTGTGCGGGTCTATTACAAGACGAAAAAGAAATAATCACTGACGTCAACAGCATGAAGTTGAGTGCCGTTGATCTCAAGAATGACAGAAGTCTGGACATATATTTGATCTATTTTTAGAAATAAGGCGTAATTTTAGCAATTTAAGACACAAACTTAATATTTTTTTACGAATTAACCGCGCGTGTAACTCTGTTTTTTCAATAGTAGGCTAACATTTTGCCATCATTTAACATTTAAGGATTAAAAACAATAAAAAACCGGGATAACCTTATCAGGTCATCCCGGTAATCACGCCCAAAAACGGCGATCGGATTATAGCATACTATTTGACAAACTTATGAACAGTCACACCGTCGCCGGCTGAGACTCTGACCGTGTAGACTCCGGCTCCGAGACCGGCCACCGAGATCGACGAGCCATGGTCAGAAGCCACAAGAGAACCGCTCGCCGAATAAATCTCAACATCGGCCTCCGCGCCTATTACAAGCATGCCGGTACCGGGTTCATAGTTAACGGCTACGCCATCGGCCTTTATATCATCGATGCCTGATGAACGATTGACCACAACGGCGTTTGACTCTCCTGATTCGCCGTCACCGCTTACCGCCGTCACATAATACTTTCCATCCTGAGCATTCTTGATCGTACAGCCGGTTCCGGCGACATTGGCGACAAGCGATCCGTCGCAATAGACATTATATTTTACCGTCGCAAGCGACTCTGCTTTTGCCGAAAGGGTGACATCAGGCGATGCGAGGATAGCTCTGATATACCAGCAATAGTCGGATTTGAATTTAGTATGGAGCGAGTACCAGTAACCGCTCGAGCCGCTTGACGATATAAGATCGCCCAGGCCTGTATGATCCTCACACTCGAAGCAACCCAGCGGATGAGGTGTCGACGATGTGTATGACATGATGAACCCGACCCAGACATCTGTATTTGCCGGTATCTCTACCGGTTCGTTAAGACGGACGTCATTCAGACCATTGACCAAGGTCGAGACGGGAACGGTCTGTGTATAGACTATGTTTTCGCCATACATCACAATGACGGCGGCCGAACTGATCTCAGTTGATCCACAGCCGAACTGGATATGCGATATAACGTATCCTTCGCAATCTGAAAGTTCGGATGCGGGGAACTTCGAAGCGCAATAAGATTTAATCGTCGAATTGCCCGTCATACGCATTGCCGTCATCTCAGCTCCGTCAGGAACATAACCGAGGACTGTGGAATGTTCGGGAGACTGCCACTTAAGCTGAAGATCGTCGCCCGACATTTCGCCGACAAGTCCGAACGGAGCCACGGATTTCTGAGCGATGCGATTGACAAATGTCATGCTTTCAGACGGCAAGGACTCCCAGCCATTGGCAAAAACAGTTGTCACATAGTATGTGAACGATGCAAAACGCGTTATAGTCTCAGTATATTCCATGTCGGTTGTTTCGGCAATTTTTTCTCCATTGCAATATACATTGAAACCTTTCACTGCCGGGAGTGACGAACGCGAAGCCGAAGATTTCCTCACTGCCGTTCCACATCCTTCCACCCCGTATATTCTGTCGGGTTTCACAATACTTGACGCGACGGCATTCAAAGTTCCGATTTCAGCGAATTTTGCCTGCGAGGGGCTGTCTACATCTTCCGACGCCATCGCGGAGATGAATATGTTATATTTGGCATATGCCGGATTTAGCGTTGAAAGGTTCAGCCAGTTAACGCCTCCGGTAAGACTGATCTTGGCACCACCGTCAACAAGCGGACCTTCATCAAGGATTATTGCCGATTTTCCGCCAGGGATAGTTCCGGAATAAGCAAATATAAGATCTTGCTCTCCAGTCACAGCCACAGCCTCTGGCAAATTTACAGTATAGGTCGTCTGAGCCTCGACACTGCCGGCGGGAATATCGATCTTCGAAAGCGCATTGCCTTGTTTGTCGTAGACACCGACTGAAAAATCACCGATATCCGCGCCGACGGCAAATTTAAGTTTCTTGATCGAATAACCTTTATATGCCGAAAGCTCTGCCGCGGTAAACTGTGATCCCCACATAAGAGACATGTCCTCATCAAAGCCGGCAAGATATGTGGCTTCGCCGCAATGGGATATTTCCTTATCCATATTCCATGCGATTTCAAGGCGTTTCGTATCCCGATCGAACGATGCATTCTCTACAAGAGGTGCGGAATATGCCGCCGGCAGTTTGACAACGGCTCGGCATTCGACCGGGAGCGAAACATTGTCGCCCGAACATGATACAACCGAATAGACATATTCTCCCAGTTCGCCAACCTTATCATCAAACGACAGACCGTTTACTCCCGACCCGATTTTCTGCCCGTCGCGATAAATGTCATACGAGGGAGCAGTGATCGCTGCCGGTGAGCCCTCGATATCGGCGGTCATGAGCCAGTTTCCGTCCATCCCGCCTGATTTCAGAGTCTTCCACGAGGGCTTTGACGCTGAAAAGTCATTCGAAGCAGGTGACGAAACCGAGAAACTATTGCCTTTTACATTGACCGCAACCGAATTGTCGACACTTATAGGATGAGCTTTCGGAGTATGAAGCACATAGAGGCCATACCCGTAATCGTGACCATCCTCAAGCCCGTAAGGCCTGGACAACGTAAACTTCACCCACTCACCGGCCTTTATTTCAGCGATTTTACCGTCTGCCACCGTTTCATAATAATCTATCGCGCCGTCTTTTGTCACAAACAGCGTCACGCCGGAAATCACAGCCTCGCTGAAATTGAAATTGATCGCAGAGATACTTCCGCCGCGAAACGCTATAAGATCAGATGCGTCAAATTGGTTTCGGACCCATACTTTTGTATCTTTCGACGCCGTACCGCCGATAGAGATGCCCTTGGACTTATCTGTCCATGTAAGTTCATTTCCGCCAAGAAGAGGACGCATCCATTCAAGTCTGACATCCAACTCGTTGACAGAAGCGCCCAAAGATGCCGGAGACGGCAGCAAAGAAGCGTATGAGACCAGAGTTGTCTCCCAGGGCGACGATTTATATTCGGCATTTTCATACACTGCCGAAACGACATAAGAGACATCACCTGCGGGCTGATCCTCAAGGGCCAATGAAGTTCCCTCAACAAGACTTTCGTTAATCTTTACGTCACCGCGATAGATATTGTAGCCTTTAGGAGTCTCATCTACGTCATTGGCCAGATTTGCGGTTATGAGATATTCACCGTTTCCTGTAGAGACCCAGTTCTTTCCGTCTGTCGACATAAGGTCACCCTTACCCGACGCATTACTTGCCTCATCCTTGATAGCGATAAAATCCATATTACTGCCGGCCTCGAAACACACCGCGAAGAGGTATTCGCTTCCGGCCTTTATCTCAACCTTGTCGGGCA
This sequence comes from uncultured Muribaculaceae bacterium, assembly GCA_910587545.1. Classification (GTDB taxonomy): domain Bacteria; phylum Bacteroidota; class Bacteroidia; order Bacteroidales; family Muribaculaceae; genus CAG-873. The sequence goes on along the minus strand of CAJUMI010000012.1, from coordinate 7,386 downwards.
ACGCCACTCTGAGAGGCGTATTCTTGATATATTTCGCCGGATCAGCCTGAGCCTGAGATACAATGTTGCCATCCTCATAAACCATCACAGTCACGCGGTAAACAGGACGATATTGAAAAAAGGTGATCGCTTCCACCGTCTCACCCGCATAATATCTGAGATCATCAGCGTCAAATTTAGCGGCAACATAGGTCTTTGTAAGTTTCTGGCCGTCTGTTGAGGAAACTGCATCGCCGTTATAATCTCTCCCGCTGTGCCATTTCAGGTCTTTCGCTGACTCGGGCGCACACCATGCAAGCGAAACATCAGTGAAGTTGGCGCTGACGACAAGCGAATGCGGAGCTCCGGTCTTGGCATGTAATCCTGACACAGCAAGCATTACTCCTGCCAATCCCGCTGCAATACGTTTGGTAATGATTGAACACATAAAATAAATCTGGATGTCTATGATGAATAATATGCCACATGCGCACGCAGACATCATTTCGCACGAATGACACAAGAACACTATTAAAAACGGCACAAAGATAATAATTCATGTTGTATTCACAAATTATTCAACCTTCTTTTTGCAAAACATATCATTTTGTTACTATCGAGGCCCATATGGATTTAAATCCACAAGTCAAATTTATTTGCGTAATCAGTCCAGACATTGTATCTTTATCGTCACGATAGTTATTTTACAACCGCAAAAATCTGATATCCCATGAGAAAAAGACTGATTGGCCTTTTCGGCCTTCTGATAAGTACAGCGACAATCGCTCAGACGACATCGACTCCGGAGCATGATCATTACACCAACCCGGTTATCGGCACCGGCGCCCCCGATCCTTCGGTTCTGCGGGCGGCAGACGGAATGTTTTACCTCAGTTCGGGTGCCGGAATATGGAAATCGCCGAACCTTACCGACTGGACCTTTGCGCGCATGGCATTTGACGGCGCTCAGGATCCCGGCGACGGACACCTCGGCCTGAAAGGCGAAGTATGGGCCAGCGACCTCAATTATATCAACGGTAAATACGTCATGTACTTTTCCATATCGGTATGGGGCGGAGAATGGGACAGTGGCATCTGTGTCGCGACTTCCGACAATCCCGACGGTCCGTATTCATGGCAGAAAAAGCTGTTCAGCAGCAAAGAGGTCAGCGTTCAGAACAGTATCGACCCTTTCTACATCGAGGATAACGGCAGGAAATACCTGTTCTGGGGCAGTTTCAGCGGTATTTTCGGAGTCGAGTTGTCAGACGACGGGTTGAGCGTTGTCGGCGAAAAGCGTCAGATCGCCGGCGGCGGATGGCCTGAAGCCATCGAAGGCACCTGTATCTACAAACGCAATGGCTACTACTATCTCATCGGCAGCCGTGGCGCCTGCTGCGAGGGACTTGAAAGCACATACAACCTCGGTGTCGCCCGTTCCGAAAACCTTTTCGGCCCGTATACCGACAGGCACGGCGGCAGCGCCATGTTCAACTGCTATGAACCGCTGCTCCAAGGCAACGACCGCGTAAAAGGCCCCGGACATTGCTCGGAAGTCATCGTCGACGACAACGGTCAGACGTGGCTCTGCTACCACGGCTGGGATGTCAGCCGTCCCGATGCGGGCCGTGTCTGTTATCTTGACAGACTGGACTGGATCGGCGACTGGCCCGACATGGGAACATATCCGACTACCGGCGGCGTAAAACCGGTGATCTCACATCGGTAAATTCACCGACCTGAAGATGCGATGGATTATCTGCCTAAAGCTATCTACATCATAAAGGAATACTATACCGACGGAAAGATCCGGAGCATAAAGCAACAGATAGATTAACCATAGCATCGCACGGCTCGCACAATACGGCCAAAATAAAGAATAATGACCGAGGAGTGTAGGGTCGCACGGCTCGCATATCCTGTGTATTGAATTGATAATCAAGGACGCACGAACCGGAAGCCCCTACTTTTTTTGAGCATTTCACCTTATTTGATCAACATTGCTACATCGCTCAAAGCGATGCCTGAAATTGACGACAATCCACCCGCTTATATCGCATCGAGGGCGATGACGGTCTGGAGTATGTCGACGGCGGCCTCGACGGTCTCTACGTCGGAGATCGCGAAGCTACGGCGACCGTTGCGTTCGCGTATCTTGACGCGACGCGGGTTCTGCTGCAGATAGTTGAGCAGACGGCCGAACATCGGCGACTGGTAGTAGGCCACATTGTTGTCGCCGACAAAATAGAGATACATCACCGACTGCTTTATGACCACCTTCTCCACGCCGAGACGACGAGCCAGACGGCGGAGACGCGGTATGCGCAGCAACTCTACCGTCTCACGCGGCACTTTGCCGAAACGGTCTTCGAGACGCGAGCGGAACGCCTGCAGATCAAGCTCGCGCTCAATGCTGTCCAATTCCTGATAAAGAGAAATACGTTCGCTCTCCTGCGGCACGTACCAGGCCGGTAACAGCAGTTCGAGGTCGCTTTCGATCACACAATCGGCCACATACTCGGGTTCGGCATCATCCTGCGGCACGGTGTTGACATCGGCCGTAAGCACACCGCCGAATTCCTCGGTGCGAAGCTCGGTTACGGCCTCTTTGAGTATCTTCTGATAGGTCTCGTAGCCGAGATCAGCGATAAAGCCGCTCTGCTCCGCACCGAGCAGATTGCCGGCACCGCGTATGTCGAGATCCTGCATGGCGATATGTATGCCCGCGCCGAGATCGGAGAAACTCTCTATAGCCTGGAGACGGCGTCGGGCCACGGGCGACAGCGGGATCTGAGGCGGCACGAGCAGATAGCAGAAGGCCTTGCGCGAGCTGCGCCCTACCCTGCCTCTGAGCTGATGCAGCTCACTGAGGCCGAAGTTCTGGGCACTGTTGATTATGATAGTGTTGACATTTGGCATGTCGATACCGCTCTCGACGATGGTCGTCGAGAGAAGTACGTCGTAGTCATGGGCGGCGAAGTCGACGATAGCCTTCTCGAGTTTCTCGGGCGACATCTGTCCGTGGGCGATCACCGTGCGCGCGTCGGGCACAAGCCGCCTGATCATCGCCTCGATATCAAGCAGCCCCTCGATGCGGTTGTTGATGAAAAATACCTGACCGTTGCGCGACAGCTCGAAATTGATAGCCTCGCTTACAATGTCGTCGCTCAGCGCGGTCACCGACGTGACGATCGGATAGCGGTTGGCCGGCGGGGTGTTGATCGCCGAGAGGTCGCGGGCTCCCATCAACGAGAACTGAAGCGTTCGCGGTATCGGTGTCGCACTCATGGTGAGGGTGTCGATGTTGACCTTCATCTGTTTGAGCTTTTCCTTGACGGCGACGCCGAATTTCTGTTCCTCGTCGATGACGAGCAGACCGAGATCCTTGAATTTCACGCTTTTGCCGATCAGTTTATGGGTGCCGATAATTATATCGATCTTGCCGGCCTCGAGGTCGGCGAGTATTTCTTTGACCTGCTTGGGCGAGCGGGCGCGCGACAGATAGTCAACCCTCACCGGGAACTCCTTCAGACGCTCGCTGAACGTACGGTAATGCTGATAGGCAAGCACCGTCGTAGGCACAAGCACGGCTACCTGTTTGCCGTCAACCGCGGCCTTGAACGCCGCACGGATCGCTACCTCCGTCTTGCCGAAACCGACGTCGCCGCATATCAGACGGTCCATCGGCCGGGGACTTTCCATGTCGGCCTTGACAGCCTGGGTGGCCGTCAGCTGGTCGGGGGTATCCTCATAGACAAACGACGCCTCGAGTTCCTGCTGCAGATAACTGTCGGGAGCAAAGGCATAGCCTTTTTCCTCTTTGCGCGCCGCATAGAGACGGATGAGATCGCGTGCGATGTCCTTCAGTTTGGATTTTGTGCGTTCCTTGACTTTGTTCCACGCGCCCGAACCGATGCGGTCGATTTTGGGCGGCACACCCTCTTTGCCCCTGTACTTGGCCAGTTTATGAAGAGCGTGGATCGACACGAAAATGATGTCGTTGTTCTTGTAGACGAGTTTGATCATCTCCTGGGTGCGACCGCCGACATCGGTGCGCAGCAGTCCAGCGAAAGTGCCGACGCCATGATCGACATGGACGATGTAGTCTCCGACCTCTATCTGGCTCAGCTCCTTCAGTGAAAGGGCGAGTTTGCCCGAACGCGCGCGGTCGCTCTTGAGAGTGTATTTATGAAAGCGGTCGAAGATCTGATGATCGGTGAACACGCAGATCTTCGCCAAGTGGTCGACAAAGCCTTCGTGGAGAGTGGCGCTGACAGACGTAAAATCAATCTTGTCTCCGCGATCCTCGAAAATGGCACGCAGGCGGTCGATCTGTTTTTCGTTGTCGCTCAGTATATAAATTGTATATCCCTCATCACCGAGACGACGGAACGACTCGCTGATAAGATCGAAATTCTTGTGGTATACTCCCTGCGGCGAACAGTCGAAGCCAAGCGACGCCGCGACTGAGCCTTCGACAGTTGAAGATGACGTGAATTCACGGAGTCTGAACTGCATTATATGCTCTGCAAACTCTTCAGGATCTATGACCTGATCCATGGCACGGGAGTCACCCTCATCGGCTATCATGGCGCTCTGCGAAAACTCCGACGAGGCAATGGCCTTGATGCGCTCGACTGTAAACGACAGATCGCGCACGGCTATTACAGTCGACGGCGAGATATAGTCGAGCAGCGACTGTCCCGAGGCAAGCAAAGCGACATTCGAGGTCACGGCAATCTCATCGAATTTTTCCTCAGACAGCTGCGTCTCGACGTTGAACGATCTGATCGAATCTATCTCGTCGCCGAAGAAATCTAAGCGGTAGGGCAGTTCGTTGGAGTAGCCAAAAATATCGAGTATCGAGCCGCGCACCGCAAAGTGTCCGGGCTCGTAGACATAGTCGACTTCTGTAAACCCGTTGTCGCGCAGCCATTTCTCGGCCTCAGTAAGGTCATATTCAGCACCTCGCCTGAAGTGAAGGGTGTGGTCGGTGATAGACTTGCGCGTGGCCACCTTTTCGGCCAGAGCCTCGGGCGATGTCACGACAAAACGCAGTCTCCGGCCGTCGGCGATGCGGTTGAGCGTCTCGGTGCGGAGCACTCTCGCCGGCTCGTCGGCCTGACCGTATTTGATATCGCGCTTATATCCTGACGGCAGTATCGCTACAGCCTCCTCGCCCACCAGACGGACAAGGTCGAAATAGAGATAGCCCGCGTCGTCGGGAGAATCGCCGATGACAAGTATCGGTGTGCCGTCAGAAGTTCTGATCGCACTGAGAGCCATCGACACCGACGATCCGGCAAGGCCGTAGAGTGTAGCGCGCCGGCTGTGGCTTAACGATGAAAGAGCATTCGTTCTTGCTGATGTGATGAAAAGTCTGTGAAGATTCTCGAGTGTCATTTGAGATGAAGAATCGATTTATACCGCGCCGGATCGGACAATATCGCACGCGCCGAATCGACCTCGGCGTCACCTTTGCTGACAACGCGGCGTGTGAGCTCGGCCTCCGAGAAATAACGGTCGGCAATTTCAGAGTCGAGGATGTCGATGATGGCCTTGCGGTTATGGTCGAGATCGTGATTGAGATCATGTTTGAGCATCGCTTCGAGGCGACTGAACTCGGCTGCCACACTATCGTTCATATATCCCTCGCTTTCGGCTGCATCACGCAGATATTTTATACCGCTTTCACACAAACGGTCATACTTGAAGCGGTCGGGATCAATGAATTTCTTGAACTCCTCGAAGATCGTATCAGTAATCTCAAACCCGGTCGGATCTCCCACCGAAGCGCTGTCATGGAGCGATGCGTAGCGATTGGCGAAATCAAACGACCAGAAATCTCCCACGATATTGTATAGCAGGCGGTTGCCGTCAGGTACGCCGACCTTGACATCGGGCGTGATACCGCCCCCGTCACGCACCTCGCGCCCCAGACGGGTGTGAAACACATTCGTCAGACTGTCAGGGATACGGGTCACGCGGCCGTTCTCGTCGCGATGACTATAGTCTATCGCCTGGATCAGGCGTCCGCTCGGGATATAGTATCGGGCGACAGTTACCTTGAACAGTCCGTCATAGGGTATCGGACGCGTATTCTGGACAAGTCCCTTGCCGTATGAACGCTGGCCGATGACCACCGCACGGTCGAGATCCTGGAGCGAGCCCGACACGATCTCGGCCGACGAGGCCGTACCGTCGTTGATCAGGACAGCCAGAGGTATTTTAGTATCTATAGGCTTCTTGGGTGTGCGGTAGATTTTGACATTGGTTGAGTCGCTGTATTTCGTTCTTACTATCTCTGTGCCCTTGTCGACAAAATTACCCGCTATCTGCACTGCGCTCTCAAGCAGGCCTCCGCCATTGTCACGCAGGTCGAGGATGATGCCTTTGAGTTCAGGACGGGCCTTGAGCGAGACAACTGCGTTCTTGACCGCCTCGGCGCTGCTTTCGTTGAACGTGGTCAGTCTTATGTAACCTACGCTGTCATCAAGCATACCGTACCACGGCATCGGATCGACCTTGATCGCTCCGCGCACTATGTCGAAACTCAGCAGGGAATCCTTGACATAAGGACGGCGCACGTCGACCCTGACATGCGTGCCGGCCTGGCCGCGCAGGCGCTTGCTCACCTCGCTGACATCGGCGTCAGCCGGAACAGCCCAGTCATCGACCGCAAGTATCACATCGCCGTGGCGCACACCTGCGCGGCGCGAAGGCGTATCCCACTGCGGACGATGGATAATCACATCCTTGTCGCGCTTCATGATGACCGAACCGATGCCCGCATACTGCCCTGCCGAGATCGCCGTGATCTCATCCTGGTTGTCGGCCGGATAATATTCGGTGTAAGGATCGATAGTCGAAAGCATAGCCCTAATGGCCGTCTGCATCGTGGCATCAGCGTCGATCGTGTCGACATACTGCGTCTGCAATTCCTTATATATCGCATTGAATATCTGAAGATTTCGCGAAATATCGGCCTTGCTGCTCCGCGTGGTCGACGTCTTGGCTCCAATGCTCACTATTACAAAGCACGAGATTATGACGATCAGTAATTTTTTCATATTTACGTTGGGTCTGAAACGTTTTATCGAGATGTAAGTCCTTTTCGAAATCAAATCGGAAAGCGAAGTTAATCAATCATTCTCAATTAACATAACATCCAACCGCCAAAAGAGGTTTTTACAACCGTTTTTTTAAATATCCCCCAAAAATAGTCCGTTGTAAATTGCACATATGACTCGCACATCGTGATTTTTTTGAAATAAATTTACAAAAGGTATTGCATATCTCGATTTTTAGCTCTAATTTTGCATCGCAAAACCCCGGAGGGGGGGGCGCAAAACACGCTTCAATAGCTCAGTCGGTTAGAGCATCTGACTGTTAATCAGAGGGTCGTTG
>CAJUMI010000011.1 GCA_910587545.1 uncultured Muribaculaceae bacterium | reverse complement strand
ATTACTCTCCGAAAACTCACTTCTGTTAACAATCGTTTTTAAACAAGCTCTAAAAGTGCGGAGAGAATAACCAAGATTTAGATATCAGGTTCAGCCGGAATGCCGGACATCAGTCGAAATCTTATTTTACGGATATCCGGTCGGTTGAGACTATGTGCTGTCGACCTTCGCTCAGGTGCTCCGGTTTTGTAAGAAAATAAATAGAGATTTAATATTATACTACTTGTCAAACTTAAAACAACCTCTTGCATGAAGAACATTTGTTTTCAAATGAATCGGAAAGCATGGCTCTCGCTCATCGCAGTGTTATGTCTTGCGTTCCCTGCTCTCGCGCAAAAAATCACAGTCACCGGTACTGTTCTGGAGCCTGAAGGCGAGCCCGCCATCGGCGTTTCCGTGACAGTACAAGGTCAAACGGGCTACGGCGTATCGACCGACATCGACGGCAATTACCGCATCGAAGTCGCTCCCGACGCAGTCCTCGTCTTCTCATACGTCGGTTATGAGGCTCAGACGATCCCCGTCAACGGCCGCACGACAATCGACGTCACTTTGGTCGCCAACTCCGAGCTTCTCGACGAAGTCGTGGTTGTCGGCTACGGTACAGTAAAGAAAGCCGATGCGACCGGTTCAGTCGCTGTCATCAAGCCTGATGATATCCAGGCCGGCCTCGCCACTTCGGCCAACGATCTTCTCGTCGGCGCAAGCCCCGGTGTTGTCGTGACAACCGACGGCGGTAACCCTTCGGGCGGCGCTGCCATCCGCATCCGTGGCGGTGCATCGCTCAACGCGTCCAACGACCCTCTCGTGGTTGTCGACGGTGTGCCGATGAACGGCAGCTACGGCGCAATGAGTCCGCTCACCATGATCGCCCCCGAGAACATCGAGTCGATGACCATACTCAAGAGTGCCTCGGCAACCGCTATCTACGGTTCGCGTGCGTCTAACGGTGTGATCATCATCACCACCAAGAAAGGCCAGCAGGGTCGTCCGCAGGTGACGTTCTCGGCCAACTTCCACATGGCTACACCCGCCCGCAAATGGGATATGCTCGACGGCAACCAGTTCACTGAAAAGATCAGACAGTATGCCAACAACGACCACGCCCTCGGTCTTCTCGGCGATGCCAACACCGACTGGCAGGACGAGATCTACCGCACATCCGTCTCGCAGGAGTATAACCTCGGCGTTGGAGGCAAGGTCGGCTTCCTTCCCTATCGTGTCAATGTTTCCTATTCCGGCAACAACGGTATCATCAAGACTTCAAACGTCGACCGCACCACCGTAGGCTTCAACCTCTCGCCGAAGTTCTTCGACAATCTCCTTTCGATCAATGTCAACGTCAAAGGATCCTACATCAACCAGCGCAACCCCGAGATGGGCGCCATCTATTCGGCTCTCAGCTATAACCCGACGCTTCCCGTTTACACCGACTACGCCACTACCGGCAACCTCGGCGCTCCCATCTATGGCGGCTATACCTCGCTCATCAATCAGGACGGCAACCTCGAGACCAACGGATCGCTCAACCCTGTCGCCCAGCTCATGGGCCGCAAGGCTACCGAGAAATCATGGTCGTCGACCGGCAACATCCAGATCGACTACGCTCTCCACTTCCTTCCCGATCTTCACCTTAACCTCAACCTTGGCTACGACGTGATCAAAGGCGAATCGTTCACCGACATTTATGCCAACACACCGCAGGCCTGGAACGGCAACTACCGCAACGGTGCCGCATCCAACTCCTACAACTACCAGCTCTCGCGCAACACCATGCTGGAGTTCTACCTCAACTATAAAAAAGAGGTTGAGGCGATCAAGTCCAATTTCGACGTGATGGCCGGTTACACATGGCAGCGCTTCGACTTCATGAACCACAACTACAGCCGCATCACTTCGATCGGCTATAACAAGCAGTATGATCTGGCTACAAACTCATGGGTCGTCAACGAGGATCCCGCTTCGGCCGACAATATCGGCTACGGCTACGGCGATACCGAAGAAGCCCGCACGAGAATCTACCGCGACGGCAACAAACTGATGCTTCTCTCGTTCTACGGACGTTTCAACTACTCCTTCGATGACACCTATCTGTTGACCTTCACTCTCCGCGACGATGCCACCTCGCGCTTCTCGCCCGACACACGCTGGGGTCTCTTCCCCGCGCTTGCTCTCGGCTGGAAGATCAACAACATGCCCTTCTTCGAGGATTTCACCGGCACCTGGGACGAATTCAAGCTCCGCGCCGAGTGGGGTGTCACAGGCCAGCAGGCAGTCGGCAGCTATAACAACTACACTCCCGCTTATTCGATCTCTGTGCCATCGGTCTACTATCCGAGCTACAGCGCAGGTATCGCGGCTCCCTGGATCAATCCTCTCTATCCAAATGCCTACGACGAAAACCTCAAGTGGGAAGAGACTACCACCTGGAACGTCGGCGTCGACATGGCATGGCTCAACAACCGCATCGCCGTTGCTGCCGACTGGTATCTCCGCGACACCAAAGACCTTCTCGCCACAGTGCCCGTACCCGCCGGTATGACCACGACTAACTCGATGACCCGCAACATCGGCACACTCCGCAATATCGGTGTTGAATTCAACGTCACCGCGCGTCCTGTTGTCACCAAGGACTTCACCTGGACTCTCGGCTACAACATCGGCTGGAACAAAAACAAGATCACGGCTCTCACCGGTTCTGCCGACGAGGACAAGTCGTTTACACTTGACGCCGAAGGCAACCCAGCATCTACATCGGCCGGTCCTATCCAGGTGCACAAGGTCGGTTATCCCGCCAACTCGTTCTATGTTCTTGAGCAGGTTTACGGTCCCGACGGCAATCCGCTCGAAGGCGTATATGTCGACCAGAACGGCGACGGCAAGATCGGCAATGAGGACCTGATCATAAATCACTCGCGCGATCCGAAAGTGACCATGACTCTCAGCAACACCTTCAACTACAAGAACTGGGACTTCGGCATCACTCTCCGCGCTTCGCTCGGCAACTATGTCTACAACGCTATGCGTGCACGCATGATGAACCTCTCGGGTCTCGAAGGTCAGGGCAATATCCTCAATAACGTCATCGACTCCGATTTCTACTTCACCAGCGCTACAGGTATGACCAACCTTGTCCGCTCGGACTACTTTGTCGAGAACGCTTCATTCCTGCGTTGCGACAATATCACCGTCGGTTACACATGGGACAATCTTTTCCGCGACTCGCTGCGTCTGCGTCTTTTCGGCGCGGTTCAGAACCCCTTTGTCATCACAAAATACAGTGGTCTTGATCCCGAAGTGTTCAGCGGCGTCGACAACAACGCCTATCCGCGTCCTCTCACGGTTTCACTCGGCGTCGTAGCCACTTTCTAATTCCACTAAAGGTTTTAAACGTTGAATTTACTTAATATGAAAGCAATCAACAATATATTCATCGGACTTACAATCGCTGCAGGAGCGTTGTCATTCAATGCCTGCACCGGCGATCTCGATGTGCCCATCCAGAACCCCAATCAATTGACCTCGGCAGAATTTGCCAAAGATCCCGAGGGCTATCTTGACCGCTGTATGGCCGAAATTTATCAGGGTCTCGCCACGGCCGGCAACAATGGCGCCGGCAACTCAATTCTCGGCGAGGGCACAGGTGGTGCCGGCGAAGGCACATTCACCCGCACGGTCTTCACTCTCGAGGAGCTCACCACCGACAACTACTCATGGCTGCAGTTCAATGACGCCGGCCTCTATGAGCTTGTAACCCAGAACTTCGCTCCCGACAATATGGTCATGTATCAGTGCTATTCGCGCATCTATGCCGAGATTGCCATCTGTAACCAGTTTATACGCACCGTGCAGACCGGAGCATTCAACCTGCCCGAAAATCTTCATGACCGCGCGGCTGATTATATCCGTCAGGCCAAGACTGTGCGCAGTCTCTGCTACTTCTACGCCATCGACCTGTTTGGCGACTGCGGTTATATCGACGAAAGCGCCGGTGTCGGCTCTGCACCGCCCCAGATGACCCGTCAGGAAGCCTACGACCACGCTGTCGCATGTCTCGAACAAGTATCAGCCGAGTGGGGTGACTCATACGTCGAACCTCCCTACGGCTATGTAGGCAAGGAAGTTGCCGACGCACTTCTCGTCAAGTTCTATCTCAATGCCGAAGCATGGGGCCTTGCTCCCGCCTATGACAAGTGCTGGTCCCTCGCCCAGAAGATCATAGCTTCCCATCAGGGCGAAGGCTTCAACCAGACAGGTCTTGCCGATAGCTATATCGCTCTCTTCGGTGCCAACAACCACGAGTATGCATCGCGTGGCAGCCGTGCCAACGAAATCATAATGACCGTGCCTCAGGACGGCATGCAGCTTGAATCTTACGGCGGTACGACATTCTATATCGCGTCAATCTGCGGTTCATTTGACGGCATTTCGTCTGTCGGCGACTGCAACCTCAACGCTCAGTGGACCTGTATGGTTGCCCGCCAGCAGTTCTCAGAGCAGTGGGACTGGAACGCCGACGGTACGACAGATGACGTACGCGCATCACTCTGGAAAACCAAGAAAGACGGTTTCAAGATCGACAACATGATCATCCAGGGTAATTCCGGATACGGACTCGGCTATGCACCTATCAAATACACCAACTTCGCCTACAATGTTGACGGATCTGTCGATCTCGCCAACTCGCCCAACGGCAGCGAACGTGCGTTCAGCGACGCTGACTGGACTGTCATCCGTCTCGCCGAAATCTATCTGTCGGCTGCCGAAGCCAATATACTCGGCGGTGCCGGCAACGCGTCCGACGCTCTCGTCTATGTCAACAATATCCGCGCCCGCGCCGGTCTCGGCGACTGGACTTCGGCCGACATGACCGCCGAGAACATCCTCATCGAGCGTAACCGCGAACTCTACGGCGAAAACGACCGCCGCACTGCTCTTGTGCGCCACGGCAAATATGCAGGATCATCCTATGTCTGGAACTGGAAGGGCGGTGTGCAGTCAGGTGCTTCGACTCCCGTACACCAGAACCTGTTCCCGATTCCTACCAAAGTTATCTCATTCTCGGGCTATCATCAGAATCCCGGCTACTAATCGTGTTTAATCTATCAAAGAATTAGCATCAATGAAAAAGTTTGTATCATTCATTGCAACAATAGCCGCCGTCGCAGCCCTCTCGGCCTGCAGCCAGGATGACGGCCCCGTTCTGCAAAAGCCGACTGAGTTCAAGCTCAACACGCCGCCTTTTGCCGAGCAACTCTATCAGCTCGAAAACACAGGTGATATTCAGTTTACATGCTCCCAGCCCGACTACGGCCTCGGCACAGAGACCACCTACGGCGTGGAGATCTCGCTGACAGAGGACTTTGCCAATCCCAAGGCAGTGACCCTGGCCAATTCGTTAAGCGCCACTCTGCAGTTCAGCGCCGCCGATGTCAATCTTGCCATCCTCGATTTGCTCGGCGTTGTCGACGAAGAGACATGGGCTCCGTACGCCGACAATCGCGTGATGCCTCTCTACGTCCGCGCCACAGCTCAGGCCGCTCAGGTCGAGTACAGCAAGATTACATCCAACGTTGTCAAGCTCCCTAAAGTCGAGATCTACTTCGCTATCAAACTGCCTGCCTACATATACCTTATCGGTTCTCCTTCGGGATGGAATTCTCCGTCGCCCGGCAATGCAGAAGCGCTCAAGGACTGGCGACTGTTTGAATCCGAACAGGCAATCGGGTCTAATGTCTACAGCGCTGTGTTCACAATGCCTGCACAACCTACATTCCGTTTCTATACGGCACTCACAGAAGCCGGCGATGGTTGGGAAGCCAACTATCTCGGATGTCCCGGTGGTCCCAACGCAGATACTGATGTCAATTGTGAGCTGACAGATGGCGTATTTGAGGGTTCGCTTGATCCTAACACCAAGGACAAATTCTTCTTCCCCGACTTCCAAGGCGGCGAAATGACCATCACTGTCGATCTCAACACAAACACTATCAAGGTGCAGGCCGGCGCCGTGGAAGTTCATCCTACGACCTACATCTACATCTGCGGCAACATGGCCTCAAGCGATTGGACAGAACCTTCGGCCGCAAACCAGGAGTTCTATGACAACTGGCGTCTGTCGTGCAGCGACGGCAGCGGAGTCTATACCGCTACTTTCAATCTCGACAATTGCGGCGCTGATGCTCTCTATTGCCGCTTCTATCAGGCTCTGACCGGATGGGGCGCAGCTCAATGGGCATCACCTACCGATGCTGATTACGAGGTTACGTCCGGTGTCGCCGCTGACTCCAAAGTCGGCGAAGGTTGCTTCCAGCTCAATGACGCCAAGGGTAAAAACGTCAGCGTCGAAGTCGACACCAACACCAATAAAGTTAAATTCACCTTTGTAGAATAACAATAATGCAGGGACGCACGGCTCGTGCGTCCCTGCAAAAACAGACTATAAAACAATGAAGAAATATATATTTCTCCCGGCCCTTGCGGCTCTCGCCCTGGGCTTCACTGCCTGCGAAGATGACGATACTTTGGGCATTCCGGTAGTCAATCCCGAGTTGCCGGCAGTCGATGCCTCTCTCGTGACTGTCGCTCCGAGCGCCGACATGCCTGCTGTCATCAGCCTTGAGCAGTATAACGACAATAATCAGAATTTCCCGGTCGCTACAGTCTCTGCGGGCGAGGACTGGCCTGCAGGTTATACTTTCGGTGCAGTCGGCCAGATCAGCACCGACGAAAATTTCTCTGACGCCGTCGAATTTCCGGTTTACACCAACGGTTCCACTATCCTGCTCAATCCCGAAGAGGTGCAGGGCTATGTCTATGGCCTCACCCGCGATCCCGCTGAGATGACTTTATGGTTGCGTTACGGCGTTCAGGCCGTCAACGGCAGTGAAGTGATCCGTCTCGGTGGAGCCGACGCGTTTATCGGCGCCCAGAAGATCGTGGTGAAACCCTTCAGTCCTGTCGCCGAGATCGAGCCTGTCTATTACCTGATCTGGTCGGATGATGCCGAGACCTGGAGCAAGGAACAATCGGCTGCTTTCACAAAAGGTGCGGGAAGTCAGTATGACAACCCCAATTTCACTCTTGTGGCCGAAATGCCGGGTGAAATTTACTGGAAGATAATCCCCGAGTCGACCTACGACACGTTTGATCTTGAAAACGGTCTGGTGATCGGCGTCACTGAAGACGACTCAGAGAGCCGCAGCGGCAATCTCGACGAAAGCGCCGATCAGCTCGCCGGCTATCTCGACATCGCGGGTCGCGTGATGTTCGAGGTCAGGATCGACCGTATCGCTGCAGCCGAAGGCAAAAACGATGCCATGACTTTCTCTTACAAGCAGGCCATCGAGAACTTCTGGCTCGCGGGTGATAATGTCAACGGCCTTTCCTGGGCGTTTGCCGCGGAGCCCACTATGTGGACCAATAACTACACCGAATATGCCGGTCTGGCGGTTCTCGGCAGCGAGTTCAAATTCGCGCCCACCAACGGATGGAGCGGCGACTTCGGCAGCGACGGCGGTCTGACATTCGTGACTACAGACAGTGGTGAACTTATCGGTAAAGGTGCGGCTGTCGGCAGCAAGAACATCAACGTCGCCGAACCGGGTCTCTACTATATCTCGCTCAACTATGTGACAAAAGATCTTCAGCTTGTCAAGATCAACAGCTGGGGCATCATAGGTGGCTTCAACGGCTGGGCCGCATCTGAAGAAATGACCAAGGTCGATGACTTCACCTACACCGTCACTCAGGACATGAACGAAGGCGACGAATGGAAATTCCGCGCCAATAACGACTGGACTGCCAGCCTCGGCGGCAGTTTCGACAACCTCAATCCGTTCAACGGCTCCAACTTCACGTGTGCCGAGACCGGAACATACGACATCACTCTCAATATCCGCAACATCCCCTGGACTGCGACTGTCGTGAAAAAATAAAGTAAGATTGTCAATATCATAAATAGATGGGGTGCCCGGCGGGCACCCCATCTTGATTCAAATATAATCAGACCTGTCGAACCTCGTCTGACAGGTCCGAGAGGTCTGATCAGTCTAACTCTTCTCTGATATGGTAGTGGGGGCGATGCTTGACCTCGATGAAGATGCGGCCGATATATAGGCCTATCATCCCGATGGCGAGCAGCACGATCCCGCCGACAAACCACACTGACAGCATCAGCGACGCCCAGCCGTGTTCGGCTGTACCTGAGATAAGCGATGCGATCACATAGATCCCAATCCCTACCGAGACGAGTACAAAGATCAGACCCGTTGAAAGGATACTGTAAATCGGTTTGACCGAGAACGACGTGATGCCGTTGAGGGCTAATGTAAACATCTTCGAGACGGTGTATTTCGACTCTCCGGCCTCGCGTTCGCTTATGACATCGTCGACGGTTGTCGAGCGGAAGCCGATCATCGGTATTATGCCGCGGAGATAGAGATTGCGTTCGCCGTAACGGCTGAGTTCCTCGACGACGCGGCGGCTAATGAAACGGAAGTCAGCGTGATTGTAGACGGTCTCTACGCCTAATTTCTGCTGAAGTCTGTAGAAGGCGACGGCCGTCATCCGCTTCAGGGCCGGATCGGCCTTGCGCGAGACTTTTACGCCGTAGACCACGTCGTAGCCCTCGTTGTATGCGTCGATCATCCGGCCTATGGCCTCGATGTCGTCCTGCAGGTCGACGTCGACCGTCACGACGGCGTCGGCCGTTCTGACGGCCGTGAGCATGCCGGCGAGTATCGCCTTCTGGTGTCCGGCGTTGTGGGCCAGGTCTATGCCCTTGAAGCGCACGGGGTTTTCGTCGTGAAGGGCTTTGATCAGGTGCCAGGTGCGGTCGCGGCTGCCGTCATTGACAAAGAGGACAAAGCTGTCAGACGTGATCTTCCCTCCGGCTGTAAGCCTGTCGAGCAGATCGAGCAGCCGCTCCGATGACCGTCCGATCACAGCCTCCTCGTTGTAGCACGGGCACACGATTGCAAGTCGTATCATATTATTTTGGTTTTTGCAAATTCGTAGTAGGTGGTGAATTCGTCGCCTCTTGCTTTGAAACAGTCGATCAGCTCGCCGAGACGCTCGGCCATGCCGTCGCCGGAGTTGTGGCGGATGAGATAAGGCATTTGCAGGTCGGGACGCGATGACAGATCGAAGAACTCCCACGGGTGAAAATATGTCGCGAAATATCCGTCGTGCGAGGCCACGCGACGGGCCAGCCGGCGGTAGAGAGAGGCCGGCAGGTGGTGATAGCTGAGCCAGAACAGCGGAAAGCGCAGCAGCGGCGTCACCGACGCCGGGATCTGGAGTATGCCGTCTTTCATGAAGCATGTCCGCGGGTCGGTGAGGTGCATGTAGCGGCCGGGGATGAACGCCGGATTGAGCGACGAGTTGTAGACATAGCCGCAGCGGGCGATCTCGGTGTCGGAGACCGGGAACATGCGCGGCTGGCGGTAGCCGCGGACTGTCACACCGCTCAGGCGCTCGATGATTTCCTTCGAGCGGGCTACGTCGCCTGGCTGCGGCCGCCAGTGGTCGCAGCCGTGGGCCGCGAGTTCGTGACCCTCGTCGATTATGCGCCGCATGACGTCGGGAGCGTTCTCGACAAAGTTGGATGTGCAGAAAAATGTTGCCTTGACGCCGCGGCCGCGCAGTGTGTCGAGTATGCGTGTCGTTCCGGCCACTGATATTTTCATTGCTTCTCCGAGCGTGATGTCGACTCCGTGCTCGCGGGGAACGTCAAACTCCTCGGTGTCGAAGCTCAATAAGATTTTAGCCATTTGCTGATATTTTTGCTGATGCGATATTTACACGCAAAATTACACAAAATATTCTCGTATTTTTTGTTTACCTTTGTAATTCTAAAATGAAAATTTCAGATGAAGCGCATTCTTTCAACTCTTTTCGTGGCCTTTGCCGTGTTTGCGGCGTCAGCGGCCCGAGTCGACACCGTGACAGTGGCGACCGGAAATCTCTCAACCGCCATGACCGTCCTGGTCGTTGTGCCGGATGATGTTCAGTCAGACCGCCGACTGCCCGTCGCTTATGTTCTACATGGCTATGCCGGCAATCAGAACGACTGGCTCTCACACCAGCCACGCATCAAGGACATGGCTGACCGCTATGGCATGATCATTGTCAATCCTGATGGCCGCGACTCATGGTACATGGACTCGTTCGAGAATCCCGGCATACAGATGGAGTCATTCTTCATCAATGATCTTATCCCGTTTATAGATAAAAACTATCCGACAATTCCCGAGCCGTCGAAACGCGCTGTCACCGGTCTGAGCATGGGAGGCCACGGAGCGCTCTATCTCGCTTTCCGTCATCCCGATGTGTTCGGCAACGCCGGCAGCATGAGCGGCGGTGTCGACATCCGTCCATTTCCAGGCAACTGGAACCTCAACAATGCTCTCGGCACGATGGAGACTCATCCCGAGCGCTGGGAGGCCGCAGCCGTAGTGAACCTGGTCAAAAATATCAGGCCCGGTCAGGTCAACATCTATTTTGACTGCGGCGTAGACGACTTCTTCGCCGGTGTCAATGACAATCTCCACCGCGTGTTGCTCGAAGCCGGCATACCCCATGACTATGTCTCGCGTCCCGGAGCCCACACATGGGAATACTGGAACAATTCGATTCTCCACTATCTGCTTTTCTTCAGCGAAGCGTTCAATCGATGATACTGCAGTCACTGAATCTGACCAATTTCAAGAACATCGGCGAGTGCTCGCTCGAGTTCTCTCACAAGATCAACTGCTTTCTGGGCGACAACGGAGTTGGCAAAAGCAACCTTCTTGACGCGATCCACTTCCTCAGTTTCTGCAAGAGTTTCGCCGGTCTGACCGACCCGATGCTGATCAGACGCGGCGAGGATTTCGCCATAGTGCGCGGTCATTATCTGCGTCGTGATGTCGACGAGGAGATTGTGGCGGGGCTCGCTGTCGGCAAACGCAAGTCATTTCGCCGCTCCGGCAAGGAATACCGCCGTCTGAGCGAGCATATCGGCCTTTTTCCGCTCGTCATGGTCGCTCCGGCCGACATAGAGATTATCAATGGCAGCGGCGAGGTGCGTCGACGCTTCCTCGACATGGTCATTTCTCAGGGCGACGCCCGCTATCTCGAGGCTTTGATCCGCTATAACCGGACTCTTACCCAGCGCAACTCGATGTTGCGCGACGGCATTGCCGATACCAGTCTCTACATGGCCGTGGAGATGCAGATGGACATGTCGGCCGACTATATCCGCCGTGTGCGCGCTGAGCGAGTCGATCGTCTGTCTGAGATCTTCGGACGTTATTATGCCGAAATTTCCGGCACACGCGAGACTCCGCGGCTGACCTATCGCTCTCATCTGTCCGACGGCGTCACTCTCGCCGGTCTGCTCGCCGCCAACCGCGAGCGCGACCGCATCCTGCGGCATACTTCCGTAGGCATCCACCGCGACGACGTGGAGATGACCCTCGACGACATGCCCGCGCGCCAGACGGCCTCGCAGGGTCAGTCCAAGACCTACACCATAGCCCTGCGCTTCGCCCAGTATGAGTTTCTGCGGGAGGTCACTGCCATGTCGCCCCTGCTGCTGCTCGACGACATTTTCGACAAACTCGACGCAGGCCGTGTCGAGCGGATCATGCGCATAGTCGCGACCGACACCTTTGGCCAGATATTTGTCACCGACACCAACCGTCGCCATCTCGACGAGATCATAGCCCTTACCGGCGGCAGCGACTCCATCTGGAGTGTTGTCGGCGGAGTGTTCACCCCTATATCGCGTTAGATTATGAAGTGGACCGATCCGAAACCGTTTGCCCAGATATTTAACGAGGCTATGTCGCGCGTCGGGCTCCGCGATGTCTACGACGAGCAGCGTGCATCCTATCTGTGGGCCGAAGTCGTCGGGCCTACCGTCAACCGTCTAACCACCAGGCGCTACATAACCGACGGTGTGCTCCACGTCTATATCTCCTCGGCTCCGCTCAAAAGCGAACTCTCATTCCTTACCGACAATCTCTGCGGCCGGATAAATCAGGCTGTCGGCCGACAAATCGTCAAGTCGATTGTTATTCATTAGGTAATATCAAAAAAAACTATAAGCAATGTCTCAGTCACGCGTACCTCAGGCTAATTTCGAATTTCATCATCGTCAGCCCGTGCAGCTTCGGTTCAACGACATCGATATGCTAGGCCACCTAAACAACTCGGTGTATATCCAGCTCATGGATCTCGGCAAGGCCAACTATTTCCATCAGTTTATCGACGGACGCCTCGACCACGACAAACTGGCCGTGGTCGTCGCCAACATTAACTGCGACTTCCATGCCCCGGCTTATCTCGAGGAACCGCTCGAGGTGCTTACGGCCGTCGAGTCGATGTCGGCCAAATCGCTCCGGCTTGAGCAGCGCGTCGTCAACTCCGACACCGGCGAAGTGAAATGCCGGGCAATAACAACTATGGTCAACATCGACACCCACACCTGCCGAGCCGTCGACATCTCGCCCGAGTGGCGACGCGTGATCTCCGACTACGAAGGCCGCCCGCTGTGAATTAACATATCAGCACTGAATGCGGTCATTGCTGTAGCATGATCAGTGTGTGCTCGTCCGGGGTAGGGCGTTCGAAATTTGCGAGGAATGTCTTTAGTTCCCCGGTCGAGACTGTCCGGTCATCGGGACCGCTGTCGCGACGGCCGGACAGGCGCCCGCTGAGGGTCTCGAACGTTGCGTCGAGAAATACGGTCAGGGCCTCGACACCGCAGCGCCGGCAGACTTCGCGCATCATGTCGCGCTTGGCCCGCTTGCACATCGAACCGTCGATCACAACCTTGCGCCCTTCAGACAGCAGACGCTCAAGTTCCGCAGCTGCCGCAGAGTGTGCTTCGTTGTAGGCGGCCTTTCTGAGTTCAGGCGACATATTGTCGAATTCATGGCCGTAGCGCAGGTCTACGAGCCCGTCGATTGAAATCCGATGAAAACCGGCTCTTTCCAGCTTTTTAGCCAGCCGGGTCTTGCCTGAACCGCTGACTCCGCACAGCAGGACTGCATCAACGGCAAGCAGACTATTCAGTTCTGACAGGTTCGACATTTACGATTTCGTATTTCTGACTTCCTAATCCGAGTTCCTCGGCGTAGTCAAGCAAGCGGCAGGCTCCGCGCGACTCCATCCGCTCGATGAGATGCATCTTGCCGTGGTCGGGCGATGCATAGACCATGTCGACGCATGCACGGTCGAGCGCCACGGGGTCGAGCGAGGCAAGAATGCCAATATCGCTCATCATCACCTTTTCGGGCTCGGCCACACAGTCGCAATCGACCGATAGGTTGTTGGCTACGCTGATATACAATATGTTTTCGCCGGCAACGTCGAATACGGATTCACAGGCTTCGGCCATCGACTCGAGAAAATCATTCTGTGGCGGAATCTTCTCCCAGTCAATGGGAACAGCCTTTGATTGGCCGGCTGTGTGGATCCACGCCTTGCCCTCGGCAGAGGCCATGCCGATAGCGACATTCTTCAGCGCTCCGCCGAACCCGGCCATCGGGTGTCCTTTGAAATGCGAGAGGATTATTGTGAAGTCGTAATTGCGCCAGTTCCTGCCGACGAAATTCTCTTTGAGATGTCTGCCGTTGCGGACGGGGAGCGCCATGTCGCCGGCTTCGTCCATGATGTCGACTTCGGCGATGGCCGTGAAACCGTGTTCGGCGGCAGTCTGAAGATGATCCGGAGTGTTGTTGCGGCGCCCGTCGTAGGCTGTGTTACACTCGACGATTGTGCCGTCGACCTTGTGGACGAGCTTCTTGATCACATCCACGCTCAGATGGTTGGGATTGCCGGCCTCGCCTGTCGATAGTTTGACAGCCACGCGCCCTTTTGCCTCCCGCCCGAGCGCATCATATATTCCGACAAGATTGTCAGCAGTGATGCGAGGGCAATAATAGACTTTTGATATTTTGTTATTGCTTGCCATTTGGTTATCTGGTTTTGTTGGGATATTCAATTCTATGTTGTTGATCACAAAGATAATGTAATTTTCGTGAAATTACATTCGGCGACGCGAAAAATCGCCGCCGCTCCATCTTCCATGTGTCACTTCTGACGCGAAATGTTGTGAGGCTGATTATTTTGCATTAACTTTGCAGTGTAAGCAATGCTTTTCAGATTTAATAATGGATAATCAGTCAAATGGCATGGTGAAATCGATCTATCGTCGCGGAGCGGACGACGGTTTCTGGTTCGGTATATATCTGTCGGTGCTGTGTGTGGCACTGTTCAAGTCTATCGACAGTCCGGTCTTGTTTCTTGCGGCTATGGTGATGGTTGCCGCTGTGCCTGTCATAGTTTATTTTTTCTTGCGCCGCGGCTACCGCGCCGACAACTGTAAGAGACAGTTTTCCGCCATGTGGCTCCACGGCATCTGTATTTTCTTCTTCGGATCGTTGCTGATGGCTCTGACCGCGTATATCTATCTGCGTTTTATCGAGCCGGCGTATATCAACAATTCTATCAACATGGCCAAAGAGCTGTACTTGGCTGTCGACACCGCCGAAGCAAGAGAAATAGCCAATCTACTGCAGAAGATTCAGGACAACAACTTGCAGCCTACGGCCGGCGGGACGGCCATGCAGATCATCTGGTTCGGAGTTTTGACGGGTTCGTTACTGTCGATGGTTCTGTCTTCGATAATAAGGGCTGTCACTCGGCCTGCGCCGCCGAAGCCCCCGCAAATGCAACAATAATCTTACATAATAATGGATATATCAGTAGTCATACCGTTATACAACGAGGCCGAATCGCTTCCCGAACTCGAGCAGTGGATCGGGCGGGTGATGTCGGCCAACGGTTTCAGCTATGAGATAATATTTGTCGACGACGGGTCGACCGACAACTCCTGGGAGGTGATCAAGCGTCTGCGGCAGAACAATCCGTCGGTCAAAGGTGTGTCGTTCCGCCGCAACTACGGCAAGTCGCCGGCGCTGAACACCGGTTTCCGCCGCGCCAAGGGCGACGTGGTCATCACGATGGACGCCGATCTGCAGGACAGTCCCGACGAGATCCCCGAACTCTACCGCATGATCACCGAGGACGGCTATGACTTGGTGTCGGGCTACAAGCAGAAACGCTATGACCCGCTGTCGAAGACAATCCCGACGAAGCTGTTCAACGCCACGGCGCGCAAGGTCAGCGGCATCAAGAATCTTCATGACTTCAACTGCGGCCTGAAGGCCTATCGTCATAAGGTGATAGAGCATATCGAGGTCTATGGCGACATGCACCGCTATATACCCTATCTTGCCAAACTCGCCGGTTTCAACCGCATAGGCGAGAAAGTCGTCCACCATCAGGCGCGTAAATACGGCAAGACAAAATTTGGCCTCGACCGTTTTGTCAACGGCTATCTTGATCTCGCCACGCTTTGGTTCACCGGTAGATTCGGAGCCAAACCGATGCACTTTTTCGGGCTGCTCGGCAGTCTGATGTTTGTCCTCGGCTTCATAGCCGTGGCGGTCGTGGGCGCGATCAAGCTGTGGAACATGAATCACGGCAACAGTTACATACTGGTGACAGATTCGCCGTATTTCTACCTCGCGCTGGTGATGATGTTGCTCGGCTCGCAGCTATTCCTCGCCGGATTTGTCGGTGAACTTGTGGTGCGCAATTCGCCGGGGCGCAACGACTATGAGATAGACGAAGAACTCAATATCGAATGAAGAAAAAGACCAGCCATTTTATGTTTGCCGCTTTGGCGGTGGCGTTGTCGGCAATGACGCTTACGGCATTTCAGTCGTGCAGCAGTTCGGGCTGTACTGAGAACCGCAATGCTGTTCCTCTTGCTGAGTTCCTCAACCCGGCCGATGATAAGGTCATCAGTGTCGACTCCATTTCGATATCGGGCGTCGGCCAGCCCGGCGACAGCATCCTCAGTCAGGCCGGACAGGCGGTCTCACAGGTCTATCTGCCTATGCGTCCTACCCACGAAACGGTGTCGTGGTGCTTCGCCTACAAGTGGAAGCAGCTCGATTATCCCGAACTTAACGACACGATAACGTTTGACTACAAGAGCATACCGTTTTTCGCGTCTGAGGAGTGCGGCGCCTATTACAAATATCATATTACACGTATGGACTACACCGACCATCTGATCGAGCGGGTGGAAATCTTGGATTCGATGGTGACCAACGTCGACAAGGTGTATGTAAATATCTATTTCAGAGTCGCAGACGGAGAGCAATGACAAGTAGCAGCAACATATTAAGGTCGTGTCTGGTGACGGTCATACTCATTGCATCGGTGGTCGGGATGTCGGCGCAGACGCCCCCGAAGCGCCGCGTAACGCCTGTGGAGACGCCCGCAACTGTCACCCAGTCCATCAATGAGGCGCGTAACGACACCGCCCGCATCATGCAGGCGCGCATAGCGCGTTCGACCCACTTTCACGACGAGCAGGGGCGCACTGTCTATGTCGACACCGTCACCGGAGAACAATGGATGGACTCGACAGCTCTTCTGCCTGTGGTCAGGATGAAATATCCGTTATGGGACGCCGCCTCTGTCAGCGTAGACATCTGGGATCCGCTCATGAGAGCCTTCGGCCAGGACTACGGACTGATCGGCTTTGGCGCAGAGGTGAGTCTGCACAACCGTTACAAGCCGGTTTTTGAACTCGGCCTCGGAATGGCCGACCATAAGCCATCTGGCAACAATTACACCTACAAGTCGCCGATGAGCCTGTTTATGCGCATAGGCATGAATTATAACTTCCTTTACAACTCGTCGCCCGACTATCAGTTTTATGGCGGTCTGCGTTACGGTTTTTCATCGTTCAGATATTCGATCGCCAACATAACCGTCGATGTGCCTTACTGGGACGAAGCCGCCAAATTCGGCATACCGTCGCAGACTTCGACAGTCGGGTGGATGGAATTTGTCCTGGGACTGAGGGTAAAACTATGGGGCCCCATATCGGCAGGCTGGGCTTTCAAATATCACTCGATACTCCATGAGTCGAAGACCGCCTATGGCAAGCCGTGGTACATCCCAGGCTATGGATCCCGCAGCGCCTCTGTGACTGGGAGTTTTTCTGTGACATACACTTTCTCTCTTTCGAAACTGAACAAAGGCGGTGCTGGCGAAGTTATATCATCAGATGAACAATCTTCAGCCGCCCCTTCACAAGAGTCAGAAGAGTCGGTTGAGTAAAAATCAACCGTAAGTCATGAAGAAGATAATAATAATCGGAGCATCGTCAGGGATGGGAATGAGGATTGCCACTGACTTTGCACGCGCAGGATGGCGGGTAGGCATCGCCGCCCGCAATGAGCAACGCCTTGCTGCAGTCAGAGACCTTTTCCCTGACCGCATCACTTCCTCGGTCATTGATGTAACGGCTCCGGATGCCGTGAAGCGTTTCGAAGACCTTATCGAGGAGCTTGACGGCATGGACATCCTGCTTTATGCTGCCGGCACGGGCTGGTATAATCCGGTGCTCAACCTCGGCAAGGATGAGGCGACAATCGGTGTCAATGTCACGGGCTTTACCCGCATCATCAATGCAGCCTATCGCTATTTCAAGGCCACGGCCAACGCCAGCAAGGGGCGCATAGCGGCCATCACTTCCGTGGCCGGTGTCAAGGGCTTAGGCGTGAGTGCCGCCTATGCGGCTTCGAAACGCTATCAGTGGACCTATCTCCAGGCCATCGATCAGCTTGCCCACAGTCAGCATGTCAATGTCAGCGTCATCGACCTCCGCCCGGGTTTTGTGGACACGCCTCTGCTCGAAGGGAACAAGAACTATCCTATGCTTATGAGCATAGACTATGCCGCGCCGCGCATCGAGAAGGCAATCATGGCTCGCCGCCGTGTCGCGACGATCGACAGCCGGTGGAAAATAGTCGCCGGACTGTGGGGTATGATTCCCAACTGTCTCTGGCCATGTCTCGACATCAAGATGTGAGTCCCGGATCTACAGACGGATATGATAAAACAGGGGTCCGCGTCGGCGGACCCCTGTTTTATCATATGATATTGATGATAGACAGTGACTTACTATTCGTACTTTTTGAAAATGACAGTCGCGTTGTGACCGCCGAAGCCAAACGAGTTTGACAGTGCGGCGCGCACGGGGCGGTTTTGGGCGCGGTCAAATGTGAAGTTGAGGTTGTAGTCGATGTTTTCGTCAAGATCTTCGGGATCGTGGTTGATGGTAGGAGGAATGATGTCTTCCTGAATAGCCTTCACGCTGAACATCGCTTCGAGGGCGCCGGTAGCTCCGAGGAGATGGCCGGTCATCGATTTTGTCGATGAGATGTTGAGTTTGTAGGCATGTTCGCCAAACACTTCCACGATGGCCTTGACTTCTGAAATGTCACCGACGGGTGTCGATGTGCCGTGGACGTTGATATAATCGATGTCTTCGGGCTTCATTTCGGCGTCTTCGAGGGCATTGGTCATCGCGAGGATCGCACCGAGGCCTTCGGGATGAGTAGCCGTCAGGTGGTAGGCGTCGGCTGAGAGGCCGCCGCCGGCAACTTCGGCATAGATTTTAGCTCCACGAGCGAGTGCATGTTCGAGTTCTTCGAGCACGAGCACTGCCGCACCTTCGCCCATGACAAAGCCGTCGCGCGACTTGCTGAACGGACGAGACGCTGTCTCGGGGCTGTCGTTGCGGGTCGACAGGGCATGCATCGAATTGAAGCCTCCCACGCCGGCCGGGAAAATGGCAGCTTCAGCACCTCCCGTAACGATGGCGTCAGCCTTGCCGAGACGGATGAGGTTGAAGGCATCGATGATGGCATTGTTTGACGATGCGCAGGCCGAGACGGTTCCGAAGTTGGGGCCATGATAGCCATATTCCATCGAGATGTGACCCGATGCGATGTCGGCGATCATTTTGGGGATGAAGAACGGGTTGTATTTTGGACCCATTTCCTCGCCGTGGAGAGCGAAATATCCCGCTTCTTCCTCGAATGTGTGAAGACCGCCGATACCGGCAGCAACGATCACACCTACGCGATTTTTGTCGACAGCACCTTCGGCTTCAAGACCTGCGTCTTCGACGGCCTGACGGGCAGCAACGATTGCATACTGCGCGTAGAGGTCGAGCTGACGCTGCTTTTTGCGGTCGAAGTGCTGGTTGGGATCGAAATCCTTCACTTCGCAAGCAAACTGAGTCTTGAACTTGGATGCGTCAAAGTGGGTAATAGGACCGGCGCCGCTTTTTCCGTTCTTGGCATTGTCCCAGGTGGTGGCGACATCATTGCCAAGGGGCGAAAGGGCTCCGAGACCGGTTACGACAACTCTTTTTAATTCCATTTAGTTAGAAAAGTGGGTTTGCCAAAGCAAGTTTTTTTGTTTGTGATTATCGGGGGAGATAATCTATTATTTCTTAGCTTCTTCGATGAAAGCGATAGCGTCGCCTACAGTAGCGATCTTTTCTGCCTGGTCATCGGGGATCTGGATGCCGAATTCTTTCTCGAATTCCATGATGAGCTCAACAGTGTCGAGTGAGTCTGCGCCGAGGTCTGTTGTGAAAGACGCAGCAGGAGTGATTTTGTCTTCTTCTACGCTGAGCTTGTCAACGATGATAGCTTTTACGCGATCTGCAATTTCTGACATAATAATTAAGGTTTTTAATGATTAAAATTCAATTTCGCGGTGCAAAGTAAAGCATTTTTCCTGTAATACGGAAATTTTTACCCAATTATTTTGTCTAAAGCGTGTTAACGCAGTGCATTTACGGGGTCTCAGAAGGGAAACGGATAGCTGATATTCCACAGGAATAGCGCGTGGCCCGGCATGGATGTTCCGGCGGCGCATCTGTCTTTGCGGTCGATTATGCCGATGATGTCTTCAGGCCGCATTTTGCCGCGCCCGACGTCGACGAGAGTGCCGACCACGGCTCTGACCATGTTGCGCAGGAAGCGGTCGGCTGTGATCACAAATCGCCAGTTGTCACTGTCGATCCGCTCCCAGTGGGCGTCGGTGAGTGTGCAGATGTTCGTGTGGGTGTCGGTGTGGAGTTTTGAAAACGAAGTGAAGTCGCGGCGGCCTGGCAACAGGGCGGCGGCCCGGTTCATGGCGTCGAAGTCGAGCGACGGGGGAGCCTGCCACGACAGATCATGGCTGAAGGGCGATTTGCGGGTGTGGGCATAATAATGGTATGTGCGGCTGGTGGCGTCGAAACGTGCGTGGGCGTCAGGAGCGACGGGATGCAGGCTGTGGACGGCTATGTCGCGGCCTATCATCGAATTGAGCGCCGTGACGAGCCGGGGCGTGTCATCAGGCCCGATCTCGAGGTCGAGATGGGCTATCATCATGCGGGCGTTGACTCCGGCGTCGGTGCGGCCTGCACCGACGATCGCCACCGGACGTCGCATGTAGCGTGACAGGGCGTCTTCGATGACCGACTGTACGCTGACGGCATTGGGCTGGGACTGCCAGCCGTGAAAAGGCGCGCCGCGGTAGGCGAGGTGCATGAAATAGCGTTGCATGTCAGGCTTATGTCCGATCAGTCTTTTTCGAGGTAGGTGTAGCCATAGAGTCCCGAACGGTAGGTGCTGAGGAAGTCGCGGCCTTCTTCGGGCGAGATGGCTCCGGCCTTCATCGATGCCGTAACCCAGGTCTCGACGTTGCGGGCGAGTTTCTTAGGATTGTACTGCACGTAGTCGAGGACTTCGGCCACTGTCTCGCCGTCGATCACCTGATCGATTTCATAGTGGTCTCGATAGACATTGATGTGGACTGCGTTTGTGTCGCCGAACAGATTGTGCATGTCGCCGAGGATTTCTTGATATGCTCCGACGAGAAAAACTCCAATATAATAAGATTCGCCTTGGCGGAGAGAGTGGATCGGCAGGGATGATGACAGGCCTGACGAGGTTATAAAATTGGCGATCTTGCCGTCGGAGTCGCAGGTGATGTCCTGTATGGTGCATGTGCGCTGGGGCTTTTCGTCGAGACGCGCTATCGGGATGATGGGAAACAGTTGGTCGATGGCCCAAGAGTCAGGCAGTGACTGGAACAGCGAGAAGTTGCAGAAATATTTGTCAGGAAGCATGCGCGCTATCTTGCGCAGTTCCTCGGGTGCATGCTTCATCGAGGATGCTATCTCTCCGACTTCGCGCGCGATGGACCAGAAAAGTTTTTCGATCTGTGCCCGGGTCTTGAGATCGAGCATGCCGAGGCTGAAAAGGTCGAGCGCTTCCTCGCGTATCTGCAGGGCGTCGTGCCAGCTCTCGAATATACGTGACTGGTCAAGGCGATCCCAGATGTCATAAAGTTCGCTGGCTAGTTCGTGGGCATCCGGTCCGAGTTCCTCCGTGTCTTTCCATTCCGGCAGGTGGGTGGTCTCGAGAGCCTCGAATACAAGTATCGAATGATGTGCGGCAAGAGAACGGCCGCTCTCGGTGATGATGTTGGGCTGCGGAAGGTCATTTTTGGTGCAGGCGTCGACTAGAGCCGAGATTGCATCGTTGGCGTATTCCTGTATCGAATAGTTCATCGAACTTTCGCTGGCGCTGTTACGTGTGCCGTCGTAATCGACGCCAAGGCCGCCGCCGATATCGATAAAGTCGATGTTGAAGCCCATTTTGGATAGCTGGACATAAAATTGTGTGGCTTCGCGCAGGGCATTTTTGATGCGGCGTATTTTGGTGATCTGGCTGCCGATATGGAAGTGGATGAGCCGCAGACAGTCTGACATGTCGTGGCGCCGAAGGATGTCGAGTGCCTCGAGCAGTTCCGACGAATCGACTCCGAACTTCGACTGGTCGCCCCCGCTTTCCTCCCATTTGCCTGATCCGGAGCTTGACAACTTGATGCGTATGCCTATGTTGGGGCGTATTTTCAGACGTTTGGCGATGTCGGCGATCAGCCGCAACTCGTTGAGTTTCTCGACAACCAGAAATATCCGCCGACCCATTTTCTGGGCGAGCAGAGCCAGTTCTATATAGCTTTCGTCTTTGTATCCGTTGCAGATGATAAGGGCGTTTTCGGCGATGTTTGTGGCGAGCACGGCGTGAAGTTCAGGCTTTGAACCGGCTTCCAGTCCGATGTTGAACTTTTTGCCATAGCTGACGACTTCCTCGACGACTTCGCGTATCTGATTGACTTTGATCGGATAGATCAGATAGCTGTTGGCTTTGTAGTCATATTGTTCTGATGCCTTGGCAAAGCAGTTGGATATTTTCTCGATGCGGGTGTCGAGGATGTCGGGAAATCTCAGCAACACGGGGGCTGTGATGTCGCGCACCTGCAGTTCGTCCATCACATCTTTGAGGTCTACGGATGCACAGCCCGGTCTGGGTGTGACGGTTACGTGCCCTTTTTCGTTGATGTTAAAGTAATTACGGCCCCAGCCGTTGATGTTATACAACTCCGCGCTGTCTTCGATGCGCCATTTTCTCATTCGTCAAAAGCTAAATAGATAAGTTATTTACTCGGTTAATTAAGGGGGATGCCAAAACGGGCGGCAGGTATATCACTGCGGTCTATAAACAATATTAGGCGTGACAAAATTAGTGATTATTCGCCGAAAAATGCGTTATAGGTCATGTTTTTTGAAATATTAAGCAAATAAATCAGGCAATATTACGTTTTCTCCGACAAAAAATAGCTATATTTGCACCTGGATTCGTCCAAAAGAGAAAACATTAACATAATTTATTCATAAAACCAATTCATCACAAAGTCATGAACCGTAAACTTTGTTTCATCGCAGTTCTTGGTGCAGCAGTCGCATTCTCGTCTTGCAGCAAGAAACTCGGACAGTTTAAGTCTGATTATTTTAGCGTAAACCCCAATCCTCTCGAAGTGGTTGGTGAAAAAGTTCCCGCTACAGTTACAGCTCGTGTCCCCCAGAAGTTCTTTGTCAAGAACGCTGAAGTGACCGTTACCCCCTATCTCGTGTTCAACGGCACTGAAGTGGCTTCTCAGTCTTACAGTTTCCAGGGTGAGAAAGTGCGTGGCAACAATCCCGTGATCTCTTATGAAAACGGCGGTACTGTCACAATCCCTGTAGGCTACGTTTATCAGCCCGAAATGAACCAGAGCGTTCTCGAGCTCGCTTTCACAGTAAACCAGGGCAGCAAGCAGTATGTCCTTCCCCGCGTTCAGGTTGCTACAGGCGTTGTTTCTACAGCAGCCCTCGCAACAGCTGCAACTGTTGATCCGGCTATCGCTCCCGATAAATTCCAGCGCGTCATCAACGAAAAATATGCTGCCGACATCATGTTCCTCATCAACCGTGCAAACATCCGCGCCGGCCAGCTCAAAACCAACGCTATGGACGAACTCCGCAAGGAGATCCTTGAGACTTCAGGCAACGCTTCGCGTGAACTCAAGGAAATCAACGTCAACTCTTACGCTTCTCCCGAAGGTCCCGAGGCTTGGAACACCGAACTCGCTCAGGATCGTGAGAAGAATACGGTCAACTACATCGAAAAACAGCTGAAGAAAGACAATATCACAGAATTCGGCGAACTCACCAAACACTTCACCGCTGAAGACTGGGAAGGCTTCAAAGAACTCGTTTCGAAGAGCAATATCCAGGACAAGGATCTTATCCTCAGCGTTCTTTCAATGTATAAAGATCCCGAGCAGCGAGAAAAGGGAATCCGTAATCTTTCTAACGTATTCGAGGTTCTCGCAGAAGAAATCCTTCCCCAGCTCCGTTACTCACGCATCACTGCTTCTATCGACGTTATCGGCAAGAGCGATGCTGAAATCCAGGAGCTCTTCAAGACCAATCCCAAAGCCCTCTCGATTGACGAGATCCTCTACTGCGCCACTCTCACCGACAACGACGCAGAACGTCTGAAGATCTACGACACAGCTGCCCGCATCTATCCCAACGACTACCGCACATGGAACAACCTCGGTGTCGTTCAATACGAAACCGGTGACTACAAAGCTGCTCAGGCTAACTTCCAGAAAGCTCTTTCACTCAACGCAAACTGCGCTGAAGCCAAGATGAACATGGGTCTTATTTCAGTTCTCGACAAGGACCTCACCAAGGCTAACCAGTACTTCGGACAGGCAGCAGGTGCTGACGGTCTTAACGACGCTCTCGGCATCTACTACCTCAAGATGGGTGACAATGCTTCTGCAGCCCGCGCATTCGGCGACAGCAAGACCAACAACGCCGCTCTCGCCCAGATCCTCACAAAGGACTACAGCAAAGCAAAGAATACTCTTGCCGCTATCAGCAAGCCTGACGCAACCACTTACTATCTGATGGCTGTCCTCGGCGCACGCACCAACAACGAGTCAATGGTTACAAGCAATCTCAAGAAAGCTGTCAGCCTCGACCCGAGCATGGCCAAACTCGCTGCCGAAGACCTCGAATTCGCTAACTTCAACGTATCGTCTATCAAATAATATAGTCTGACAGACAATAAGCTCCAGGCCCCGGGCGTTTGATATAATGTCGACCCCGGGGCTTGCTGTATATAATATTATATGTGTAATCCGTCCGCAGCAGCGACAGACTGAAGCATGAACATGAAATTTGAATTTGAAGATATTATAAAAGAGAAGGCGCCCGACTATAGACTCATAGCTGTCGAGGCCGAGGTGGAGTCGCTTCCCACGGACGACTCTCTGTGGAGTGAGATAACCGCTTTTGCAGAAAGTTACAGATCCTGCCACGAAATGGCTGAGGTCAACAAGCGTCCCGGCATTGCCGGAACACGCGAGGCGTATAAGGCCTTCGGCAAGGAGCCGAACCGCTATCGCCCCTCGACGGAGGCGTTGTGCCGCCGTTTTGTCAAGGGGCTCGACCTTTACCGCTCGCTGGCGCTGATCGATCTTGTCAATCTGCTCTCAGTCGCATGCGGCCACTCGATCGGCGGCTTCGACGCCGACAAGATCGAAGGCGACACATTGACGCTCGGCATAGGCCGCGAGGGAGAGCCATACGAAGCTATAGGCCGGGGGCCGCTCAACATTGCCTGTCTGCCTGTCTGGCGAGACTCTGCAGGCGGTATCGGCACACCGACATCCGACAACGAACGGACGAAAATATCAGCGTCGACCCGCCGCTTGCTGCTCACGATCAATGTCTACCGCGCCGATATGGACGATAGCGAGATAACTGCAATGGCTGTCAGGCTGCTCGAACAATATGCATCGGCCAAATACATTAGATGCAACATTTATAAGCCATGAAAATACTTACATCCTTCGGTGATACGGTCAATGCACGCCATATCGACGACGCCGTGCGTGTCCTGCGCGACGGCGGGGTGCTGATCTATCCGACCGACACAATCTATGCGCTCGGATGTGATGCTCTCAACAGCCGTGCCATCGAACGTCTGTGCCGTCTGAAAGGCATCAATCCCGACAAACAACTGCTGTCAATCGTCTGCGCGTCAATGTCGCAGGCGGCTGAATACGCCCGTGTCGACAACCGTGCCTTCAAACTCATGAAAACATGTCTTCCCGGACCATTCACCATGATTTTGCCTTCGGCAAGCCCGCTGCCTAAGGTGTTCAAGGGCCGTAAGAGCGTAGGTGTGAGAATCCCCGACAACAGTATCGCCCGCGCTTTGGCCGAAGGTCTCGGCAATCCGATTATGACAACCTCGGTTGCTCCCGCTGACGAGGACGATATCACGTCGCCCGACGCGCTGGAACTGGCCTACCATTACGATGCCGATCTGCTGATTGATGCCGGTGAGGGCGGACGGACAGGCTCTACTATTATCAATTGTCTTGACTCGTCGTCGCCTGAGATTGTCCGTCAGGGGCTGGGTGTGATAGATCTATGACGTAGGTGTTGTAGGTCACCCCGCGGCCGCCCATGCCGTTTTTCTGCATGATCAGACCTTCGTTGAGATATCGGCCGTGGTCTTCGTTTGATGTCCCGAAATCAAAATAGCGCGCATGGCCGCAGTGTCGGCCGATCACCGTGTCGAACAGCAATGGCAGGGCTCCGAGGCTCTTGCCTTCCGGAGAAGCTGCGATATACTGGGCGTGGACGCATGCCTCGGTTACATAAATGACAGTACCGGCGATGACAGTACCGGTGGTGTTCAGCGCCACAAACAGGCGTATGTTCCGGGGAAAACGCGAGGCGAGCATCGCGATCTCAGCGGCCGAGTGGACCGGTTTTGTGCCGTAGCGGCTGTCCAGCAGATTTTCCAGTACCTGCCAGTAGACCTCGAAATCGCGGCTTTCGGCGATTGTCACGCCTGACCTGAGGGCGCGGCGCATATTGCGGCGGCTGTTTTCGTTGAATGCGATCGGAGAGCGCAGATCGATTGTCGACGAAAGATTGCACTCCGACAGTCGGGCGCCACAGCGGAACAAGGCGTATATGTCTTCCTCGGCCGGACGACTGTGGTATATGTGCGGCACGGCTTTATAGCGCATGATCCTGTAGCCCGCGCATCGGTAGAAGGATATGATGCCACGTATGACTTCGAGAATTTCAGCGCCGTCTGACGCGTCTGACATGACGAGGCCGCCGTAGGTCAGACCTGCGTGTGCGCAGATCTCGCCTTCGTTGCCGTCGCACGCCGCAAAGAGAGCTATGAGCCTTCGTCGGTCGCCGTCGCTGCGGTAGATCATAAGCGATCTGTCGGTGAAGCGGTCGGAGTGGTAGTCCATGTAGCCGCGTCGCAATAAGAACGTGGCGTTGCGCGATGCGGCGACAAAGTCATCCCATGTTTTGTTGCGGTCGGCAGTATAATGTTCGACGATATGTTGGCGCTTTATAATCACAAGGTAAATATAATCACGAGGCAAAAATAAACAAAAAAACCGGAGAGAACGAATCTTTCCGGTTTTTTGCAGTGTGGTGGTGATGGTTATTTGAGGGCAATAGATGCGATGTAGGACGTCTGTGGTGTGCAGTTCTCGAATTTGCAGTTCTCGACAAACCGGTTGAGAGCGCGTCGGGCAGCTTCGCGGTCGGGCATGTTCTGACGGATTTCGCCGTATGACATGCGGGACGTCTCTGTGAAAGCAACGATCTCTTCCCAGCCTTCGGGCAGCGCGAAACCGGCCATGCACGAGCTTTCACATTTCTTGTAAGGCCAGAAGGTATAGGATATGTCATTGTCTTTCATCGCCTGCACGAAGTCGGCCTGCCATTGGTCGGTGTTGTGGCCTATCTCGCCCATATACATGGGCTTGTTGGTCCGGTCGCGGAAATCGATGTAGCTGCGTATGGCGTCGGCTGTCGCCGGACCCCCGTAACGGTGGCAGGTGTACATGATGTTGTCGTCGCCGAAGTCAACATCTTCAAGCGGACTGAAATTGCTGTTCCACTGCGGCGAACCGATCAGCACTATGTGATTGCTGTCGACCTCGCGTATGGCGGCGAGGCCTTTACGCATCACCTCGATGAGGTGGGTGTTGAGCACATCCTGTTCGTCCTCGAAGTGGGTGGCCACGGGTTCGTTGATGAGCTCATAGCCGAGGATCACAGGCTCGTTTTTATAGTGTCCGGCGATTTTGCGCCAGATGTCGCAGAATTTCTTCTGGCTCTCTATGCTTACCATCAGCCAGGGATAGCCGTAGGAGTCGTCGATATTGTCGCCGGTCTGACCGCCGGGAGCGTCGTGCATGTCGAGAATAAGGTGGAGATTGGCGTCTCGACACCATTCGACGAGCGTGTCGATGCGTGCGAAGCCGTCCTGGGCTGAAGAGAGGCCCATGTAGTCCTCGTCGGTGAACAATTTGTAGTGGAACGGAAGCCGCACCGTGTTGGCACCGCACGACGCGATGAAGTCGATGTCGGCGCGTGTGATATAGTTGTCTTTGAAGTTCTTCCAGAACTCGGCTGTGGCGTCGGGGCCGATGATCTGGCAGAAAGCGTCGTTGATGGCTCTCGGAGAGTTCGTTTTGGAAAAGCCGAACATATAGCCTTCGGGATTCAGCCAGTTGCTGAGATTGGTTCCCCGGATGTAGTATTTTTCACCTGCGGGTGTGATGATGTCGCGTCCGTCGACTTTGAGAAATCCGGTCGCGGTTTCTGCCCGGTCGTCTGAATGCCGGTGGCATGCGGCCGCCAGCAGTGCCCCTACGGCAAGAGCAGTGATATAAGTCAATCGTTTCATAATAAAGAAAGTGATCGGCAACCAGGCATCAGGTGATTTAATGCGGCTGATTGCCGATCACAAAGTTTACCTAAAATCTATCTAATAAAACCTATGATGAAATCCTTTGTGAGGCAGGAGATCATAGATGCTCCTGAAGGTGGAGATTTGAAACCGTGATTTCGGCTCCTGCAACTCCTCCGGCGTAGTCACAGCATACCTGGATGTTGTTGGTGTCGATGCCGGTGAGGTCCTCGAAATAGTAGGTGTAAGGTACATTGGCCGTCAGCACCACTTTGTCGAGACAGAAGAATACGTTGTCGTCGGTATCGCCATCCTCGCCGAGGCTGTCGCCCTTCTGAAGCTTGATCGTCACGCCGGGATGATCTTCGGTAGAGGTGAAGGTCACGCAGAAGTCGTAGTGCTTGTCGGCGACGGTCTTGACATCGGTCCAGAAGTGAACCTGACCCTGCCACTGGTCTGCGCCCACGCCTTCGGGCATGGTGAAGAAGTAGCCGTCGTCTGTCGGGGTGACTGTAGGCTGGCTGATGGCGTCAGCGTTCCAGTCTTTGTTGGCAAACCAAGTGGTCATGTGAACCATTGAGAAGCCGTTGAACAGGTTACGTGTGTCGTCAAACTCTATTGAGGGGGGCAGAACGGTGCCGTCGTCGAAAGCGTGGTCTTTGAACACCACGTTGCTCACTGTCATTTCTGTTCCGGGAGTGCCGCCGGCGAAGTCGAGGGTGAGAACCATGTTGGTCATGTCGATGCCTTCCATGTCGGAGAGGAAGAAGCATTTGCCTATGCCGGCCTCGAGGGCTACTTTCTTCTCGCAGTAGAATGTGCCGTCGTCACCGTCGGGGTGAAGTTTCACCGTCACACCGGGATGGGCTTCGGCCGACTGCAGGAAGATGGAGAAGTCGTAGTGTTTGTCTGCCGTAGTGCAGATATCGGTCGTCATGTGCACCTGAGCCTGCCACTGCTGTGTGCCCTGGTCGGCGGGGAAGATGAACGAGAATCCTTCGTTCTTTGTCGGATCCATGCTCGGAATCTCTATGCCTCCCCAGTCGTTGTTGGCAAAGAAGTAGTTAACCGCGGTTATGTTACAGTTTTTCCATAAATTGTGTTCGAAATCGTAGTTGAAGCCTTTGAATAAGTCACCTCCGAGGCTCTTTTCGATGACTATGTCATATACTTTCGAGCCTTCCGACAGACCGTTGCGGTTGCCCATGCGTACTTCGACCTGATAGGTGCCGGCTTCGGCGATCACGCCCGAGAAGCCGTTGAGTGTCGATGTCTTGGGATTGCGTCCGACGTTGACTGTCCAGAAAGGATAGTATCCTTTATTGTTGAGCGTGAGGGTGTAGGTATTGGTCTCCTGGTCGACGGTCACGGTGGCGTCGATTTCGTTTGCGTCGGGACGACCGTTAGGATCGACACCGTCGAATTTGTCGGCCGAGCAGGCGGCTGAGAGGCTCATGAGAGCCACATACGCTGCCGCCGCCATACTTTTCATTATCTTTTTCATGATGAGATAAATGTCAAAAGAGTTGGATTAATAAGGATTTTGAGTGAGAGTGCCGAGAGCCTTGTCCATCTCAGACTGCGGGATCGGCAGATGCTTCTTGGCGGGAGTCCACGCGTTGGTGCGGTAGTCATATTCGTCAGGGACGAGTACTGTGGCAGCCTTGCCTGTGCGGATAAGATCCCAGTAGCGTTTGCCTTCGCCGACAAATTCGAGGTGACGTTCCTCGATGATGTTGTCGAGAGTTGCGCTGATCGAAGAGAGGCCTGCGCGTGAGCGGACGCGGTCGAGATATGACTGCGCACTGCCTGTGCCTGCCGTGCCGCGCACGAGGAGTTCGGCTGCGTTGAGCAGAGTCTCGGAGAAGCGGTAGATGCGGAGATTGTTGTTCCAGTTGAGCTGGGCGTCTGCTTTCTGGCGGGCATTGTCGCCAGTATGGGCGGCATATTTCTCGAGGAAGAGGCCGGTGTCCTGATAGCGGGCGTTGTAGGACTCGCCTGCGGCGGCAGCATTCCAGCAGGTGGCATCGCGGCGTACGTCGCCGGCTGCATAGCGGTCATAAGTTTCCTGACGCACCGGGCAGAAACCCCATCCGTCTTCGTGGCCGTCGGCTCCCGAAGGCCAGCCGTTGGGGCTGATCAGAGTGGGGAGCACTGTGCCGCCTGCGGCAAGCGGACCGTCCCAGCTGCGTATGGCATTATCGTCGGTATAGTTTACTTCGAAGATTGATTCTTCGGTCCATTCGCCTTCGGTACGGAAGATCTTGGTGTAGTCGGGATTGAGATCATAGAGACCGCAGTTGATGATCTCGTTCATATATTCGAGAGCCTTGGCAAAGCGGGTCTCATCGTTCTGGTACATGACGATCTCGGCGTAGAGCATATAGGCCATGGCCTTGGTCACGCGGCCGACATTCTCGTCGCTTTCCTTCATCGGGAGTTTGTCGAGAGCGATAGCGCCTTCGAGATCCTCGATCATGAATTTGTAGATCTCGTCGGCTGAGTATTGTGTGCCGAGATAGGGGGCGCCGTCGAAGTTCTGCTCGAAGTAGACCACGTTGCCCCAGAATTTCCAGAGCCAGCTGTAATAGTAGACGCGGAGCACACGCACCTGAGCTTCGTAATCGGCCGCGCGATCGGGGGTGAGATCGGAAACGTCAAATTCGTTCATGTAGTAGATCACGTCGTTGCAACGCTTCACGCCGCTGTAGGCATCGGTCCAGATGCCTGAGATCACGGCATTGGGCTGAGCCTCGAAATTCATCATGCGGTGCCAGTTGGCATTGTCGTTCTTGTCCGAACCGCCGATCCAGAGGTCATCGGCCATGATGTCCGACATGATATGCAGCGGGTTGTATTCGTCCATCGCCCAGTCGGGCCAGTGCAGGGGATCGTAAGCGGCGACCACTGCTTCCTGAATGTGAGCGTCGGTGCTGAAGTATTCTTCAATGGGCTGCTGTGTCGGAGAATTTACCTCGAGAAATGAGTCAGAGCAGGCTGTACTCATCATTGCAATAGACAGCGCAGCGGAAATATATAAAGTTTTCATTATTCAGTTTTTTTAGAATTCCGGATGTA
Source organism: uncultured Muribaculaceae bacterium (assembly GCA_910587545.1). Lineage (GTDB taxonomy): Bacteria > Bacteroidota > Bacteroidia > Bacteroidales > Muribaculaceae > CAG-873. The sequence continues at coordinate 12,526 of CAJUMI010000011.1, read as the reverse complement.
AAGATTAGAAACCGATATTGAAGCCGACTGACCATACGCGTGCCTGGGGATATACGCCGTAGTCGATTCCAAGAGAAGTGCCGCCGGAAGAGATTTCGGGATCGAAGCCGTGGTATTTGGTCCAGGTGAAGAGGTTTTCAGCTGCGACATAGACGCGGAAGTTGTCTACCGATACCTTGCGTGTGAGTCCCTGAGGCAGGGTGTAGCTGATCATGAGGTTTTTCAGACGGCAGTACGCGCCATCGTGGATAAGGAGATCCGACGATACCCAGTTGCGGTTGTCTGCACGGACGAAGCGGGGAATGCGGTCGGAGGTGCCTTCGCCGGTCCAGCGGCCGAGCATCCATGAGGGAAGGTTTGACTCGAGCGCGTCGGTGCGTCGGGTGGCGTCGAAGATCTGGTTGCCCCATACGCCCTGGAAGAGAGCGTTGACGGCTATGCCTTTCCACTGTACGCCGAGATTGATGCCGTATGTCCAATCGGGCATACCCTTGCCGAGATCAGTGCGGTCTTCTTCGTTGATCACACCGTTGCCGTCGACATCGACAAAGCGTACGTCGCCCGGAACGGCGTCAGAGAATGTGCCGCCTGAGTATTTTGCGTTGTAGGCGTCAGCCTCTGCCTGGTTCTGGATGATGCCGGCGGTCTTGTAGCCGTAGAAGAAGGGGAAGGGCTTGCCGTTCTCGGCGCGGGTGATTGTACCTGTGCCCTGGAACGAATCATAGTTGGCATAGCCTTCTTCGTTGCCGTATTCGATGAGCTTGTTTTTGAGATAAGTGAGGTTGCCGCCGACGTTGACGGTGAAGTCGCCGAAGCGACGGACGAAGTTGAGTTCCATTTCAACGCCTGAGTTATCCATGGTTCCGACGTTGCCGACAGGAACAGACTCGCCTACGTAGGCCGGAACGCTCATGTTCATAAGCATGCCTGAGGTGCGTTTTTTGTAGTAGTCGACTGAAAATCTGATCGAATTGTCGAGGAACGCGAAGTCTAGACCTATGTCAGTCTGGGTCGACTCTTCCCATTTGAGGTTCTTGTTGGGCAGGATCGAAGCCTTGACACCGTTGATGACAACTTCGTTTTTGCCGAAAATAGCGTTGTTGCCGCTTGCTGCGAGCGCGAGATAGAGGAAGTCGCCTATGTTCTCGTTACCGTTTTTACCCCAGGAGAAGCGTACCTTTGTGGAGTTCCACCATGTGGGGCGGTCTTCGAGGAATTTTTCGCTTGTAGGGTTCCAGCCCACAGAGAAAGAGGGGAATGTAGCCCAGTGGTTGTTTGAACCGAATCGGCTTGAACCGTCGCGGCGGACAGTTGCCTGGAACATATAGCGCGAGTCGTAATCATAACCGACACGAGCGAACAGTGAAGCGAGTTTGGCTTCGGCAAAGGGAGCTCCGGATGCCGACTGGTCTCCGTCGGAGGCAAGACCGGTCGATGCGTCAATGTAAGGACGGTTGGGATCGGTCACATGGTTGCGTGAGCCGTGGAGAGTGGATCCGCGGGAAGCCTTGGCCGACTGACCGAGGAGAACCGATACGTGATGCGCGCCGAAATCTTTTTCCCAACTGAGAGTGTTTTCGAGCTGCCATACTGTGCTCTGGCTTTTCGTGGCGCTTGCCGAGGTAAATGTCCTGTATGAACCGGAGCGGTTGAAATAGAGGGGTGTGTAGTTGTCGTCACCGTAGAAACTGAGGTCGGCTCCGTAGCTGATGCGATATTTGATATTGTCCCAGATCTGGAGTTCGCCGATGAAGTTGCCTACGAACTTATGGCTCCAGCCCTGGCTACCTTTACGTGCGAGTTCCTGAAGCGGGTTGGCCATTTCCTGATAGTTGCCGAACGCTTCAGGCACGAGGAACAGGCGGCCGTCGGCGCTGTATTCAGAGATATAGTTGGCGTTCTTGGCATAGTAGGCGAGCTGCTGTGCGGCCATATCACCTTCGGCGTAAGGAGTCAGCATCGGCGACAGTGAGAGAGCCGAACCGAGAGGAGTGCCCCAGGTCGAGTTGGTCGAGATGCCCTTGCTCTTGATGCGCGCATAGGAAGCGTTGACCGTCAGGGTGAATTTGTTGAGGAAGCTGCGATTTTTGCTTTCGTCGAACACTGTGTAGATGTTGTTGGCGCGAAGAGTGAGACGTTCGTAGTTCGAGCGGTTGTAGTTGCCGCCGACGATACCGTCCTGGGTATAATAGCCGAGCGAGAGGAAGTAGTTGTTGCGTTCGGTGGCGCCGCTGATGCTGACCTGGTGGTTCATCATCGGGGCATTGTCGTAGAACACTGCGTCCTGCCAGTCGAAGCCTTCTCCGTAAGAGTAGGGGTTGGCGTAGAGGATGCCCGAGCCGGCGTTCATGGAGCCTTCGTTCATCATGACAGCGTAGTCGGTGGCGTTGAGCACATCGCGGTGTTTCCAGGCTGATTGCCAGCCATAGTTAAAGTCATAAGTTATCTTGGCGTTGCCTTTGGTGCCGCTCTTGGTGGTGACGAGGATGACACCGTTGGCTGCACGAGCGCCGTAGACCGCACCCGATGCTGCGTCCTTGAGCACTTCGATCGACTGGATGTCGGCAGGGTTGAGGTAATCGAGACCGCCCTCGATCGGCATACCGTCGACGATATAGAGAGGCTCGGAATTGTTGATGGTGCCGATACCGCGGACACGCACACGGGCTGCTTCGCCGGGCTGGCCTGACGCTGAGGTGACGGTAACGCCTGATGTGAGACCCTTGAGGGCGTTGTCCATACGGACGGGAGCAGTAGTGGCGAGTTTGTCCTCGTCGATGCTTGAGATGGCTGCTGTGACGACGCTCTTTTTCTGGGTGCCGTAACCGATCACCACAACGTCGTCGAGCAGGTTTGTTTCCTCGTCGAGGGTTACGGTCACATTGTTGTCGGTTGCGGAGGCAATTATGCTTACCGGGCTATAGCCTACGTAAGAAATTTTGATTGTGGCTCCTTCGGGTGCGTTGATACGGAAATTACCGTCAATATCAGTGAGTACACCGTCCTTGACGCCTTCGACTGTGACGCTGGCACCGATCAGCGGTTCGCCGTCTGACCGACCCAGAACTGTTCCGCTCACGGTGATGTCCTTGGCCATAGCGCCGAGGCATACCGTCAGAGCAAGAAAAAAGCATAGCAATTTTTTCATGGGTAATACTTGGTTGAATTATGATTATTGGTTATTATAATTTCTGAAACACTCTTACATAATCGATCATGTAGGTGGTCGGCAGGGCGCTTTCGTCTACGCCGTTCATGCCGCCCCATGAGCCGCCCCATGCGAGATTGAGGATCGGGTGGAAGGGCTTGTCGAAGGGCCAGGTGTTCTCATCGCCTTTCTTGTCGTTGGCGAAGTAGAACAGCTGCACTCCGTCGGCAAAAGTGCGTATGAAGTCGGGGGTCCATTCGAGAGCGTAGGTGTGGAACTCGTCTTCGGCCCCGGGGGTCAGGCGCTCGGCTGTCTTTTGTGTGCCTATTGTATGGTTGTAGGCGGTGCAGTGGATCGAAGAGGAGGTGTAGTTGGGATTCGTGCCGACTTCTTCCATGATGTCGATCTCGCCGCAGTGAGGCCAGTTGTTTCCGTCGGCGGGCATCATCCAGTAGGCAGGCCAGGTGCCTTTGCCTTTGGGCAGTTTTAGACGGGCCTCGAAATAGCCGTAGGTCCACATCTCCTTGGTGTTCAGACGGGCTGATATTACTTCGGAGCCTGACTTGCGGGCAGTGATGTTGAGCACTCCGCCGATGATCTCGGCTGTCCTGTCGTTGCCGAGCGCACCTGCGACATAGCGTTGCAGTTCGTTGTTCACGTAGCCTGGTGCCCATTCCTCATAGTACCATTTCGACAGGTCGGGCGAGCTGCCGTCGGGGGTGTTGAACTCGTCGTTCCATACGAGTGTGTATCCGTCGGGAGTTGTGATCACGTCGGTGTATTGGGTGATTTTTACGTTTTCGCTGTCGCCTTCGCCGGCTACGATAATTGTGGCTGTGCGGTTCTCATCGGAGTCGTTGGCCTTGCAGGTTACAGTGACTTCAGTTTCTCCCGCTATTCCGGATTCGGGGCTGACGGTAAACCAGCCTGTGGTCGCGGGGGTAAGTTCCCACGGGGTGTTGGATGTGACAGTGAAAGTAGTTGATCCGCCTTGTGCGCCGAAGTTCAGGGCGTTGGCGTTCACTTTGACTGTGGGCGAGGGTGACTGCGTGACGGTCATCTTTTTTTCGGTCTTGCCTGATGTGACAGTCAGAGTTGCCGTGCGTTCTTCGCTGCCTGAATTTGATTCTATGGACAGTGTGATGCTTGTGTCAGTGTTTTTAAGACCGCCTGAGGGGAAACATTTGCACCACGTGGCGTCAGACGATATGCTCCAGTCTGCGTTGGCGCTGATTGTGATTTCCGTTGCCTGCGCTTCGTTTGAAGTGGTGATTGTCTCCGGGGTGACGGTTATGACGACATCTGTGTTTCCGGATGTCGGCTCGTCGTTGTCATCGCTCGAGCATGCGCATGCACTCGCAGTGAGAACAGAGGCGAAGCAAAAGTAGAAAAATGATTTGATCGGATGTATCATATTTAAGATTAAATTGAATTTTGACTTTGGTATTACGATGAATGGTCAGTGAAGAATTTTGGTCATTGAACTCACTTGCAAAATTATGCAGGAAACAGGTCAATTAAATTCACAGGTAAGTTGATAAGGTAAACTTGACTAAGGCTATATGCTTGAATTATAGTTATATGTCGATTTTAAGAAGTAGAATTTCAGGCTCGAATTTTATGAGCTGTATGGCGTTTTTATGGCTTAGAGAGCGAATCTGCCGAGCGATTTTACGGCGTCGGCAAAGTTCTCTTTGGGGATGGCGGCCTTGTTGCGTACGCGCAGCCTGTTGTTGTAGACCGTCTGTGGCGAGCAATGGAGAAGAGAGGCGATTTTGACGGAGTCACTGATGCCGAGACGGACCAACGCGTAGATGCGAAGTTCGGTGTTGAGTTCGCCCGGTTTTACATTGATCTGTTCTTCGGGTCTGAGAAGAGCGTTGAAGTCGGCGACGAAGTTCGGATAGATGTTGAGGAAGAGTTTGTCGAAACTCTGATAGAACTGTTTCAGCTCGTTGGCTGTGATCGCCGGACTCGAGGCCTCGTCGCGGAGTTCTTTCCACATGTTTGCTCTGGCGAGGCGTCCGACGGTCTTGCGGAATGCCTCGAGTTTGTCGATATAGGTCGAGCACAGCGCGAAAGTCGCACCGATGCATTCCTCTTTCACATAGTTGGCTTCTTTCAGAGCATTGTTGATATGGCCTATCCGGTCATTGGCTTGCTGCAGTTCCTCGAGGATTTTTTTCTCTTGCTCGCGGGAACGCGACAGTTCCTCAAGATTGGCGTTGAGTTTTATGTTGACTTGCTGGAATTGTCGTCTCGATCGCGAGAGTTTGTGACTGCGGTTGACGATAACGGCAGTGAGGATAACAAGCAGGATCAGCGCGAAGAAGATTATCGCGGTTGTCATTTTGAATCTCTCTCCGGCGTTGTGCAGCTCATTGACATAAAGTTGATGCACTCTGGCTTCTGTTTTCGACAGCGAGGCAGCGCGAATGAAATTGGGCAGAGCGAGAGCCTGAAGCTTGCAGTAAGTGATGTAGCGGTAGGCTCTGTCGATGTCGCCTTGTTCGAGGAGTATGCTCGACAGCTCTTCGAGAGAAGCTATGTCGCGGTTGTCAATTTTCACGTCGGCTATGCCTGAGATGATCAGATATCTGACACGATTGTCGAGATCTCCGCGATCGCCGTAAAGACGGGAGAGCGCATAGGCGTGCATAGCGTCGATGCGCGAGTCGAGGTCCGAGGTTTCAATGGCCTCGGCGAGTTCTTTCATTATGTCCGAACTTTCGTCGGGATTATCGAATTTGGCTGATGCCTTGTGCCAGAGATAAAGCGGATTGTCGGGAGTCATGTGGACGAAGGCCGAGTCCTCGAGTGCATGGCTGCGGTCGGAGTAATTTTCTGTGCCTTCCGTGCGGTATTCGGTCAGTTGTCCGAGGTGAGAATAAAGAAATGATTTATGGCGGTAATAATTGCTCTGGATCGGGTCTGACAGATCGGATGGACTGATCGATGCAAGTTCGTCGTGGGCGTCTTTGAGCTGGCCGAGAACCGTCAGCACAAAAGCTCGGTTGATTTTCCATTCGTTCTCGCGCTCTCTGTTGCCCATGCGGCGTGCCAGTGCAAGGTTTTCTCCGACATAACGCATCGCTGAATCGGCGTTGTAGACAAAATATTCGTCATAGAGGCGACGGTTGTGCCAATATCTTTCCTCGTCTGACAGCATGTTTTTGCCTGCGCGCTTGATGTCGTTGATTTTGGCCACTTTCAGTTTGTGGTAGTATTGACTGTTGGCAATAACAGAATCAAGCCTCCGGTAAAGATCTTTTAGGTCGGACTCCTGTGCGTCTGATCCTATGGATACGGCAATTATGATGGCAAGCAAAATTACAAATCTCATGTATGGCTACAAATTTAAGGTAAGAAGAGTTACAATCCGGAATGGATATGTGAGGATTGTTTTACTTAGCAAAGTTAATAATAAAGATTGTGTGAATTTTGTTATTATTTGTTTTTTTTTGTATTTTTAACTTGTGCGGGCGTTTGTAAAAAATAGCCTGATCTCTATTTGTCACGGAAATCAGGCTAAGTCGGTTGTGTGTTGTGAGAGGGTTCGAACGGGTCAGTCGAGCGGATACTCGTCGCGCGCGAAGAGCACGGTCGAAAGATAGCGCTCGCCGGTGTCGGGCAGAAGAGTCACTATGGTTTTGCCGCGATTCTCGGGCCGGCGCGCCAGCTGGAGTGCGGCCCACAGAGCCGCGCCTGACGAGATGCCGGCGAGGACGCCCTCGTGACGCGCGAGCAACCGCGCTCCGCGGATGGCATCATCGTCGTCGATATCGATCACTTCGTCGATCACCCCGGCGTTGTAGTTGCCGGGAATGAAGCCTGCGCCTATGCCTTGGATGCGATGCGGGCCAGCCGGATGGCCGGAGAGGACGGCAGAAGATGCCGGTTCGACGGCTACGGCTTTGATCGACGGATTGTAGTGTTTGAGTGTCTCGGCTGTGCCGCTGATGGTGCCGCCGGTGCCGACTCCAGCCACGAATATGTCGACTTTGCCGTCGGTGTCAGTCCAGATTTCCTCGCCAGTGGTGCGGCGGTGGGCGTCGGGGTTGGCGGGATTGTCAAACTGTTGCAGGATTATCGCCCCTGGATTTTGGTCGCGGAGTTCCACGGCCTTGTCGATGGCGCCTTTCATGCCCTGATTGCCCGGAGTAAGCACAATAGTCGCTCCGAGGGCTTTCAGAAGGTTCTGGCGCTCGATGCTCATAGTGTCAGGCATGGTCAGCGTGAGAGTGTAGCCTTTGACTGATGCGACCCAGGCGAGTCCGATGCCGGTGTTGCCGCTGGTCGGCTCGATTATCATCGCACCGGGTCTGAGGGCGCCTGATCTCTCGGCGTTTTCGATCATCGCGAGGGCGACGCGGTCTTTGACGCTGCCGCCGGGATTGAATGATTCGAGTTTCACAAGCAGCCGGGCTTGGAGACCCTCGGCCTGTTGGATGTTTTTTACCTCAAGGAGCGGCGTGGCGCCGATCAGTTGAGTGAGGCTGGAATATATTTTTGACATTTTGGTAGATAATGTATAGTTGTTGATGTTGTCAGATGCCTAAGCCGTCGGTGAAACTTGTGGCCACCGCCTTGCGTTGGAGTATTCTTGACCCCGGCGGAACGCTGTAGGTCAGCCAGATGTTGCCGCCGACTATCGAGCCGCGGCCTATTGTGATGCGGCCGAGCACAGTGGCGTTGGAATAGATGGTTACATTGTCCTCGATGATCGGGTGGCGCGGTATGTTGACCGGGCGGCCGTTGCTGTCGAGTGAGAAATTCTTCGCTCCGAGCGTCACACCTTGATACAGTGTGACATGGTTGCCGATGACACAGGTTTCGCCTATGACCACGCCTGTGCCGTGGTCAATGCTGAAATGCTCTCCGATCTGAGCCCCGGGGTGGATGTCGATGCCTGTGTCCGAGTGGGCGAGCTCAGTGATGATGCGGGGAATTACAGGTATGCCGAGTTTCAGCAGTGAGTGAGCCGTGCGATAGTGGACCATGGCCTGCACCACGGGGTAGCAGAGTATGATTTCTCCGAAATTCTCGACTGCCGGATCGTTGTTGAACATCGCTTCGACATCGGTGAGAAGCAGACGTTTGATCTGTGGCAGTGAATCGATGAAGCAGCCGGCCATCTGCGTCGCCTTGGCTTCTGTGTCTCGGCCCCACAGACTGTTGTCGAAGCGCAGGGAGTTCTCGATCTCACGGCGCAGTAGCGAATAGAGTTTGTCGATGCCTGCACCGATGTAATGGATGCGCGTGACGCAACTGTTGCGCCGACGGTTGAAAAAGTCGGGGAATACAATTGATTTTACGAGCGATATCATTTCGCGGAGTGAATCAATCGACGGAAACGCGCCTGTGCCTGTCGGCACCATGCGTTCCTCCTCGGGTGAGAACTCGGAGAGCAGGGTGATGTTGCGCGAAAGTATTTCTTCGGGTGATGAGGGTTTCATGTCAGTGTATTATGGCTAACCGATTACACTTTTAAATAAACGCCTAAACATGATTTTGTTCGTAGATGTCAGTAGTTTGCCAGTGCGTTTGTCAGTCGGTCGCGTATGATGGCGCGAAGCTCGGGCGGAGAGATGACAGTGACCTTAGGACCGTAGGACAGCAGTTCGGCGACGAAGTCGTCAGTGATGCGCATACGGTAGGTGAAGTTTGAGAATTCGTCGTGGACCATCTCCTGCTGGGAGTGGTGCAGAGGCAGTGCGCGGAAATATTTTGCCTGACGCGGGTCTGTGCGAATGACGATGTCTTTGACTTCGCCATGCGAAAATATGATGCCGAATGAGTCGCGCGAATAAGTCTCGGCGTCAAACGCCGGGTCGGGGGTGAATGTCTCCGGCAGTACGACCGGCGAGCTTATGCGGTCGAGCGCATAGGTCTTGATGCGGTTTTCAGATGTTACGCGTCCGGTGAGATACCAGCGCTGACGGAATATCTTCAGGAAGTATGGCTCGACGGTGATGTCGCGCGTCGGCGTCGAGCGTGTGTAGGGATGATAGTCGAAGCGCAGGGGCGACGATGTCTTGAGCGCACCTATCGCAGTGGCCAGATGCTCGCGGGCCGAGGGCACATCTTCAAGAAATATTTTCTGGGATATGTCGCGCGACGAGCTGAGCACGTCGTTGGTGGCGGCGGCATTGAGCAGCCACTCGGTGACGCTCTCGCTGTGGGCGTCTTCGTCAGCTATGTAGTATTCGAATGTCGACTGGTCGCACTGGATGGTGATGTCGAAAAGATCTTCGATGGCCTGGCGGTAGTTGTAGAACGTTCTGCGGGGCAGGGCGGTGTCGCCGTCGGAAAATCGCGAGCGGCGCCAGCAGTCGTCGAGCTCGCGGCGGGTGATGCGGCCATAGCGGCGGATGGTGTCGACAAGCCACACATAGCGGTTTAGCAGATCCTTGGCCATATGATCAGTTTGTGCTTTCAGCCGCACTGACTTCCGGGCGATGGCGCAGCGACAGCAGATGCAGGCCTGTGATGGTGATGACGGCGTTGATGATCAGCAGTTCAAAACTCGTCTGGTAGTCGAATAGCCGGAGCAGTCCCCACTGTACTACCCACGACAGTGCCGGGGCGAGCACACACACCAGAGGGACCAGACGGTCGCGCACCGGGCGGCGGGTGAACATGCCGTAGACAAACAGCCCGAGGATCGGACCGTAGGTGTAGGAGGCGAGCGTGTAGACAGCGCTGATGGCGTCCTGGTTGCTGATATAGTAGAATACCACGATGACTATGCCCATGATTGCTGACATCGCTACGTGGACGGTGCGGCGCGTGCGGGTGACACGGCGGTCGTCGTCGTATTTATGGGCCTGGAGTATGTCGACGGTGAATGATGTCGTCAGCGATGTCAGGGCTGAGCCGGCAGCTGAGTAGGCCGCTGCGACGAGACCGAGGATGAACAGTACGCCGACGATGACCGGCATTGATGAGTGGGTAGCGACGAGGCCGAAGATGTCGTCGGTCTTGTCGGGAACGGCTATGCCCTGGCGGTCGAGGAATATGAGCATCAGTGTGCCGAGCAGCAGGAACAGAGCGATGACGAAGAATTGAGTCACTCCGCTTACGATCATGTTTTTGCGAGACTGTCGCGCGTCGCGGCAGGCAAGATTGCGCTGCATCATGTCCTGGTCGAGACCGGTTGTGGCGATGGCCATGAAGATGCCGGCCAGGAATTGCTTCCAGAAGAACGTGCCTTCTTTGGGGTTGTCGAAGAAGAATATGCGCGATGTCGGATGGTCGGCGATCGCCGAGGCCATGTCGGTGAAGCTGAACCCGAGATTTGTGGCGACGAAATAGATGCAGAGGATCACTGACATGATAAGACAGAAACTTTTCAGGGTGTCTGTCCATATGACAGTCTTGACGCCGCCCTGCATGGTGTAAAGCCAGATAAGAGCGATCGTCACTATGACATTGAACTCAAAGGGGATGTTGAGAGGATGGAATACCAGCAACTGGAGCACGGCACAGACCACGAAGAAGCGCACGGCGGCGCCGAGCATCTTGGAGATGAAGAAAAACCATGCGCCCGCCCTATAGGTAGACTGTCCGAAGCGTTGCTCGAGGTAGCCGTAGATCGAGATCAGATTGCGTCGGTAGAACAACGGCACCAGCACATAGGCTATCAGCACGTAGCCCACGATGAAGCCTAACACCATCTGGAGGTAGGCATAGCCTTTGCCGGCCACCATGCCGGGAACTGATATGAATGTTACGCCTGATATTGCGGCTCCGGCTGTGGCAAAGGCCACTATGGGCCAGGGTGCGCGCCGGTTGCCGGTGAAAAAGGTCGTGTTGTCTGATCCGCGCGAGGCCACCCATGAGATTGCGAGCAGCAGCAGAAAATATGCGGCGATGGTAATGATGATAATGACTGGTTGTGACATATCGGTGTGAGATGGTGATTGGTTATTCTTGGTAAAGCAGGTAAGGGCGGCGTTGCTCCCTGAAGCGCTTCACGTCGTCGGCCCATGTCGCCTTGATTTCGTCGGCGCTCATGCCGCTCTCGATCATGCCGCGGATGTCTCCGCGCCCGATCAGCAGTTCGAAAAACGATGTGAAAAATTTGTCTCCCATGTCGAGATCGCGGAATGCGTCGATGAGATAGCCGAGGTTGATTCCTTGGGCTATGGCTTCATCGTCGGGGATGCCGGATAGGTCGACACCATGACATTCGCTGCCCATCAGCGGCGGCTTACGCGCACCGGCCATGCTGCGTGGAGTGAATGAGTATGTGCGATCCTTCATCTCGGGATGGCCGTAGACCATAAACGGCCTGTCTGTTCCGCGCCCGAGACTCACCGGAGTGGCTTCGAAGTAGCAGAGCGACGGATAGAGATAGACGGCGGTCATCGTCCTCAGATTGGGCGACGGCGCCACCGGCAGACGGTAGCGGGTCTGATGGGTGTAGTGTTTGCATGGCACTACGGTAAGATCTGCTTTGCGGTCTCCGTCAAGCCAGCCTTCGCCGTTGGCCATCTGCGCGAGCTCGCCGAGTGTCATACCGTGGACAACAGGTATCGGTAGACGCCCGACTCCTGATTTATATTTCATGTCGAGCAGAGGTCCGTCGACAGTCATACCGTTGGGATTTGGACGGTCAAGCACGACAACTCTCTTGCCGGCGCGCGCCGCAGCGTTCATCAGCTCGATCATTGAGGCGTAGTAGGTGTAGTAGCGCAGACCGACATCCTGAATGTCGACCACGATGACGTCGAGCGAGTCGATCAGCCTCGGGTCGGGTCCGCGGCGCTTGCCGTCATATAGCGATGCGATGACTATGCCGGTCTCGCTGTCGACCGACGAATTGACGTGTTGACCGGCATCTGCAGTGCCTCTGAAACCGTGTTCGGGCGAGAATATACAGCGCACGTCTATCTCGCGGTCGAGCATATGGTCGAGCGTGTGGCGTCCGTCGACGATGCCGGTGTGGTTTGAGAATATCGCTGTCTTTTTGCCTTTCAGCAGGGGGATATAGCAGTCAAAGCGTGCGGCGCCGACAATCACGGAGTCGACCGCGGCTGAGGATGCCTCGGGCGTTGTCTTCTGAGGCTTGTCGGGCCGCGCCGACGACGGACACGCGGTCAGTGTCATGACCGTTGTCAATGTGATTATATATGTCAGCAGGGCGCGTGACATGGTGTTGTATCGCTTGTCGGGCGTTGTCTGTCTTTTCATTTTGTAAAGTTACTACAATCGCTATGAGTTATGTGTTAACTTATATGGATAAACATTAATGAAATTTAAAGATGTAAAACTTTAGCTCTGAAATATAAAATATCCGTATCTTTGCACCGTAATAAACCCACGGGGTATTAGCTCATCTGGCTAGAGCGCGACACTGGCAGTGTCGAGGTGAGC
>CAJUMI010000010.1 GCA_910587545.1 uncultured Muribaculaceae bacterium | reverse complement strand
TGCGGCTGTTGCCGTCGGGATAATGTCTTGTGACAGCGGTCGAATCAAGTCTTATACGCTCGGAGTAGACCCAACAGCGCTGATGCAGTGTGCTTGTCAGAGGATCCGACGGGCAGTCATCCTTATAGATATTATCCTTGTATTCGTCCTGAGTGTATGTCTTATATACATTGCTTTGAACAAAAATACCGACAGGGAATCTGAAACGGTCATGAGAGGAATAAAAATTTTCCGTCGTCTCGATCGGTCTGTATGTTCCGCTGTCATAATCATAACTGATTTTTTTCACCAGCAATGGCTGTGGGCTTGCAATTTCGTTGAAATTGACTGTCTCTGTTCTTTGTCCGAATACTTTATAAAAATCCGATGGAGTATGATAATATTCACTTGCGCCCGGCCCCATCTGAACCTTATATCCCAGCTTTATTCTGTCACGGTCGCCGGGTATGATAAGATCTGATGAACTCTGTGGAACGTTCTGACGGTCATAAGCGGAAATAGCCGAAACCATATTCGACATGCAATGTGAGTTGTCAAATATATAGTCTGTCCTGACCGGCGACATGCCTGTTCCTGAAACGGTCTCGGTCACTTTGCCGTAATAGATCCTCATCTTTTCGGCCGGGACACCGGCGTTGCAGCAGCTCGATGTGAATGTGGCCGAAAGCTGGTATACTTCGTTCTGCTCGACTTTTAGAGCCGGTACTCCGGGATTATTTATATCTTTATATGACCTTACGCCTGACAGTGATATAAAGTTTTGCAATGTCAGTGAATTGAGCGGTATCGACATCTGTGGTTCTTCATAACGGAATTCCCTTAGCCTGAGGCGTCCGGTAACAGGATCATAAGATCTTATTGAACCAATCCTCAGACCACAGTGGATCGTTTGTCCGTTATTGCCCGAATTGTCGGCTGCCCAGCTGTTAAGTTCATAGCCAAACGATGTTTCAACACCTGTGGCATTGGTTATTTTTTTCAAAGCCCATGCATAGACGCCCTGATGCCTGAATTCTCTGTCAGGGTTCAGAGTCAACGTCTCGGGATTGATTATATATGTCTGCCTAAAGGCCGAACGGGAATTATCTATACCGTTGGCGTAGCCGAAAAAATCGGAACAGGAACTTTTATAACCGCTGTTATATTCGAACTTCCGCTTGTCGACAGTCTTTCCGCCCGAGCTGACGGTCACCGCGTCGAGACGCGGACGCCCGTCCTCGAAAAGGGTGCTGTTGTCGAAGCTGATACGCCTGACTTCCTTGTCTTGGGAATTCACCACTCTTATAGCACTGATCATACGCTTATCATCCTCGGATGATGCGTTGACTGTTCTCAGATCAAAATATATGGTATCGGAAAAACAGCATATCCGACTCGGTATGGCGCGGTTTGTATAGGTTGTCGTACCTGTTGTACCACGGCCTTCGCTTCTTGTCGTACTTGCGGAGTACGGCGGATGATTCATCCATGTTCTTGTTACCGTGGATATTTGCGTCTGATATTCATTCCGCTTCGTTGTGGTTGTTGCATAGTCTATGCTTATGCCCCCGTTCATATTATGGTGGGATATATTCGTAAGCATCCATGTCACGGGGACATCCGTATAGTCGCGGTCATATTCCTTGAAGACTCCGTCGGTGACTTTCTCCGTGTATGTGCATTTTTCTATCGCGCCGAATTGATATTTCACACCTTCCGGTGTGAGCATCGTAATAGAACTCTTAGACGACAAAGCATTATTTTTAATTGTGTAGTCCATTATCTTCACTCCGTTCTGGCTGAAGTCTACAATGGAATCTCCGTCGATAATAAACGATCCCGAGTAGCCCGGTATGTCGTAACTGTACCTGTCATAATTCGCTTCCTTTTTAAAGAACGTCAGGTCATAAAAGTCCTTCGCTGTAGGATCATTCAGTTCTCCCGATCTCATAAAAGGAAGTTTCTCGTCAGGCATTACGCATATCTGCCGAGATACACGACCCAGCCCCTGCAGCGACCATCCGAGACCTATACATCCTGCCGGATCGTCCACCTTGATGCCGCCGGTGTGGTAACTGATCGCCAGCGACACGGCGAGTTCCCCATAGTTGTATTGCAACAGCGGTACGGTGACATCGGCAGTGCCCGTGGCGTATGACACGGGGCAGTCCTGATATCGGAGCATGGCCGTGGCGTCGGCAGTCGGGTTGACTACCTGCTCGCTCAGATTACGCGGATAGTCGATCTTTATGCCGTCATCGGCAAACGACAGAATGACGGACGACATCACTGAGAGCGGAAATGTGACGAGTCGGCGCATGACGGTGAGGATTAGAGTTTATTATTTTATTGTCAGTTTGATGGCCTGCGGCGGCGCGCTGCTGTCACTGATATACAGCACGTAGTTGCCCGGGGGCAGGCCGTCGGTCGACACCTTGTCGACGGCGATGAGAACAGATAATTTGCGGGACAAGAGGCGAGACATGGCGACATGGGATTAGAGGGTCGGTTTTCGCAAAGATAACATGTCTAAAATAACTTTTGCAAATATTTTTATATGTTTTATAACATATTTAAGTAATTAGTTAAAGCCTGCTCCTTTACAGAGCGGCGCGCCATACCCCCCGATCAGCGGACGATGGCGTTATTCCGGTTAAGGCTTCCGGTCATCGAGTTGCCCGGACGACGGTTGTTGATATTGTTGGGATCGTAGCGGTCAAAGCGGTTGTTGCCGTCGATCGGGTTGCCGAACTCGTCATACTCCTCTTCTTCCCCTTCATTTTCGTTGAGCTTCTCGCCCTTCTTGGGCTTTGGCTTGTTTTTCTTTATGCCCATAGGCTTCTGAGCGTCTATGGCAAGCTCATAGATGTCCCAGCTCTGCTCTATGTCCCAGTTTTTCTTAAGCTGGAGTTTTTTGCTGTAGTAATACACCTCTTCGGGCTGAAGCCAGACTGCGATATTGCCCGTATCCCACTTGCCGTTGTCATTGGAATCGATGAACAGACGGGCGTAGTAGGTCGACGGATTGAGATATCTGAACTCCGCCCTGCCGTCAATGACGGGGGCTATCCTGACCGGCTTGTCGTCGCCGCCAAGCAGCTCGACAAAGGCCTTGGGCGTTACACCAGCCGAGTCTGGCGCAAGTCCGGTAATGTTGAATACGAGGTTTGAATATTCATCAAGCGATTTGACGCTGAACTCTTGCGATAGAGGCTTATTCCAGACGCCGTAAATGCCCGTCACAGCGGCGGAGTCGACATTGACCCTGTATCTCGATCCGGGAGTCCACTCTACGGGCAGACGGCGCTTCAGCAACGGATCGAGCGAGTCGGGCAACATCTCTCCGACAGGCACTTTGTTCCAGACCGTGTCGACCTGCATCTCAAGAGTGACAGAGCCTGGCAATATGGTGTCGATCGGCTGGTCAGCCGTGAAAACAAGCGGTGAATATACCTCGACGGCACCCCCGCTGAGACTGAAGTTCAGGAAGTCTTTGGGCTGCGGCACTCCGAACGCGTCGGTGATCACCGTATCTGGTTCCTCGTCCTTCTTATCCTTTTTCTTTTTGGGCTTTGGATCGCGGAAGAAGAAGCGGAGTGTGTCGGTCTGCCAGCTCAGCTGATCGGCCGTATCGGTCTTGAGATATTTCACCGACAGGCGCAGAGAGTCTGTGCTTACTACAGCCGTATCACGGATCCAGTAAATCAGAGAATCCCGAGTGGCATTAACCTGGGGAAGAGCCCAATCGTCGACATGACGCCCGGCATGCCGACCGTCGGCGATAGTAATCTCGGGCAGAGTGTCAGACGGAGCCGCAAAGCCGATCATTAAACGGCGACGGTCGGGGCGGCTGTAATCCTTCATGTACTGGGGACTATAACCTTCGTTGAACCAAGACAGCAGCACATCATTGGGCAGATATTTTATGCCCGGATGTCTGACAAGCGAGTCGGTTCCGTCGGCGCGGAGGAATGTGTCACACACCTCTATATCCTCGACAACGGGCGAAACCGTATAGTCGTAAAACGCCACATCTTCAGAACGGTCCCACTTGTAGTCGCGGTTGAGATCGTTAAGCGCATAGACGCGGTATGTCCCGGCCTTGAGATTGCGTATGGTGAACTGGCCGTATTGGTTTGTGCGCGCGATGCGGTCGAGCGGCAGCGTCGTCAACGCCGAGTCGTCGAGATTGGAATGCACACCGACGAGCATACCCTGGGCCGGTTCAAGTGTGCGGGCTTCGAGCACCATGCCCGATATGCGGAGCGTGTCGATCGTATCTCCTGTCGCGAAATCTATCGCAAAACCGTCGAGCACGTTTCCTTCGTTAAGGTCCTTGATCGCGTCACCGAAGTCGACCGAATAGGTGGTGTTGGGCTTCATGGTGTCACGCAACTCCACTGTCACCCTGCGGGCGTTTGAGCTGATTGCCGGCGGCTGAGTCTGCACCGGCGACACCACAACCTTATTGAACGCATCGTCGAGCTGTATGTTCTCATCGAAAGTGATTGTGATCTTGTTGCCTTCGACCTTCAACTGACCAGGGCGGGGATTGGCGCTTACAAAGCGCGGCGGCTCCTCGTCACGCGGGCCTCCCTCGAGACGCCCGATACTCGCACAGGCGGTGACGATCGCTGCCATAAGGGCGGCGACAGGCAGGTGCATATATGAAAATCGCAGTTTCATGATTTGTTGCCACAAAATTATATCTTTTCAACCGAAATTCCAATTTCACAGACACGACACATCAAAGATAACGAAGTTTTTGTCTACTTTTGTAATAACAAAATATCAGAAAATGTTCAAGAAGATTGTCATCGCAGCAGATTCTTTCAAAGGCTCGATCACTTCGGGCCGCTTTGCCGAAGTCTGCCGGCAGGCCATAGCGGGTATACTGCCGGACTGCGAGGTGGTGAAGATCCCCCTCGGTGACGGCGGCGAAGGCACCATCGACGCGCTGACCGAGGCCTGGGGCGGCGACCTGCGCAGAGTGACTGTCAGCGACCCGCTGATGAGGCCCGTCGAAGCCGTCTACGGCATCTCGGCCGACGGCTCCACCGCAATAATGGAGATGGCGCGAGCGAGCGGACTGCCGCTGTTGGACGACTACGAGCGCAATCCGATGCTGACCACCACCCGCGGCACGGGCGAGATGATTGCCGACGCGCTGCGGCAGGGATGCAGCAAAATACTGATAGGCATAGGCGGAAGCGCGACTAACGACGGCGGCATGGGCATGCTTGGCGCTCTCGGGGCGACTTTCCTCGATGCCGGCGGCAAGGCCGTTGATGGTCCCGGACGCGGGTGCGACCTCTCACGTGTGGCTTCGATCGACCTATCCGGCCTCGACCCTCTCGTCGCGCAGGCCGGGATCACAGTCGCCTGCGACGTAGACAGCCCTTTCTGCGGTCCGCTGGGAGCAGCCCGCGTGTTCGCCGGCCAAAAAGGCGCCGACAGCGCGATGGTCGACGCCCTTGACCTCGGAATGGCGTATTACTCAAAGGCTTTGACCCGAGCCAGAGGCATCGACATAAGGGATATGCCGGGCGCCGGTGCGGCCGGAGGCCTTGGCGGTGCATTGGCCGCCGCGCTCGGGGCGAAGCTGATGCCGGGCATAGACATGGTGCTCGAAGCCGTCGACTTCGACCGCCGCATCGCCGGAGCCGACCTGATAATCACCGGCGAGGGACGCATCGACTGTCAGACTCTGATGGGCAAGACCCCTTTCGGAGTACTTTCGGCTGCTCGCCGCCGCCACATACCGGTAGTGGCTCTGGGAGGATCGGTTGAGTACTCCGAGGCTCTGAACCGCGCCGGATTTGCAGGTGTGTTCTCCATTCAATCCTCACCCATAAGCCTCTGCGAAGCCCTTGATCCAGAGACAGCCTGCCGCAACCTCGAAAACACCGTGACCGAGCTTGTCAGGCTGATGAATCTGCATTAAGACCCCGTACCTCAATATCTGTCGCGTAGGTCGCATATAGCTTAGTGATGCGATGATAAGACAACAAATATTTATGTTATGGTTCATCTAATTTAGTTCCATCCCGGTTTCATCTCAGTAATATTTATTCTCTGTTGTCCGTGGCATAAGGCACCACCGCCTCGGCCCGGGCGTTAATAAATATCGGGGAACAGGGTCTTATAGAGTGTCAGACAACATAGGTTGACATAAAAAATCAGGCCCGAAGACTGACAACTCACAGAAAAACGCTATCTTTGTACTGACAACAACTTATTATGCCACAAGAACTGATTTCAAAGAATGAGATTCCCGCTGATGTGCGCCAGGCAAAACAGCGCCTGGGCATAGTCGGCAATTCGCCGATGCTGCAGGTCGCCGTAGCCAGAGCCATCCGTGTGGCTCCGATCGATCTGTCGGTGCTCGTGATAGGAGAAAGTGGCACGGGCAAAGAATTCTTCCCTCAGATCATCCACTCCTACAGCCCCCGGAAGCATTCGAAATATATAGCTGTCAACTGCGGAGCCATTCCCGAAGGCACCATCGATTCCGAGCTTTTCGGTCACGAGAAAGGTTCGTTCACCGGCGCTGTTGCCTCGCGCAAAGGCTATTTCGAAGAGGCCAACGGCGGCACCATTTTCCTCGACGAGGTAGCCGAGCTGCCCCTGACCACTCAGGCGCGCCTGCTGCGCGTGCTTGAGACAGGCGAGTTTCTCAAAGTCGGCTCATCGACCGTCCAGAAAACCAATATCCGCGTAGTAGCGGCCACAAACGTCGATCTGCTGAAAGCCGTTTCCGACGGGCGTTTCCGCGAAGATCTCTACTACAGACTCTCCACCGTGCAGATCAACATTCCCCCTTTGCGCGAACGCGGCGACGACATATTGCTACTGTCGAGAAAATTCGCATCCGATTTCGCCGAGCGCTACCGGACTGCACCCGTGACATTTTCCGACTCGGGCCGCGCGGCGCTGAGCCATTACTCATGGCCCGGCAATGTGCGTCAGCTCAAGAACGTCGTCGAACAGATAGCATTGTTCGAAAGCGGACAGACCGTCGGCCAAGAGACTGTCGGCTGTTACCTGCCGGCCAACGCCACAGTCTATGCTCCGGCTCTGGCCGCATCGCCGTCCCGCTCCTACGACAACGAGCGCGAGATGATATTCAATCTCATCTTCCGCCTGCAGAACCAGATCGACGACCTCAAATCGCGCCTTGAGGACAAGCACCCCAAACTCGTCGAAGCATTTGTCGACGTGAAAGACCCGTCGCCATCCGACGACAATAACGACCACGAGACCCAGGCCGCCGGCGTGATGCCAACCGCGCTTGTCGACATCTCCCACACTCCCGCCGTGCCTTCGCTCATCCCACCCGAACCCCATTCACTCGAAGAGAAAGAACGGCAGGCTATCGAAGACGCGCTTGAACGTAACAACGGACGCCGCAAAATCGCCGCCCGGGAACTCGGCATATCCGAACGAACCCTTTACCGAAAAATCAAAGAGTATGGCCTCGACCAATAAAACCCTCAACATATTACGCCCTCTGCTGCTGGCGCTCACGCTCTCAGTCGCCATACCGGGCTGCATAAGCTACAAATTCAATGGCTCGGCGCTCGACTATACGGTCTACCGCACCGTCCACGTATCCGAATTCCCTATACGCGCGGCTCTTGTATATCCACCCCTACAGCAGACCTTCGAAAACGAACTTCTTGACTATATCGCCCGCAACACCCGCCTGCAGGTCGTCGACGGCGCATCAGATCTCCAGATCGAAGGCGAGATCACCGGCTACAGCCTCTCGCCGCAGGCTGTGACCGAGAACGCTTTTGCCTCGCAGACGCGTCTGACAATCTCAGTGAGAGTGAAATACATCGACAACAAGCAGGACAACAACAGCATCGACCAGACGTTCAGCGCCTACCGCGACTTCGACAGCTCGCTGATGCTCAACGACGTGCAGGACGATCTGTGTCAGCAGATCTCGAAAGAACTTGTTGAACTGATCTTCAACGCAACCCTCGGCAACTGGTAAGTAATGGAACCGATCGATCAATCGCTCAGACAGCTCGCCGCCTCGCCGGAGTCACTCGACGCCGACACCCTGCGCCGCCTGCGTGACGCATATCCCTACTTCCAGCTGCCGGCAATGGCTCTGATGAAATACCACAAGCCGCAGCTCGGCGAGAAAGAGATCGCCGAGCTCGAACTGCATCTTGCCCTGACAAGCGGCGACAAGAAAGCGCTCTTCGACATCATGTCTGACCGCAGCGACAGTTTCGCGGACCTCTATCCCCCCGCACCACCTGCCCGGCCACAGACCACCGACAACGCGCTCGACACCTTTTTCGCCAACTACGGTACGGCCGACAGCGCCGAGACGCAATTGCTCGAACGTCTGATATTCAACCCCACCCCCGACTACTCCGAGATACTCCTGCGCGAAGATACGGCCGACGCGCCGGCCGACGCAACCGACTCCCTGGTCTCGCGTATAGACGCTTTTGTCCGCGACCACTCACCCGCCCCCGGCAATGAACCCGACAAAACGGCGGCACCTGCCCCCCGCACTCCACCAAGACCCGAAGCAGAACCCGGCGGAACCACAGTCGCCCGCCATCAGTCCGACAACTCACTGCTCAGCGAAAGCCTGGCCAAAATTTTCATAAAACAAGGCCGTTACGAACGTGCTTATGAAATTATATCCAATTTAAGTTTGAATTATCCGAAAAAAAGTATTTACTTTGCAGACCAATTGCGTTTCCTGCAGAAACTTATCAAAATCAGGCAGGCGCAAATGGCAGATTGATCAAAAATAATATAATTATTCAATAGATTTATGGCATACGTTATTACTATTGTCCTCACCGTCATTGTGGCCATCCTTTTGATTGGCATCGTTCTGATTCAGAAATCCAAAGGTGGCGGCCTATCTTCGCAATTCAGTGGAGCAAACGCGGTTATGGGCGTACGCTCGACCAATAGCGGCATCGAAAAAATCACATGGATCCTCGCAGGTCTCATCGTCTTACTTTCAGTGATTTCTGCGTTTGTGATGCCCGGCGTCAGCAACGGCACAGAGATCCGCACAAAGACTCAGACCGAGACTCCCGCTGCTCCGGCAAACCAGTTCGACACCCAGATCCCTGCCGCTCCCGCTGCCGATCAGGCTCCCGCCGCTGAGGAAACTCCCACCGCTGAATAATCTGACCTACAGTCAAAACAACTTATCAGAAAACTTTCAACGGTCGTGACAACACTTTTGTCGCGACCTCGTTGATTTTGTATCATTTCGATCAATGACTCGCAAAGACTTTGAAATAATGGCGCCCGTCGGCAGCCATGAGTCGCTCGCCGCCGCCATCGCCGCAGGTGCCGACGCCGTGTATTTCGGCATCCAGAGACTCAACATGCGTTCGCGTTCAAGCGTCAACTTCACCATTGACGACCTGCACCGCATCGCCGAGACATGCCGCGCTGCCGGTGTCAAGACATATCTGACCGTCAACATCATAATCTATGATGAAGATCTCGCCGACATGCGCGCCGTGATCGACGCCGCGGCCGAAGCCGACATCACAGCCATCATCGCCTCTGACATAGCCGCCATACAATATGCCCGAAGCCGCGGAGTCGAAGTCCACATCTCGACGCAGTGCAATATCTCCAACATCGAGGCCGTGCGCTTCTACGCACAGTTTGCCGACACCGTCGTACTCGCCCGCGAGCTTTCACTCGACAAAGTAAAAGCTATCCATGACGCGATCATCTCCGAAAACATCTGCGGCCCCAACGGTCGGCACGTCAAGATCGAGATGTTCTGCCACGGAGCGCTGTGCATGGCCGTGTCAGGCAAATGCTACCTGAGCCTCCACCAGATGAATTCAAGCGCCAACCGCGGAGCCTGCACCCAGATCTGCCGGCGAGGCTACGAAGTCACCGACCTTGAGACCGGCGACCAGCTCCGGGTAGACAACAAATACATAATGTCGCCCAAAGACCTTAAAACCATCCATTTCCTCAACAAAATGGTCGACGCCGGCGTAAGCGTGTTCAAGATCGAGGGACGTGCCCGCGGCCCCGAGTATGTCAGCATAGCCGTACAATGCTATTCAGAAGCCCTCGACGCGATCTGTGACGGCTCCTACAGCGACGAAAAGATCAGCGGCTGGGACAGCCGCCTACGCAAGATATTCAACCGCGACTTCTGGGACGGCTATTATCTCGGACAACGCCTCGGCGAATGGTCGTCGAAATACGGCTCATCGGCCACTCGCGTCAAGCATTACGCGGCCAAAGGCATTAAATATTTCTCAAAACTCGGCGTTGGCGAATTCTTTATGGAAGCCGGCGAGCTCAACGTTGGCGACGAAATCATCATCACCGGCCCGACAACCGGCGCCCTTATCATGACTGTCGACGAGATCCGCGTCGAGCTCAAATCCGTACCCAAGGCGGTCAAAGGCGACGCATTCTCTATTCCGGTCCCTGCAAAAATACGCCTCGGCGACCGCCTCTACCGCTGGGACAAGACCTCTCAAGCCCAAAACTGATCGCTCCAAAAAAGTTCGACAGAATCCGATAAGTCTGACAGGTCTGAAAAGTCCGACCCGTCCCGAGATTCATAGATGATTCATCGATAATTTTCACACATTTAACTTATCAATTATTTTGATATGTTAAAAATTATTGCTTGCTTAGCGTTAAATATCAAAAATACAAGTGCATAAAACAAAAGACTAACCAACAAATCATAACAAAAAAACACTGCAAAATGAACAAATGTCTTCTATTTAACTCCTTTGCGCCGAGATTTATTCTTGCCGCAGGATTGATGATGACAGTTGCTGATATGACGGCTCTTGCTATGCCTGAGCCGGAACCCCAGCAACAAAGCCAATCGACTTATGTCGTAAAGGGAACCGTCATTGATCATGAGATACCGATGAGAGGCTGTTGGCCGGCTTCGATCACTTCCTGCATCTGGTCGGAAAGATTCTTTTTGTAAAGTCGGTCTTCCGACACTTGAAGTTTCAGCTCGGGATCGACATTGCGGCTTTTATTGGTAAAGAAATCGACTTTGTCGCTTGTCATGTCGACCTCGACCAATTGCACTTCAAGTTGTGTGGCTCCGCTCAGTCTGATCATCCTGTGCGTGACACCTTCAGCTATTGTCTGATTGCTTACGACTGTCATTTCGTAATCGGAGCCGTCGATGCTCCATGTTTCGGCAGACGCCGGCAACGCAAGGATCATACCGATCGCAAGCGCGCTAAAGATTTTGGTTATCTTCATTATAGTTATGCCTGTGTTTATGTTATGTCAGGTATAGTTAAATCCAATGTGATTTTAAATCAGCGGCCAAGATAACCATAATCTTCAATACGGCCAAATTATTTAAAAAAAAGTTTAATTTATATTTTGAATCTGTTTCACGGGTATCAACCTTTATATTACCTATGCAAAGCGGTTCAAATAAGGAAAAACACCTTCAAACACGGCCGCCTGATTGTAGGGACGCACGGCTCGTGCGTCCTGATTACCAATTTGTTATTGCAGGACGTACGAGCCGTACGTCCCCACAATTTTGGACGCAAACAAGTCAACCAAAATCAGGGAAATACACTTATTTGAACCGTATTGTACTACCTGCGCGTTTCTGTTGGATTCCATTGTCTGGGTATATATATAAATATAGATTAATGTGTAGTTGGATTTTTTTGACTACATTTGTCGCTCGAAATTAAAAAACGGAAATACTATGCTGAAAAATCTCGTAATAGTCGAATCTCCCGCAAAAGCAAAAACAATCGAAAAATTCCTCGGCAAAGACTATAAGGTCATGTCGAGCTACGGCCATATCCGTGACCTTAAGAAAAAAAGTTTCAGCATCGATATCGACAACGGGTTCAAGCCTGTCTACGAGATCCCCGACGACAAAAAACAGCTTGTCTCCGAACTCAAAAAGGCTGCCGCGGACGCTCAGACCGTATGGCTCGCTTCCGATGAGGACCGCGAGGGAGAGGCTATCGCATGGCACCTCTACGAAGTGCTTGGCCTCAAGCCCGAGAACACGCGTCGAATAGTATTTCACGAAATCACCAAAAACGCCATCCTCAATGCCATCGCCAATCCGAGGTCGATCGACATCAACCGTGTCGACGCCCAGCAGGCACGACGTGTGCTTGACCGCATCGTCGGTTTCGAGCTATCGCCCGTCCTGTGGAAGAAAATCAAGCCCGCCCTGTCGGCAGGACGCGTCCAGTCTGTGGCCGTGCGCCTGATTGTCGAACGCGAGGAAGAGATAAAGAATTTTGTAAGCGAACCGTTTTTCAGGATTAACGCCAACTTTTCAGTTGACGGCACGCATCAATTAAAATCGGAACTCAGCCGCCGCCTGCCCGACATCGCCTCGGCAAAGGCCTTCCTCGAGGACTGCGCCGCGACGACATTCTCGGTCAGTGACATCAATGTGAGGCCGCTCAAGAAAAGTCCTGCGCCACCTTTCACCACCTCCACGCTCCAACAGGAAGCGTCGCGCAAACTCGGTTTCACGGTCTCGCAGACCATGATGGTCGCCCAGCGTCTCTACGAGGCCGGACATATCACATATATGCGTACCGACTCCGTCAACCTGTCCAACGAGGCCATCGCTTCGATCTCTGAGGAGATCAACAACAACATAGGGTCGGAATATCTGAAAGTGCGCCGCTATCATACCAATTCGAAAGGTGCTCAGGAAGCGCATGAAGCTATACGTCCGACATATATCAGCCACTCGTCGATCGAAGGCAACTCTCAGGAAAAAAGGCTCTACTCTCTGATCTGGAAACGCACGATAGCCTCTCAGATGGCCGACGCCGAAGTTGAGAAAACCACTATCGACATCAGTCCAGCCGCCCGCAACGAACATTTCACAGCCACCGGAGAGATCATCCGTTTTGACGGTTTTCTCCGTGTCTACATTGAAAGCCCCGATGACGAAGAGGCCGAAGAAGGCATGCTCACCCTTCCCGCTGTCGCCATCGGACAGACCTTGACTCCCGAAGAGATCACCGCGACAGAGCGTTTCACCCAACAGCCGCCGCGCTACACCGAGGCATCACTTGTAAAGAAGATGGAAGAGCTCGGCATAGGGCGTCCGTCGACCTACGCTCCGACGATCTCAACAATACAGCAGCGCGAATATGTGGAGAAAGGTGAAAAAGAAGGCATTAAACGCACTTTCGACACTCTTACGCTAAAAAAAGGCAGGATCACCGAAAAGAAAAAGGCCGAAACGGTCGGATCTGAAAAGGGCAAACTGATACCGACCGACATTGGAACTGTCGTCAACACATTCCTGACCGAATTTTTCCCCGACATACTCGACTATAATTTCACAGCCCGCGTCGAGGAGAAATTCGACGACATCGCCGAAGGCAAACTCCCCTGGGACAAGGAAATGGACGATTTCTACAAACTGTTTCATCCCGAAGTCGACAAGGCCCTGAACATCAAGCTCGAGCATAAGGTCGGAGAACGCATACTCGGCAAAGATCCCGCCACCGGCGAACAGGTGAGCGTCAAGATCGGACGCTTCGGTCCGCTTGTCCAGATAGGCACCGGCGACGGCGACAACAAACCTCGCTTTGCCTCGCTGCTCAAAGGCCAGTCAGTGTCGACTATCACTCTCGACGAAGCGCTGAGTCTCTTCGATTTCCCGCGCACCATCGGCGAATATGAAGACGCCGAGGTCGTGGTGGCCATCGGCCGCTTCGGCCCATACGTGCGCCATCAAGGCAAATTTATCTCTATCCCCAAGGATATCGAGCCCGCAGCCCTATCGCTTGAGGAAGCGATTGAACTGATACGCGCCAAACGCGAGGCCGAAGAGAAAAAAGTAGTGAAAGTCTTCGATCAGGATCCCGAGCTGCGTATACTAAACGGCCGCTACGGCATCTATATCGCCTACAAAAAGGACAACTTCAAGATCCCGCGCACTTTCACAGATCCGTCAGCCCTCTCCTACGACGAAGTCATGGAGATTGTCAACTCTCAGGAAGCCAAACCCAAGAAAACCAGGGTGTCATCGCGTAAAAAATCCAAATGATGAGAAAAAACCTTTCAGCCAAACCCGGTGCCGAACGCGCGCCGTTCCGTCCCGACATAATACTCGACTTTCGCCCGAGGGAGACGACTCAGCTGCTGCAGTTTCTGCTTACGGCCATGTCTGACCGCAAGCGCACCACAGTGAAGGACTATCTGAAGCACCGTCAGGTGATGGTCAACGGCAACGTCACCACGCAGTTTGACTTCGAGCTGCAATCGGGCGACAATGTCGCGGTCAACACCTCGCGAGAATTTCAGACCCTTAGAAATCCACGCCTGTCGATCGTCTACGAGGACGATGACATCGTAGTGGTCAACAAAGGCTACGGTCTGCTGTCAGTCGGCACCGACAAAATCAAGACAGGCACAGCCTACTCCATACTGCGCGACTATCTCAAGCGCGTCGACCCGCGCAACAAACTGTTTATTGTCCACCGCCTCGACCAGCACACCTCGGGACTGATGATGTTTGCCAAGAACGTCAGAGCCAAGGAAGCCATGCAGCACAACTGGAACAACATGGTGCTTGAGCGCCGCTATGTCTGCGTCGTCGAAGGCAAGCTCGAACAGGAGGAAGGCGAGATACGCAGCTATCTCGCCGAGACAAGCCAGCACGAAGTATATTCGACTGACAATCCTGAAGCAGGACAGCTTGCCGTCACCCGCTACCGCGTGCTCAAGACAGCCAACGGCTATACGCTTGTAGAGGTTCAGCTCGAGACCGGCCGCAAGAACCAGATCCGAGTCCACATGAAAGAACTCGGACATCCCATCGCAGGTGACCGCAAGTACGGCGCGAAAACATCTCCGATCCACCGTCTGGCTCTCCACGCCATGTCATTGCGTTTCGCCCATCCGGCATCGCGCACCGACATGAACTTCTCGACGCCGATCCCCGCTCCATTTGCAAAAATGGTCAAATAGTTGAACTTTCGGTTCCGCAGCGGCGTTTACATATCAAAGAATGCAGCCGGGAACGGTGACCGTCAGGGATCGAAATCCCCCGAAAAATAAAGTTGCGGATGAAATTGCCGCAGACGTTTCTCCTCATATAGCGTCAGCTAATTCCGGCCGATGAAAAAATATATATCTATACCTTTGTTTAACAGTTACCCGGCGGTGTGTCAGACCTGACACACCGCTTTCTTTTGAATGATACCCTGCGATACTAAAAAGCCTCGACCGCACGGATTGCAGGTCAAGACCTTAAAAACTTTCAGCCGCATAGGCTGGGGATGATCTATGAGTCAGATTTGCTCAACGACGAGCATGGCACACATGCGTGTGTAAACTGTCATCATAGACTTTTGCACTTTCATTGCAATACCATCGTATCGCTCTCTTCAAATAGTTAAACATAGGCAAAACATTTTAAATTCAACATTAAGTAGTCTATTATAAACGCCGGGAGTGCAACCCGAATTCACTCTCCCGGCTCTAAATACTGTCGCGGTCTATTTATCAAGAACTTCGAAACGTGAGTGCTGGCTCTTGAATTCAATGACTATACTCTTCATCTTGGCAACGGTCGACATGTCGTCGCCATTACGGGCTATGTCGATGAGTTCGGCGATCTCCCCGCTGACGCTGTCGTAGTCATACTCTCTGACCTTGGCGATCTTGATT
Source organism: uncultured Muribaculaceae bacterium (assembly GCA_910587545.1). Taxonomy (GTDB): domain Bacteria; phylum Bacteroidota; class Bacteroidia; order Bacteroidales; family Muribaculaceae; genus CAG-873. The sequence goes on along the minus strand of CAJUMI010000010.1, from coordinate 28,059 downwards.
TTGGGATGGAAAGTCGGGAGCGTGATTTCAGCGTCATTAAGGACTTCCTCGTAGAGCTTCTCACCGTCGCGCAAACCGGTGTATTCGATCTTGACACCTCTGGCTCCGCTGAGTTTGATCATGCGCTCGGCCAAATCGGCAATACGCACCGGTTTGCCCATGTCGAACACAAAGATCTCGCCGCCATTGCCCATCGTACCGGCCTCGATGACGAGCTTACAGGCCTCGGGAATGAGCATGAAGAAGCGGATGATGTCAGGGTGGGTCACGGTGATCGGACCGCCGTTCTTAAGCTGCTCCTTGAAGAGGGGGATGACTGATCCATTTGATCCGAGCACGTTGCCGAAACGAGTTGTCACAAATTGAGTCACACCTTTGACTTTGCCTTCCTTGATTGCCTTGTCAAGCGACTGCACATATATCTCGCAGATACGCTTCGAGCATCCCATGACGTTGGTCGGGTTGACGGCCTTGTCAGTCGATACCATCACAAATTTCTTTGTTGCGTACTTGACGGCGAGATCGGCGATTATACAGGTGCCGTTGACATTATTCTCGATGCTCTCATAAGGATTGTCTTCCATCATCGGAACATGCTTGTAGGCAGCGGCATGGAAGACATATTCGGGTTTGAAGTCGTTGAATATCTGATCCATTCGGCCATGATTGGAGATATCGGCGACAATCGAATGAGCCTTGATGCCGGGCCAGTTCTTGTGCATCATCAACTTGATGTCGTGCATAGGTGTCTCTGCCTGGTCGACGAGTATCAGCTCGGCAGGATTGTAGGCCGCAATCTGGCGTACCATCTCTGAGCCTATACTACCGGCCGCTCCGGTAATCATCACACGCTTGCCGTTAAGCAGATCGGCCGCAGCCTGCATGTCAATCTCGATTTTGTCACGAGGCAACAGATCTTCGGCGTTAACAGGCTTTAGCTTGCTGACGTTAAGGTCTGACTTGCCGTCCCACTCCTGATAGTCAGGGATCATAAGAATGTTGATATTATTGTCTATCAGGATGTCTATCATCGCCTGGTCACGGCGGAATTTTTCTGTTTTCAGCGGAGATACGATCAGTGTGTCGGCTCCTCGGTCTTTCATTATAGCAGGCAGATTCACATCATTGCTGTAGATCTTGACACCCATAAGGTCTTTGTGGGCGACATCGTCACAGTCTGTCACAAAGCCGGATATCAGATACGGCGAGTCAATACGCGAATTGATGCTCTTCGCGAGAGCCACACCGCCCTGACGGACACCATAGATAAAAACCTGAGTCTTGCGGTTGGCACGTATAGTTCCGTCATACAGAGCCTTTACCCAGATCCTGATCGACCACATCAGTATGATGGCCAGAAAGCCCATCATGAGGACATCAGTGACCTTAAGACCCACTTTGAAATGGTCGAAAGCAAAAACGGACTGCAAAATAAGCACCAGAACCATGCCTCCGACAACAGCCATGCCTATTTTTCTCAGATCGATGAAAGACGAAAAACGAACTATGCCCGAGTAGGTTCTGAAAATGCGGAAGCTCACAAGGAACAACAGAGAATAGACGGCCAGGGTTGCAAGCAGCGGAATGATAAGCCTAGTAGTCTGGGCCGCCCCGTGATGGATCAGAAATGCAAGTATGCCGGACAGGATCACTATTGCGCAGTCCATAAGCATGATGCTCCAGTAAGGGAGAGCTCTGCGCGAAAAATACCATTGGGCTATATCTTTAATCGACTTCATTATTTTATAGTGTGATTTGATTGATTATAATCCGTTAGTTTAAGAACTCGATGAACTCAGACTCGACTTCTACGGTCATGGTCAGGATGGAGGACAGTCCGATCAGTAATCTTTTCCGTCGTGCGCCGCGCACTTTCAACAGAAAACCTTCATAAGAGTCAAGCGCACCGCCGATTATACGGACTCTGCGCCCGATCATACCGGCAGTTATTTCGTCAGGCGAATAATATTGGGGATTGGATGTTGATTTTACGGCATATATAAATCGGTTCATATCGTTGGCAGGGACAGTCAACGGGTCGCGGAATGCCTTACCCTTGACATAGCGGAACTGGAGCGTCGGAGTGCGAGAGACTATAGGATCCAACTCGCTTTTACGGGCATGGGCAAACAACAGATCCTGCATGAAAGGGATCTGCCGGCGCACTCTCCGGCCCTTGACTTCCGAAATGACCCAACGCATCGGCGTAAAAATCTCAAAGCCGGCCTCGCTTAACTCAACATATGCAGGAGTTTTTGCGTTGGCCCTTTTAAGGTCACGCATCACAAACCAATTTTTCGCTTCAACTTCTGCTGTCATGCTGTTTCTTTTATAATAAAGGCCAATAGTTCAGACTCGATACTATTTTCCGCTTCGCAGGTGCTTATCCGTGGATGACAGTGTTTTTCCAGTTCAACGGGGACAGCGCGACATGAAACAGTCGATGGTTGTTGTCTCTGCATTAGCATTAAAATAATTGCGTCAGTCATCACTTTGACTTGATATCATTACGGCAAAATTAATCAATCGGCCGTGAATTTACAAATATTTATGTTTCCATAAATGAAAATTAACAAGAACAGCCCGCAAAAAAAGAGACATTCCCACAGCGCCCGTCGGGCTGCGGGAATGTACAATAAATTATATTTCAGCTATTTAAAAGCATCAATCAAGAGGCACGTAATGTTCGCGCGGATGGTCGCAGCCCGGGCATTCGGCAGGCGGTTCGGTGCCCTCGTAGACATAGCCGCAGACAAGACAGAGCCAACGGATAGGTTTGTCGCGTTTCCACACCGTGCCTTCCTCAACCTGTTTCTTATAGCGAGCAAAACGACGTTCGTGACGAAGCTCAACCTTGGCAATCGCACGGAAATGTTCGGCAATCTCGGTGAAGCCTTCCGACTCGGCGATCTCTGCTGATTTTTTATATTGTTCAACGCCTTCTGTACGCTCTCCCTGTGCAGCCTGAGCTAGATTGGAGGCTGTATCGCCGATGGTTCCGGCACAGACTTTCATATCCACATCAACATCGCCGCCCTCAAGATATTTAAAGAAGATCTTACCGTGGTGCAGTTCATTGTCGGCCGTCTCCTGAAAGACATCTGCGATACCGAAATAGTTTTCTTTTGTAGCTTGTTTTGCATAATAGACATAGCGTGTGTATGCCTCTGACTCACTCATATAGGCTTCGACAAGACATTTTTCAGTCTTGGTGCCCTTGATGCTTTTTGTTTTATTTGCCATGATAAGGAGAATTATAAAATTGGGTAAAAAATTACGATTTTTCTATGTCCTATTACAACGATACTGTATCAAAATTTGTTCGTAACTAAGAGCATGTTTAACAACAGGCTCTAAAGACAAATAAATGTTTACAAGGAGGTTTTAATTTTTTTTTGTACTTTTGCGGGTATATGAATCTAAAGAATGACATACAGCCTGTAAGCATCGCGGATGCACAATCAGCAGTAGACCTATGGATCAAGACTGTCGGCGTGAGGTATTTCTCGCCGCTCACCAACATGGCGATACTCGCCGAGGAGACCGGCGAGGTAGGCCGCATCATGGCCCGCCGGTTCGGCGACCAGTCATTCAAGCCCGGAGAAAAGAATGATCTCGCCGACGAGCTCGCAGATCTTCTATGGGTCACGATGGCCATCGCCAACCAGTGTGACATCGACCTCACCGAAGCGTTTGTCTCCAATCTCCGCAAAAAGACGGAGCGTGACGCCTCACGACACCGCGAGAACAGCAAACTCCTCTAAAATACCGTCTAAACAACTCTCATTAACCCAATACAACGATCATCATGAACGATAAGTATTCAAAAGCCATCGCTGACAGCAAAGTCATAGCCGACGACAGCAAAGTAGCCGAAGCCGTAAAGAAAATCATCGACGAGCATTTCGACGAGAACAACAATCAGGATGTCTATAAATTTCTTTTCAACACAATAGACCTTACCACCCTCAAGTCGACAGACTCGCCTCAGTCAGTAGCGGCGTTCACAGAGCGCGTCAATGCTTTCGACGAAGAGTATCCCGAACTGAAAAACGTTGCCGCAATCTGCGTCTACCCAAATTTCGCACAGGTCGTGCGCACGGTTCTTGATGTAAGCGACGTAGAAGTGGCATGCGTCAGCGGCGGTTTTCCTTCGTCTCAGACATTTATTGAAGTAAAGGTCGCCGAGACTGCACTCGCCGTCGACGGCGGCGCTGACGAAATCGACATAGTGCTCAATGTCGGCAACTTCCTCGACGGTGACTACGAGGAAGTGTGCGACGAAATATCCGAACTCAAGGAAGCCTGCCGCGATGCCCGCCTGAAAGTCATACTCGAGACAGGTGCCCTCAAGACTGCCGCCAACATCAAGGCCGCGTCGGTACTGTCGCTCTATTCGGGTGCCGATTTCCTGAAAACCTCGACAGGCAAGGAATATGAAGGCGCGAGCCTCCACGCCGCCTACGTCATGTGTCAGGCCATCAAGGAGTACCACGAGGCCACCGGCCGCATGGTCGGCTTCAAGGCCGCCGGCGGGGTGTCGACCACAGCCGACGCCGTGAAATACTATACCATCGTCAAGGAAGTGCTCGGCGAAGAGTGGCTCACCAACGAATATTTCCGCCTTGGGGCGAGCCGTCTGGCCAACAATCTCCTGTCAGATATTCTCGGCCGGGAGACCAAATTTTTCTGAGCAACAACTACAAACCGATAAAAATGAAAATCTGGGTTTATCTCAACGATATCCAACAGGGACCATATACGCTTGAGGAACTTTCGCAACTGCCGGTCACAGCTTCGACGCCGGTTTGGTATGAAGGCCTGCCCCAATGGCTTCCGGCCGGCGAAGCGCCTGAGACCGCGGCGCTTTTCGAATCCGCCGGATCTCAAGCTGACGCTGCATCAAATGATAGTGCAAAACCGGCTGAAACGCTCCACCTTCAGCAGACCGTATCGGCGACCGACGTGCCGCCATGTCCGCCGACATTTGTCGGATGGTCTATATTTGTGCTGATCTGCTGTTTCCCGATCGGTGGTGTGCTAGGACTCATATTTTCATCGTTGACAGGCAACGCCTATGACTCGGGCAACTATGAGAAGGCAGTCCGCATGTCGGAATATGCCGAATGGACCATCATCCTGTCAATCGTGATGGGGCTTGTCATGGCTCCATTGGTTCCATTCCTGCTCTGACCGGTGTGAACCGTGCCGAAAAAAAATATCTTGTGGCAGCTATCGGTGCGTCAACCGCACTGGCAGCTGCCATCATATTTTATGCTTCGGCTGACCCCGAATCGTCTGTGCTGATGCCTCGTTGCCTGTTCAAATTGGCCACAGGTCACGACTGCCCGGGCTGTGGCTTTCAGCGAGCGCTTCATGCGGCGTTAAATGGTGAATTCGCTACTGCATGGGGCTATAACCCTTTCCTGTTCTTCGTCCTGCCTGTCGGTCTGCTTTATTTCATCGTGGAGTTATTTGCCGGCAGAGACAGCAGGCTGCGCCGTATGCTCACCAGGCCACCGGCGATTATCACCATACTTTCCGTAACTCTGGTCTGGTGGATCGTCCGTAATCTCTGATTTCCTATACCCTTGATAAAAAAGTTTGAGAGATTTTTCGGCTAAGATCGACCTATTTTAATAATTATGTATTATCTTTGACAGCTTGTTCTCGACTTGACCTCGACTGTAGCATAAGCAGCCACAGTCTGAGGCTCTTCTCCGGCATGAGCTCTATATCATAGAAAACAAAATAATCATAAACAATATCCAAAACCTCTTATGAGACTTAAACTGTTCCTATTCATGCTGCTCTCGGCAATGCTGCCGATGACAGCACAGACAGCGGCCATAGTCGGAAAGGTCGTCGACTCGACTTCCGGCAGTCCGGTGGCAGGCGCGACAGTTTCACTGCGCGACAAAGGACTGTCCTCACAGACCAACTTCAACGGCGATTTCCGTCTTGAAGCTCCTGCGGGTAATAATTTCATTACCGTAGTCAACGACGGTTTCACAAGCCTCGGACTCGACATAACCGTCGGCTCAGGCAAAACAGACCTCGGCGAACTGCGCATCACACCCGTCAATGCCGAGGACGACTACTTCGGAGAGTCGAGCGATCTTATCATCGACGATGCGACATTTGAAGACGAGGAAGGCAGCAGCCAGAGCGTCGCCGCACTCAACGGAGCAAACGACGATATCTACTACAGCACGGCATCCTACAATTTCTCGCCGATGTATTTCCGCTATCGCGGTTATGACAGCCAGTATCAGACTGTATATATCAACGGCATGGCATTCAACGATCTGATCCGTGGGCGTTTCAATTTCTCCACGCTTATGGGTATGACATCGCGGGCTTTCCGCAACAAGACCACGACAGTCGGCATGGGCGCTTCGAACTACGGTTTCGGTTCGATCGGAGGATCGGTCAACTACAACACTGTGACCGACCTCTATTCTCCGGGATTCAACGGTTCGCTGGCCTATACCAACTCCAGCTATATGCTGCGTGCAATGGCCACCTACTCGACCGGAGTCAGCAGCAAAGGCTGGGCGTTTACGGTTAGCGCCATAGGCCGTTATGCCGACGAAGGAGTAATGGAAGGAACATTCTACAACTCAGGCGGTCTCTTCCTGTCGCTTGAAAAAATGCTGAACCCCAACCACTCGCTGACGTTCACCGCATTCGGCGGTCCGACTCAGCGCGCGACAGGACTTGCGACCTATCAGGAAGCCTACGACCTTGCAGGTTCAAATCTATATAACCCGACATGGGGCTGGCAGGACGGCAAAAAACGCTCGTCGCGAATCACCGAGACTTTCGACCCGACCATGATGCTCAACTGGTTGTATAAGAAAGGCAATACTACAGTAAATACGGCTGCGGCCGCCCGCTGGGTCAACTACAACCGCACGGCGCTCCAGTATTACAAGGCCAACGACCCCAATCCGACCTATTACCGCTATCTGCCGTCTTACTACGAAAATGATCCGGAGCAGTTCGAACTCTATACAAAAGGCTGGCTCGACGGCTCTCTGCGCCAGATCCGCTGGGACGATCTCTATCAGGTCAACTATCTCAACAATATCCAGAACGAGAACCTGCCAGATGCCGACAAGAAAGGATCGAGCTACATTATGGAAAACCGCGTGAGCAACCAGTTCAACGCTCTTTTCAGCTCGTATGTCAACACACGTCTGACAGATGCTCTGACGCTTCAGGCCGGAGTGTCGTTCAATTACACCAAGGGCAGCAACTACAAGACGATCCGTGACCTTATGGGCGGCGAGTTCTGGCTCGACGTCGACCCCTTCAGCGACCGCAACATCTCGATCGCTCCCGAACAGCTCCAGAACGACCTCGACAATCCCAACCGCCGCGTAGGGAAGGGCGACAAATTCGGTTATAATTATGACATATATGCCCTTCAGGCCGAGGCTTGGATCCAGAATGTGATCAACCTGCCCCACTGGGACATCAACTACGGCCTCAAGATGAGCTACACCCAGTATCAGCGCGACGGCCACATGCGCAACGGACGCGCGCCCGGCAACTCGCTCGGCAAGAGCGCCATGCAGCGCTTCGACAATGCAGGCGTCAAAGTCGGTGCCACCTACAAGCTCGACGGCCGCAACTACTTCACAGCCCATCTCGACTACGGAACCCGCGCTCCGCTTTTCGACAATGTGTATATCGCTCCCCGCGTCAAGAATACAACCGTTGTCAATCCGGCCAATGAACGCGATTTTTCGGCAGACCTGAGCTACACATGGAACTATCGCCGTTTCCGCGGATCGATCACAGGCTACTATACCGAGATGGACAACGCCATAGAGCGCAACGGCTTCTATGACGAGAGCTACCAGACATACGCCAACTATGTGCTTACCGACGTCAAGCGTGTATATAAGGGCATCGAGCTCGGCATGGCCTACAAGATCACACCGTCGCTGACCGCGACGTTCGCAGGGACGGTATCACGCTTCCAGTATAAAAACAATCCTCTGGGAACACGCTCATTCGAAAACGGCATGCACCCCGATACCACCCAGACAGTCTATCTCAAGAACTATTACCTCGGTTCTGTGCCTCAGACCCAGGCCAACCTCGGGCTCGACTGGGCCGCTCCGGGCAACTGGTTCTTCAATGTCAACGGCACATTCCAGGGCGACGCTTACGTAAATCTCGCTCCGGCCTATCATGAAGCGCTCCCCACTTTGTGGGAGGAGTTCGGCAACAGCGAAGAAGAACTGAAAGCCAAGATCGAAGAACTGTCGGCTCAGGACAAGATCAAAAACGCCTTTACACTCAACCTCTCCATCGGCAAACTGATCTATATCAACCGCAAGGTCTCGCTCAACATCAACGTCAACATCAACAATATCCTCAACAACCGCGACGTGGTCACCTACGCTTACCAGCAAGGCCGTCTAAGCACCAAGAACTTTGACCGTAGCGCTTATCCCAACCGTCTCAGCTACGCACAGGGCGTGCGCGCCTTTGTCAATATCGGTGTAAGGTTCTGATAATGTTTCCATAAAATGAAAATTTCAATGAAAAAGATATCATTATTATATACAGCATCTCTCGGGCTCGCAGCCGCTTTCGCGGCCTGCGACAATGACTTCGAGCGCCCGCCTATGGTTGTTCCCGTATCTTCATGGGAAGCGAACACCACGATCGAGGATTTCAAATCGGCCTATTGGTCGACAGTCGAGGCAACACCTCAGGTTGTCGGACTAAACGCCGACGGCGACTCTATCATACTGAAAGGCCGAGTATGTTCTTCCGATCAGAGCGGCAATATATTCAAGTATCTCATGATTCAAGGCGAGACCGAAGCTCTTGCCATCTCACTCGACTTTTATGACATCTATAAGAGCTATAAGTTCGGTCAGGAAGTATATGTCAATGCTACCGGCCTCACAATCGGCGGCTACAGCGGCCTGATGTGCCTCGGCAACGGAGTCGACGACCGCGGTCGCGTTGCCCGCGCGGCTGAGACTATATTCAAACCCCACGCCGAGGTCAGTGGTCTGCCGTCTGCATCCTCGGTCGATACGGCCACGGTAACCATAAGCGAGGTAGAGCAGGCCAAGGCGAGCGCAGAGGGTCTGCAACTGTGGCAGAGCCGTCTGGTCCGCTTCGATAATGTCCGCTTCGAAAACGCCGGCGAACCGTTTGCTGTCGGCACTTCGTCAAACAACCGATATATCGTCGACGCTGCCGGCAACCGTATGAACGTATATAACAGCACTTATGCCGACTTCAAGGACGAGCTCCTGCCCTCTGGCTACGGGTCTGTGGTCGGAATTCTCAGCTATTTCGGCACCAACTGGCAGGTTCTGCTTATCGACGCTGCAGGATGTATGGATTTCAACGGAGTGTCGGCTCCCGTGTTCTCACCGGCCGCCGGGACAGTCAAACCCGGGACAGAAGTGGCGCTGAGCTCTCTGACCGAAGGAGCTGAAATCCACTATACACTCGACGGATCTGATCCTACCGCATCGTCAGCTCTCTACACCGAGCCCATCGTCATCAACGAGACTGTCACGATCAAGGCCATCGCTACAAAAACAGGCCATGACGCCAGTCCTGTCGTATCGGCCCGGTTTGTCGTATCAGACGACGCTCCGGTTGAAGGCGACGGCACAGAAACCAAACCTTACACTGTCGCTCAGGTCATCGCCCTTAATCCGACTTCGACCCAGGATGCAGTGGCAAGCGGTGTATGGGCTCAAGGTTACATAGTGGGCTACATCCCCACCGGCGGATCATCGACTGTCATCGCCGGCACTGTATTCGGCAACAGCGGTGCTGACGTGGCGGCGTCCAATCTTGTAATCGCGCCCACTAAAGACGAGACCGACTATAACAACTGCATAGCTATCCAGCTGCCGAGCGGTTCTGATCTCCGCTCGGCCGTCAATCTCAAGGATCATCCCGAGAACCTCGGCAAACTGCTGTCGGTCAAAGGTGACGTGATGAAATACTGCGGCGCAGCCGGCATCAAGAACGGCAGCGCATATAAACTTGATGGCGAAGGTAGCGGCGATACACCCACCCCACCCGCCGGCGACGCCATCTTCTCCGAAACCTTCCTCAACGGCAACCTCGGACAGTTCTCTGCCACAGTCGAGACTTCAGGATCATGGACCGGCTGGCGTTCGAACACCTCAAATCCGCTCTGCGCTCTTGCCAACTCTTACGTCAGCGGAGCCAACGAGGCGGCCACCGCATGGCTTGTATCGCCTGAGATCAGCCTCAAGGACATTTCAAAGGCAAGCATAACCTTCGAGCAAGCCTACGGTTTCTATTTCCCGACAGAGCAGGGCGAATTCTGCACCGTCAACGTACGCGAAAAAGGCGGCGAATGGAAAGCACTGACTCTAACCGTTTTTCCTCCGAAACCGGAGAAGAACTGGACCGAATGGGTATCCAACACTCTCGTCATCTCCGAGTTTGCAGGCAAGACCATCGAGATCGGATTCAAATACTACAACGACGGCAAGCAGAGCGTGGCCTGGGAAATCCGTAATCTGACAGTCAAATAACTATAAGAAAAGCCATTACAATGAAAACTGTTAAATCATATATTTTCGGCCTTACTGCCGCGATAGCGATGTCGACGGTATTCGCCGCCTGTCAGGACGATTTCGACACTCCTGCAATCGAAGTGCCGACGGCTGTCAATCAGGCCAACACCACGATTGCCGAACTCAAGGAGGCCTTCTGGCAGGACGCATCAAACTATGCTGACTCCGTACGCACCAAACCCGACGGATCGCATTACATCATAAAAGGTCGCGTCATATCGTCGGACGAGCAAAGCAATGTGTTCAAGAACATATCCATTCAGGACGAGACCGGAGCGATCACATTTTCGGTCAACTCCTACAATCTTTACCTGAACTACCGCCGCGGCCAGGAGATCGTGATCGACGCCACAGGCATGTATATCGGCAAATATGCCGGACTGCAGCAGTTCGGCACTCCGTCATACTATGAAAACGGCTCGACCTGGCAGGTCGGCTTCATGTCTCCCCAGTTCTTCCGGCGTCATCTCGAACTCAACGGAGTGCCCGATGTTGAGAAACTCGACACGATAACGGTGAACTCGTTCAGCGAGTTTGACACGTCGGCCGAAGGACTGCGCAAGTGGCAGAGCCAACTGGTGCGCATCAACAATGTACACTTTCAGGACGGTGGCATAAAGACATTCTCGGAGTATCACAGCAGCAGCAACGACGATGTCAACAAGACCCTCATCGACTCCGAGGGCAACAGCAACGTCGTCGTCCGCACAAGCGGTTATGCGACTTTCTGGAATAAGAAACTTCCCGAAGGCAACGGCGATATCGTCGGCATACTCAGTTTCTATCAGAGCCTGAGCGGATCGTCGATGTGGCAGCTTATTCTCAACGACTACGAGGGCTGCATGAACTTCGGCAATCCGACAGTGGCTCCCGGCACGGAGACAAATCCCTATGAAGTTGCCGATGTCGTCAGGTTCGAAACCGACGGCACAGTCGCCGACGGATGGGTGAGCGGATACATCGTCGGCACAGTGGCTCCGGGCGTAACAGAGGTCAAAACCAATGAAGACATAGAGTGGAGCGCCGAGACAATGATGCCTTATACTCTCGTCATAGGCGCCGATAAGGAAACCAAGGACATCAGCAACGCCCTTGTCATCGAACTCCCCGCCAACACTCCGCTACGCCAGTTGGGCAACCTGCGTGACAATCCCGGCAACTACGGCAAGGCCATCAGCGTGCGCGGCGACTTCGACAAAGTGATGGGCACGTTCGGCGTTGCCAATAACAGCGGTGCGGCCTCACAGTTCAAGATCGAAGGCGTAGAGACCGGCGACAGCGAGAACATCCCCGAAGGCGACGGCACAGCCGATCGTCCCTACAACCCCTCGCAAGCCAAAGCCAAAGCAATCGCCAACGGCACGAGCAGCACCGAAAATGTCTATGTGAAAGGCTATATCGTCAGTGGTTCGATCAACATGACCTATGGTACCGGCACATGGACGATAGCCGGCAATCCTAAAGGCACGGGCGAGACATTCGAACTCTTCGGCACATATAACACCGACAACAGCAAGTTCACCAACGAAAATGCCGTCAAGACCGGCGACCTCGTCGTCGCGGTAGGCCCGATCTACAATTACAACGGCAAGACTCCCGAGATGAGCAAGGGCCACCTTGTGTCGATCAACGCCGGGGGCGGTGACACTCCATCGCCCGGTCCTTCGGACAACGCCATCTTCAGCGAGTCGTTTGAAGGCGGCACACTCGGTCAGTTCAAAACGACTGTCCAGACTTCAGGATCCTGGACCGGCTGGCGCGCCAACACCAACACTCCGGCCTGCGCTATAGCCAATTCATTCGCGGGTGGGAACAACGAAGCGGCAACCGCATGGATGATATCTCCGGCTATTGATCTGTCGAAAGCGACATACGCCTCGGTAAAAGTCGAACAGGCCTTCGGCTTCTACTTTCCGACCAAACAGGAAAGTTTCTGCACTTTGAACATCCGCGAAAAAGATGGTCAGTGGCAGCAACTCACTCTTACCGAATTCCCGGCTAAAGGCACCGGCAACTGGACTCCGTTTGCCGAAAACACGATCGACATCTCAGCTTATGCAGGCAAGACCGTAGAGATCGGCTTCAAGTATGTCAACGACGGCAAACAGAGCATCGCTTGGGAAATCAAGAATTTCTCGGTCATCGCCGATGCAGGATCGATCATACCCGGCGGTGGAGACGATCCGAATCCGCCGACACCCCCGACCCCGTCGGGCGACTACAAGGGCGACTTCGACACATTCAACAATTCTAAAGCGACCGCAAGTCCCTATGGAACCTACACCAATGCCACCGGCTGGACCGCCGAATGGAGCGTTATCCTCGGCGGCACTGACGGCACCGACGCAAGCCCGCTGTTCTCTTTCATCGGCAATAAAGGCACTCTCGCCCCGACACTCAACGGCAACACCACCAAAGTCGGCAAACTCACCTCTCCGACCTTGAAAGGTGGCTGCGGCACCTTGACATTCAACTACGGTTTCGCATTCAATGAATCCAAGTGCTCGTTCACCGTCAAGATCCTTCAGGGCGGCAGTGTCGTCAAAGAGGATACCGTAACGCTTGATTCAGTCACCAAACTGCAAGCATATTCATATTCTCTCGACGTCAATGTAAAAGGCGATTTCTCTATCGAGATCGTCAACAACTGTCTGTCGGCGTCCGACAAAAACAAAGACCGTGTATCAATCTGGAATCTGACCTGGACCGACTGACTGTAATCCGGCAAAAAATCTAATCGAGTAGGTCAGAAAACTTTCGTTTCCAGACCTACTCGATTAATTATTCGTCAATGGGCGCTGTTTCGTATCATGAAAATCACTACTTTTGCAAAATGAACAACAATCGGGACAGCAGCAATCGATCCGGCCACCTGGCCGTCTATGTCAAGGCGGGCGGTGTGGACACATTGGTCATCGACGATGATGGCTATAGGCATTCGTCTATCGAAGTCGATCAGGCACTCATATCGCCCGACAAGGCGCTCGAAGAGGCCGTCTATATGACTCCGTGGCTATTGGGAGATTTCTCACGTATCGATATTATAGCATCGTCGCCTCGCTTCACACTCGTTCCGGAGCAGCTCGCCGACGACGCGACAACGGTAGCCGCAATTGCCGACAGGCTGTGGCCCGACCGCGGAGACGATACATTGGAGACCGATATCTGCGGATGTGCTGTAGGGCTGATATCGGTTTTCGACCGACGGCTCAGCGGCTTTGTCGGCAGGACTTTCACAAGAGCCACGCTTCATCACCGCCTTTCGCCGCTTGTAAACTTCTTTACCTCGCTAAGCAGGCCTGTCAACCGTGTCAAGCTCTACGCCCACTTTTCGGGAGACAATGATCTCGATGTAGTGGCTCTGAATGCCGACGGCCCACTCATGGCAAACACATTCGAATGCCGTGACACCGCAGACGCCGTCTATTTTATAATGGCAGCCGTCAAAGACTGCGGCCTTGACGCGCTCGACGACGAAGTCATAGTGTGCGGCAATACTGAACGAGCCACAGCCGCCACCGAAAAACTGAGACTCTACCTCAACTCCGTGATGCCATTACTGCTGCCCGTGTCTGACAGCGGAATTCCTATCGAACTATTATATTTTACAAAATGAGAATAATCCGAGGTAAATACGGACGTCGGCGTTTCGACGTGCCGACAAATATCACAGCGCGACCGACAACCGACTTCGCCCGCGAAAACATCTTCAACGTTCTTGAGAACTATGTGGATTTCGAAGGTCTCTCGGCGCTCGACTTATTTGCCGGGACAGGAGCCATCACCTTTGAATTTCTGTCACGGGAGTGTGCTGATGTCACATCTGTAGAAAAATCGGCGACACAATACAACTTCATCCGCAAGGTCGCACAGCAGCTTAATGTGCAGAATCTGACGCTTATCAAAGGCGACGCTCTTAAATTCATCGAAACGTGCATAAAAAAATTCGATGTCATCTTTGCCGACCCTCCATACGACATGCCGGATTTCGCGTCTATACCTGAAAAAGTGCTCGCTTCACAGATGCTCAAGCCAGGCACTGTCTTCGTGATAGAGCACAACAAGCATCATGATTTCAGCACACTGCCCCACTTTAAGGAACACCGTGCCTACGGATCAGTCAACTTCTCCATATTTCTGATCCCCGAATAACAAAAACATTATCATCGCTGCAGATGTTATATAATTAAACATTAATTATATGACAACAAGCTCATGAGAAAGATCTTATTATTGCTCGGCCTGATAATCGGATTATCAGCCGCAGCATCAGCCAAAGACACATATACCCACGACGCGTCAGTCCTGCCACAGGCCGCACGCACAACTCTCGCCAACAACTTCAAGGCCGGCATCAGCGTGATCAAGATCGACAAAAATCTCGGTCGCATCAGCGAATATGAAGTCATTCTTGTCGACGGGACGGAAATTTCGTTTGACCGCAGCGGAGAATGGGAAAATGTCGAGACCGCCGCCAACAACAGCGTTCCTGCAGTTATGATACCCAAGGCAATCGCCGACCACGTGGCCAAAAGTCAGCCCGGAGAGAATATCGTAGGCCTCAAGAAGGAGCACGGCGGATATGACATCGAACTCGCCAACGGCATCGAAATGAAATTTGACAAAAAAGGCAATTTCCGACATTACGACGACTGATCGCCGCCGAACATCATCGACTAAATCATATTGAAAGCGCACTTGTGCGCTTTTTTCATTAATCGGTCAGTTCAAGATGTAATATGGGGATACGGCTTGCCATAAGCGTCAGATCCGTCTCGACCGACGATCGAGAACCCATGCTTGCGATAAAACCCCAAAGCCCTATGGTTCTGCTCATTGACATCCACTTTTCTTATTCTTCTTTCCTTTACGGCAAATTCCACCATCAGTGAGCCAAGTCCCTTACCCATTTCATCGGGACGTACAAAGAGCATTTCAATATAGTTCTGGCTCAATCCAATGAAAGCCACCCACTCCCCACTATCATTCCTTAACGAATAGATATCAACATTCGGCATATAATCCAACGCAATTTTCTGATGATAATCGTTTTATTTTTACACAAACTTAGAAACTGTTTAAATTTAGAATTGAAAAAATATCATAAGGCATAACAAACCCTCGGCCAAAGTGTTGAAGGAGAAAAAAACAGTGTTCATATGCATAGAATAAATCTCTATCAGACACTTTTGACCGAAGGTCAATGGTCTTATATAGACTAAGTGTTCTTTGAAAATGATTGCAGGCACCGAAAATATTCTTTGGGCTCCGTTTTTGAGGCAATTCGCTATCTGCCAGTCAGCGGATGCCAGTGGCGTATGCCCCCCAAAGACTTTCCAAAGTGGCAGTTGGTCTATAAATACTTCCGTAAATGGTGGGAGGACGGACGCATAGAACACTTCATAGAAAAGACCGTCATGAGAATAATAAGAAACCGGAATTTAACAAAAGAGATACCATGGTGGCAACAAGATGAAATAACGATTAAACTGAAACCAACGATAAACAACATGAAAGGAGCTTTTCCACCGGAACTTTTGAGCGCCTTCGACCCTTCCTTTCAGTCACATAGCCCGCTATACTCCTTAGGTTAAGCGCCAAATCCACCTCAAAATTTCGGGCTCAGTTTTTAACTGCTGTTATTAAACAACCACTCTTGGGGCGTTCATGTCCAGGTTGCATCAAAATAATCGTGCGGTTATTGGCGAAAGGGAAAGTTTAGCTAAATTTGCGCCTTGATAAGAGTATGATTGTTAAATCAGCTTAATATGTATTTGTTATGAATATGATTTTGCAGTGCGGAGTGCTTTTTGTGTTTTTAGCGTTCGGCGAGTTTGTTGTCTGGCTTACAGGGGTGACCATTCCATCAAGTATCATTGGGATGCTCTCGCTTACGGTGGCACTTAAGATCGGTGTTGTCAAATTATGCCAGGTTGAGAAGATGGCAAATTTCCTTGTGCATAATCTGGGGTTCTTTTTTGTTCCGGCCGGCGTAGGGCTAATAAGCTGTCTGGGGCTTATCGCTTCAGAGTGGGTGCCTATAGTCGGCGCTATGGTTGTGAGCACGGCTGTGATATTGGTGGTTACAGGCCATGTCCACCAGCAGGTAAGGCGCCGTATGCGTTTCAGGCATTTCAATGGCCATAAACATGGTAGCGCGACATCAAAATAACTTCATTTTTTTGCTTAAACATGGAATTTCTTACGAACAAAGTTTTTCTGATAGCTCTGACATTCGCGGTCTTTGTGATGTCACAATATATTCAGCGCCGTACAGGGTTGAAACTCATGAACCCAATATTGGTTTCTATAACCGCGCTGATATGTTTCCTTCTTGCGACGGGCATTGACTATTCCGATTACAAGGAAGGCGGTGATTACATTGATTTCTGGCTGAAGCCTGCGGTGGTGGCGCTGGGCGTCTCTCTTTACAAGCAGCTTGAAACCATCCGCAAGCAGATGTTGCCTCTGCTCTTCGCCGAGATGGCAGGATGCGTGGCGGGTATTATTTCGGTTGTTGTCGTGGCCAAGTTCCTTGGCGCGTCGCAGGAGGTCATCATGTCGCTTGCCCCGAAGGCAGTCACCACGCCTATAGCCATGGAGGTTTCGGAGTCAATAGGCGGTATTCCGGCACTCACGGCCGCGGTGGTTGTCTGCACGGGCATTTTCGGCGGCATGGCCGGATTCCGCATCATAAAGATGGGTCACGTCAAGAGCCCTATAGCGGGTGGGCTGTCCATGGGGACGGCCGCACATGCCATAGGCACGTCGGCCGCCATGGAGCGCGGTGACCGCTACGGGGCGTTCTCGTCGCTGGGACTGACGCTGAACGGGCTTCTTACGGCCCTTTTGTCACCGGTTATATTAAGTCTTTTGGGTTATGTTCCATAGACACTGTGGTAAAGATGACCCTAAGAAACTGTCTTATCTTGTTTTAACTTGCAATCATTTAAATGAATTACTGAAATTCATAACCCTCCGAGGAGCGCCTTGTTTTAGCCAAGAATAATGCAAAAATAGGCCAAGAAAACCGGGCTATCTGAGGCGGTAAAAAGCAATGGCCAAGAAAATTACCCATCTTCTTAGCCATTGACTATAAGTTGTTTATGCGGATTTTATTGCTCAGTATTCGTCCTCGTTGAAAAGGAAGTCTTCTTTGGAGGGGTAGTCGGGCCAGATATCTTCGATGCTTTCGTAGGTATCGCCTTCGTCTTCGATCTCCTGAAGGTTTTCGATGACTTCGAGAGGAGCGCCGCTGCGCATCGCATAATCAATAAGTTCGTCTTTGGTTGCAGGCCAGGGTGCGTCTTCGAGTTTTGATGCAAGTTCGAGAGTCCAGTACATAGTGTAGTATTGTTTAGTTAATTATCAGGATTATCAGTGAGGGCAAAACGTATCAGCCCCCTATAAAGTGCGCAAATGTAGTAAATTTCTCGATACCTTAACAATTTTTCTCCCAAAATATTTCGTCGGATCCGCATTTATGATTGATGGCTCTTGCAAGCACAAACAGGTAGTCGCTCAGACGGTTGACATAAGTAATTATGTCTCTGTCGATTTCAACCGTCGCAGAGAGGCTGATTATGCGTCGCTCCGCCCGCCGGGCGACACATCGCGCTATGTGGGTTCGCGCCGAGTCCTCGCATCCACCGGGCAGTATGAAGCGGTTGTGGGCGGGTAGCGAGCAGTCGAGACGATCGATGGCCTGCTCGATAAGCTTCACGGCCTCGCTGCCGAGCGGCTCAGGCTGCCAGCTGCTTTCAGGCTCGGTGGCAAGCATGGCCCCCAGGTCAAACAGCCGGTTCTGTATCACTCTCAGCAGCGACCGATCGTCGGCGCTGATATACCTGCTCTCGGCCACAAGTCCCAGCCATGAGTTGAGTTCGTCGACAGTCCCATAGGCTTCGAGCCTCGGGGAGTCCTTGCCGACCCGCGCTCCTCCTACGAGCGATGTCGTTCCGCGGTCGCCCGTGCGTGTATAAACTTTACTTTTTGTCATGTCGGTTAGTTTTCAGATTATCAAGACAGCCGATCAGACCGTGGGTGTCATTCACCACCTTAACATAATCAAGGCTGTGACTGTTCATCAGTCCGGAGCGCATAAGTGTGTCGAACTGGTTCAACAGACTGTCGTACAGTCCGTCTGGATTATACAAAACTATAGTCTTTGAGTCTACGCCGTTGAAGCGCAGGCAGGCAAGAGTTGTAAAAAACTCGTCAAGCGTACCATAGCCCCCGGGCAGCACGACAAACACATCCGACATCCCGCACATCGCGGACTTGCGCTCAGACAGTCCGCTCACGGCGATGCTCACGTCGTTGAGCGGCGAAGCCATGTTGCTGCGCAACTCAGGCACAACACCCGTTATCCGACCCGCTCCGCATGACTTTACCGCCTCGGCCACGACGCGCATCAGACCCGCGTCCACTCCGCCGTAGACGAGGGTCGATCCCGACCGGCCGATCCAAAGTCCGATCTCGCGGGCGGCGGCCATCCATTGCTCCGGCAGACCCTCGGACGCGCTACAATATACGGCCACTGTAAATTCCTTTTCCTGCTGTGCCATATCGTTCAATAGATTATTTGCCGTAAAGTTACGATTAATCCGGAAATATATGGCACGATTTTTGTTATATCTGACTACATATTATGACAACTATATCAATTATGGAAAAGGAAACAATAAAACCCGGTAAGTTTGTCGAACTCGTGTTCGACCTGTACAAAATCAACGATGACGGCAGCGAATCACTGGTCCACGAAGTCTCCGACGAGGCTCCAGAGTGCGTCGTGTTCGGCGTGACCGAAGGCATGATCAAGCCTCTCGAAGCCGCTCTCGAAGGGCTTGCCGCCGGCGACGCATACGATGTCGTGGCCATGCCCGACGAGGCGTTCGGCCGCCACAACCCCGAGGAAGTGGTAGAGCTCGACCGCGAGATTTTTGAGATTGACGGTAAGTTTGACGAGGAAAACATCCACAAAGGCGTCCGCCTTCCGATGATGACAGCCGACGGCTTCCGCATCGAAGGTCTCGTCGTCGATGTCACGCCGACTCACGTAAAAATGGACTTCAACCATCAGCTTGTCGACAGCAAGGTGCGCATCAAAGGTTCGGTCAAGACTGTGCGCGATGTCACCGAGGACGACCTTCGCCCCGCGGGCGGATGCGGTTGCCACGGCGGAGGCTGCGGCGACTGCGGGGGCGGCTCATGCGGCGACAGCTGCGGCGACGGTTGCTGTCACTGATCCGGGCCGACCGGCGGGTTGATAAGATAGAGCCGGCTACGGGCGCGTGAGACCGCCGTGTAGAGCCAGCGATAGAATTCGATGCCCATCGCCTCGGGCGGTATGTAACTCAGGTCGACAAACACATTGCTCCACTGGCCGCCCTGAGCCTTGTGGCAGGTCGCTGCATAGGCATATTTGACCTGCAGGGCGTTCCAGTAGGGATTGTCACGCAGCCTGGCGACACGCCGCTCGTATGGCATATCGGCCGGAAACATTTCCCCGTCGTCGATCAGCCCGTAATATAACCTGTTATAATCGTCCTGCGACATTCCGGCCGTTTCGGCCGTGAGGGTCTCAAGCATTATTTTGGCCGGGAACGCAGCGCTCCCACGGTCGGGCATCGACAGCTCGACGTCGGCGAAGCGCAGGCCGTAGCGCATCTCTGTGCCGACGACACGGTCGACCGTCACCACGTCGCCGTTGGCTATGAAATCAACATCCTTGAGCTTACGGGTCCAGTAGTAATTGTTCTTAGCGACGATAAGCAGTTCGCCGCGCTGCAGCTGCTCTTCGATATAGAGCACATTGGCGCGGATGGCGCGGTTATAGTCTGTGGCCATGCGGTTGCTGCGGGTGATCAGAAGTGTTTCCTCGATGCCGTCGCGCGAATAAGCCTGATCGAGCATTTCGGGCAGATCCTCGCCCTTGACCAACGCCACATCGTCAAAACCGTCCGTAAACAGCCTCGGCTGCGGCAACTCCGAGGCCTGCATGGCGCGCCGCAGCCACGTAGCGTTATAAAGTATGCCCGAACCGCCCTTATGGCGCGCGGTCGCCGTCAGCGTGGCCTTGGTCACTTTCAGACCGTAACCCCTGAGCACCTCGGCGCTCATCGCCGGCGATTCCGCAGAGCCGACTGGCGGCAACTGGGCAGTGTCGCCCAACAGTATCAGGCGGCAGTTCTCGCCCGCGTAAACATAATGGATCAGATCTTCGAGCAGATTGTTGCCCCGCTCGTCGGCAGCCCCGATCATCGAGGCCTCGTCGACAATAAAGACTATGTCGCGACCGTTGTTCTGCTGCACGGCCGAACGTCCCGCGCCGAAGTCGCTCCCGAACTGATGGCGGTAGATCTTACGATGGATCGTATAGGCCGAATGGCCCGAATTGGCGCTGAACACCTTGGCCGCCCTGCCCGTCGGAGCGAGCAGCACGGTCGCGATCCCGACCGACGCGAGCGTCCTCACCAACGCGCCCGTGAGCGAGGTCTTGCCCGTACCGGCATACCCGTTCAGCACAAACACCCGGTCGCTGACCGTCGGCGCGGGCGCGCAGAAGCGCGACAGCGCGGCGATCACCGCCACCTGCTGGTCATTGGCCTCATAAGGCAGCGCGAGCAGCACATTGGCGGCAAACTCCTTTGCGTCCATCAGAGAACCGGAGGCGGATCAGAATATTCGATAACTTACCGACACGCTGACAACAGGATAGACCTTGAATGCCTTCATCATGTCGACATAGTCGCCCGGCTTACCCTTGATGTTGACGATGTCCTTGCTCAGATTGACACCATCGTGGACAATGAGCGACGGCGTGCCGCCCCACATCATCATGCCGCAGTCGACGTCAAGCTTCCAGCGCTTGGTCTTGCCGAGATCGCCGGTGTAGCCGAGACCTACGTAGGGCTTGAAACGGTTGACAAAAGCGCTGACCTTAACCATTCCGTCCTTGTCAGGCTGCATCATGTAGGGCCGGCCGTCTTTGTAGTCGCCGACATGGATGCCCATATAGCCCTGCCCCTCGAGATCCTCGCGTATCTCGTCGACCATAAACGGATCGAGGTAGGTGTTGCCGAATATCGGCTTGTCAATGGCATCGTCACTCATTATATAATCATAGAAATTATTGTAGATATTGACTGCGAGCAGCGACGGCATCTCACCCATGGTGTTTAGAGCCTTTGCCGCGCGTCGGCCGCCGGCATAGAAACCCGCTGTGAAGCGCCAACCCCTGTCGACCCAGGGATAAACGTCAAACAGGAGCTTGAAGCTGGTCATTGTCGGCACGCCGTCGAGATCCACACGGTCGTCGACATCGATGCCCGTGAGTTTTTTCATATAGCTTTGCATCTTCTCGAAATTGCCCGCGTTGACCCCGCCCTCGTCAGTGTAGCTCTGAAGGCTGAACGACATCGGCACCTTTATGTGAGGAGTGAAATCGACACCCGCCCTCACGCGCAGGTGATCTGTAATATGTGTGGCCAGGTCTATGCCTATGCCCGTCGTCCCGACTCCCACTCCGACTTCGAGATGGGAGAAGATGTTGCGGTCGGCGTTGATCACTTGCGGCTGCCCCGCGGACGCGGCCGTCTGTGCCGTCATTGTGGCCGCCTGCACTGCCACTATGAGAGCCGACAGCGAGCGCGAAAAGATGTGATGGAGATGAGACATCGTGTTGTGTGATTGGTTTATCTTGCGCGAAGTTACGAAAAAGTAAGAGCAAACAAAAATTTATTTTAATCGCTTAGATCTCTCGGACTTGTCTGACGACTCTGACTTGTCCGGACTGTACAAGTCGCCCGCGCCGTCTGAGCTGTCTGATCCGTCTGAATAGTCTGACATTTCGGAGCCTTCTAATCTTCTCTATTTTTAATCCTGAAAACATTTTTTTGGTTAAAACATGGCAGGTTTGAAATATTTTGCTTAACTTCGCCACTTGATAAAGTAATTTCACACAAAAAACAACAATTATCTACTCTAAAAAATATACACATACAACGAAAAAACAACGCCGAAAGTATCCTATAGACGTCAACACATTAATCATCTAATAATATAACTTTCAAACAAAGCAAAATGAAGAAACATTTCATCACAGGTGTGCTCCTCTTGGCTGTCACCGCCGGCGGGTTCAGCACGTTTACCTCCTGTAAAGACACAGATGAAGATCTTTACACTGAGCTCAACTCTCAGCAGGTTTCTCTGAAAGCAGCCCTCGAGGCCCTCAAAACACAGTGTGAAAACTGCTCGACTAATTGTGCGACCAAAATCAGCGAACTTGAAACGCTGATCGGCAACTTGCCCGAAGACACCGACAAGACCAGTATCGTTGAGTGGGTTAAAGAATTACTCGCAAAAAAAGCCGACAAGAACACCGTCGACAACATCCTTGAGATACTCAACGGCAATGGCAACACACCCGGCCTTATCGACCGAGTCACAGCTCTTGAAGAAAAGACAGGTCCGTTTGATGAAGCAGACGTAGAGGACATCAAGGAACTGCTCACTCTGAAACCTAAACTCGAAGGTCTTTTCGACTCAGACGGCAATCTCAAAGTCCAAGTTGAAATCGATGCTATCAATAAGGTTCTTTACGGCGAGGACGGACAGTCAGGTCTTATCAAAGAAGTAGGCGACCTCAGCAAATGGTTCGAGGACTGCGGCTGGAAAGATGGCGCTGAATTCCAGAATCTCGTAAATCAGGGTCAGTTCATCATCAGCAACAAGCTCGCTCTCGAATATCTTCTTGAGTTCACAAAAGACGACAAATACAAACTCAACAAAGATGCCATCAAGGCTCTTAACGAAGTCTACTCGGATCTCGCAGGCATCCAGGAGATGTACAAAAACATCTACCAAAACGCTCAGCTTCCCGAAGGCGAAACCGCATGGTGGAACTACGGCGAAGTGATGCAGAAGATTAAAGACAACAGCGCAGCTATCGAAAAACTTCAGGAAGACGTCGACATGCTGTTCAATCGTCTCAACGACATGGTTACAAGCCTCATCCTTCAGGCAAGCCACAACTCGATCTTCGGTGGATTCAACACTCCGTTCGGCATCAATTCTATGGTGCTCATGACTTGCTACGGCGAACGCGCCACAAGCGCAAACACATTCCCCGTATCAGGCGTTGCCGCAGAATGCTACAGCCAGGACAACGACGACATCGACTGGAGCTCTATCACATCAGACACATTCTCGGTGCCCGGAACTATCGTTTCAACTAACGCCGAAGGCAAAGCTACTCTCGGCAACTTCTGGTTCACCGTCAACCCCGGCACCGTCAGAAAGGTTGATCTCGACGGCTTCGCTCTCGTAAACAGCCGCGATGATGATCCCGCAATCGAAGTTATCAATGTAGCAAAAGACAACGAGACAGTTCTCAAATTCGGCATCGGCGCCCGCTCAGAAAACAACGGCAACGGCCTCTATCAGGCTGAGGCTGTCGTGCCTGTAGAAAAACTCGCCGACATCAAAGTCAACATCGAGCCCGGCCTCGTTCAGGCTCTCAAAGACGCCGTCCAGAACCGCACCGCTTCTGACGCCGCAACTCTGCTCAAGAAAGTCTACCAGCAGCTCCAGAACATCTGCGACGCAAACGCACTCCGCTACACCTACGAAGCAGCCACAGGCAAAGACACACAGGGCAACTGGATCAAAGAAGACCAGAAGGTCTACTCGAACTACGGCATGGCTGCCACAGCTTACAAACCGCTTTCGTTCGCTACCCTCAAAGGCACCTCTATCCGCCACATCCCGACCTTCGGCTCAATCGAAATCAACAAGGACATGGTCGACCTCGACCTCGGCAAGTTCACTGTTGACGGCAACAACTTCAGCCTCAAGCTCAACTTCGGCAAACCCGAATTCAAAGACCTCAGCGAAATCAAAGTTCCCGTAAAACTTACCGGAACTGTTGAAGGTAGTGATGGCAATGAAACGGTTACGATCGAAGACGAGATTGACATCACAGACCAGGCCCAGGAAATTCAGGACAACCTCATTGCAGCTATCGACGAATGGCTCGAAGGCAAACCCGGAGAACCCAGCCTCGACGACCGCGTGCAGGAAGCAATCTGGTATGCCCTCTTCAACGCACCCAAGGATGAAAACGATCCCGAAGCAGTTGATCCTAAATATCCTTATGATCCCAAGAAACCGATCGGCGTCGTAGCTGACCTCGTAAAACAGGTCAACGACATGATGGGCGGCATCCAGGACAAGCTCGACAACCTCGTAGACCAGATCAACAAGGACTACCTCGGCAAGGTCAACACTCTTATCGACAAGTACAACGCCATTGCTAACCGCGTAAACAAAGTCCTCGACGATCCCAACCACTACCTGCAGTCAGTGCTTCTCTACCGCAAGGCCGGCAAGCTCGCCCTCAACGGCACTACTCCTGAGGTCGAACTGCCCTTCGGCATCCTTAGCACCGATCCCTCGGCTCCGACCATCTTCAAGGGTACAGGCGAAGCTATCTCACTCTGGGCTACAACCTACAACTTCGAGACTCTCGCTCCCGCATTCAAGAAGATCGTAGGCGTTGTCAAGGTAACAGACAAGAACGGCAATCCCAAACCTGAACTCGCCAAAACAGCCAACGCAACCCTCGCCAAGATCCTCGACAACGGCCAGTATCGCGTAGCCCTCAACGTCAAAGGCGCTGCCGACGGAGACCGCTACGAGGTAGCCTACCAGGCTCTCGACTACACCGGTCACACTTCGACCGTCAAGTGCTACATCATGATTGCACGTTAATCAATCGTCAAGGTTCAAAACTTTTAGAAATTAAGAACTCATGAAAATCAATAAGTTATTATTTTCGGCCTCATTCGCCCTCTGCGCAGCCTTCATGGCTAACGCACAGTCGGCAGCCGAGGAGACCGAATATGTCTTCCAGCCCCACTGGTACATCCAGGGTCAGGTCGGCATGCAGGAGACCTTGGGCGAAACAAGTTTCGGACGCCTGACATCGTTCAACGCCCAGATCGGCGCAGGCTACCGTTTCAACCCGATTTTCGGCGCACGCCTCGTGCTCAACGGCCTTAACTCGAAAGGCTCCATCACCGTCGACGGCAACCGCTCTGACTGGAAATGGAACTATATCGCTCCGACCGTCAACGCAACAATGGACCTAACCAACCTCATCGGCGGCTACAACCCCGAGCGTCTGGTAAGCGCAGGCCTCTTTGCGGGTATCGGCGCCAACATCGCATGGCACAACAATGAAGCCAACGACGTGAACTCCATCCTCAAGAACAATCTCTACGCAGACATCCAGGAGGCAAACGCCCGCCCCGACGTGCTCCGCAACATCTGGTCAGGCACCAAGGCACGCTTCGTCACCCAGTTCGGCGCCTTCGTTGACTTCAACGTGACAAGCAACCTCAAAGTCGGCCTCGAACTTCAGGCTAACGTTCTCCCTGACGGTTACAACTCCAAGAAAGCCGGCAACGCCGACTGGTACTTCAACGGTCTCGTTGGCGTGAAATACGCTTTCGGAACAACCTTCACCAAGAACAAACGCAAAGCCCGCGCAGCAGTTGACAACAACGAGACCAACGTTGTCGAGCGCATCGTAGAGGTGCCCGTAGAGAAGATCGTAGAGAAAGTCGTTATCAAGGAAGTGCCCGCACCCCTGTCGCGCGACGTATTCTTCAAGATCTCTACCTGCAAGATCACCAAGGACGAGATGTACAAGGTGGCCGAAGTCGCCCGCTACATGAAGCAGCACCCCGACACCAAGGTGACCGTGACCGGCTACGCCGACAAGGGCACAGGCAACATGGACATCAATCTCCGTCTCTCAAAGCAGCGCTCTGAAGCTGTTGTCAAGGCTCTTACATCAGAGTATGGCATCGCAGCCGACCGCATCATCGCCAAAAGCATGGGCGAGATCGAAGACCAGCCCTACTCGACCCCGGCTCAGAACCGCGTCGCAATCTGTATCGTAGAATAATTAATTATTATATTAATTTACTTTGTTACCGGATCGGTGTGCCTCATGTGAGGCACGCCGATCTGCTTTTTGAGCAGAGGGAATTATTTGACGGCGCAGACCTGACAGACAAGTCAAACAGGTCTGGATCCGCACCCTTGACAGACCAGACAAGCCTGTCCCGTTTTTTAACTAAAATCGCTTTAATTTTCAGATAAATTATCGTAATTTTGTAGCCAAATACACAAAATCAGATATGAAAAAATCAATTGCAACACTGCTCTCCTGCGCAATCGCAATATCGGCTTCAGCCCTGATCAACGGCGACGGCTACTACCGCGTGCACAATGCGAAGACCGAACGCTACATATATGTCCTCGACGACAAAGGCAAGCTGAATTTCCAGGCCACCACCGCCGAACTCGGCGCCATCCAACTCTGGAAAGGCCTCGAAAATACGATCTCCGACCCCGCGACTGTGATCTATGTAATGGATCTAAACGGCAAAAAACAGGACTACGACCTGCAGACACAGGGCACCGGCGTCAACGCCATAATCGACTACCCAGTCAGCATACGTCTCGCTGACAAGAACAAAGGCCATTACAGCATCTTCGGCCGCAACAGCGGGCTCACCCGCTACATCGGCGACGGCACACGCTCTACAGCCAAGCGAGGCTATGTCACATCGCTCGAAAACGGCGAATACTACCGCTGGATCTTCACTCCGATAGACACGGAGACCAACTACTTCGGCATCGCCCCCGAGCTGGAAGACGGCGGTGACTATTATTCCACTCTTTACGCCGACTTCCCCTTCTCCTTCCACTCCGCCGGCATGAAAGCATACTATGTGTGTGGCGTCGGCAGCGGCAAGGCTTACATCAAGGAGATCGACGGCACCGTGGCCAAGGGCACGCCCGTCATCATCAAAGCATCGGGCGCGACAGCCTCCGACAACCGTCTAAATATCGGCGGAAGCGCGCAGCGTCCGGCCGACAACGTGCTCAAGGGCGTGTATTTCTGCAACGACGACGATGTGATACACTATAACTTCATCGAATACGATAACAAGACAATGCGTGTCCTCGGCCGTCTGTCAGACGGATCGATCGGTTTCACCACAGCCGACCTGAAATACCTGCCCCGCAACAAGGCCTATCTTATTGTGCCCGCAGGGACGCCCGACGAACTGCACCTGTCAACCGACATCCCGGCCGGCATCGCCGAGGCCGCGGCATCAACAGCAATCGTCCGCGTCGACGGTCGCACACTCTATGTCTTCGGAGTCGAAAGCGCCGAGATCTTCAACATCACAGGCAACCGCATAGCTACTGTCGGCAACGCCGAGGCAGGGGCATCGCTGACACTGCCCTCGGCCGGCCTATATCTCGTCAAGGCCGGCAACACCGTGACAAAGATCCTCGCCCGCTGAAAAAAAATCAGATAATAAGAGGGTGTGTCAAAATAGGCGCATCCTCTTTGGATAGCATGTTGTAAAACATA
>CAJUMI010000009.1 GCA_910587545.1 uncultured Muribaculaceae bacterium | reverse complement strand
CTTTTTCCATTGCAAGAAATGTGATAATGATTGGTTTATTATCTAACGTGGAGATACCGGGAGGCATCTCCACGTTGGTTTTTATAGCCAATCAAAAACATGCACAAACAACGGCCTTACCTTGGAGTGACGTTGCCTGTGATCTTCAGGGTCACACTGCGCACCTTCTGTCCCGACAACTTATATCTCACTTTGATATTTTTACTAACATAGCCTTTCTGCCCCTTGGGACGGAACGTTACGACAATTTTGCCGTTCTCTCCAGGGCGCACGGGCTCGTGGGTATACTTCGGTTTGGTGCATCCGCAGCTCGCCGAGGCCGACACCACTGTCAGCGGCACATCGGTTTTGTTTGTGAACACATATTCATGGACCACCTTACCGTGATCGGCTTTGACTGTACCGAAATCATAAGTTGTCTCGGCAAACTCAATACCTTTGTCATCGGCTGCCCGGACAATGCCGGATGCCATCAGGATTACTGTGAGGAGAAAAAACAGACGTTTCATTTACGGTTAGCGTTTACTGAAATAAAAATCAAGAACTTCCTTGGCGGCAACAAACGAGCTGCGGCGGTTGGCGAGCACATCGCTCTCTTCCGACGCCAGACGCGCGGCGATCTCCGGATCATTATAGAAATGGGCGCGCAGTTGCTCGTTGATCGTCTCATACATCCAGTATCGGGCCTGCTCGCTGCGACGGCGCTCGAAGTAGCCGTTGGCTTTGACAAATTCGAAATAGCGGTCGATCATATCCCACACTTCCGGGATGCCGAGCTCGAAATAGCCCGAATATGTCAGCACCTCGGGCGACCAGCCTGACGCTGTCGGCGGGAAGAGATGCAACGCACTGCGGAACTGGGCCTGGGCCAGACGCGCACGGTCGATGTTGTCGCCGTCGGCCTTGTTGATAACAATGCCGTCAGCCATCTCCATGATGCCGCGCTTGATGCCCTGAAGTTCGTCGCCCGTGCCTGCAAGCTGGATCAGCAGGAAGAAGTCGACCATCGAATGGACGGCAGTCTCGCTCTGACCTACGCCGACAGTCTCTACAAATATATTGTCGTAGCCTGCCGCCTCACAGAGCACAATCGTTTCGCGGGTCTTGCGGGCCACTCCGCCGAGCGAACCGGCCGACGGGCTGGGACGGATGAACGCCGACGGATGGACGGCGAGTTTCTCCATCCTCGTCTTGTCGCCGAGTATCGATCCCTTGGTGCGCTCGCTCGACGGATCGATGGCGAGCACCGCGAGTTTGCCGCCGTCGCGCAACACATGCAGGCCGAACACATCAATCGACGTACTCTTGCCTGCACCGGGCACACCGGTGATGCCTATTCTGCGCGAGCGGCCCGAAAGAGGCAGACACTTCTCGATCACTTCCTGGGCTATGGCCTGATGGTCGGCGCTGAGACTCTCGACAAGCGTGACCGCCCGGCTGAGCACAGTCACATCGCCCTTCAGTATGCCCTCGACAAGCTCCGACGCCGTCGGCAACGGTTTGCGTTTGGGACGTTTGTGAAGGTATGGGTTGACCGACGGCGGCTGTGCCACGCCGCTATTGACCGTCAGCCCGATATATTGCTGATCATTTTCAGGATGTTGCATATCTTATTAACGTATTATATCGATATATGTATATGCAAACTTAGCTAAAAAAAATGAATTACTTGTTTATAAGGAAATATTATTTCATCTTTGCAACGCCATAGACCACAGCGATGAGAGACAACTTCAACACATATATCGACGACATCGAAGCCGGCTTCTGGATAGATCTGTGCGTCAAGCGCGGCAGACTGATCAGCTTCGCGCGCGGCGAGGAATTTGCGTCGGCCGGCTCACCTGCCCGCTATCTCGGCTACATAAAGAGCGGCACTCTCAAATACACCGTTACATCCGACTCCGGCGAGAGCCGGGTCATAGGCCTGGAGTTCGATGGTGAATTCGTGGCCGACTTCCCATTCTCGCTATACGGCCGTAAGTCGAGGGTCTCGATTGTGGCCGAAACGCCCTGTCAGATCCATTGCATCGAAAGCGCTGAAGTAGCAGCAATGATGGAAGCCGATCCTTATGTCAGGCATATCGTCATGAAAGCCACCGAAGCCATATTCTCGACCGTCTACGACCGTTACACCGCCCTGTACACAACGACACCGCAGCAGCGCTATGAAGATCTCATCAGCCGCCACCCCGATCTGTTCTCGCTATTCTCGCTCAAAGACATCGCCTCGTTTCTCAACATCACTCCGACCCACCTCAGCCGTCTCCGCAAAAACATCGTCTCAGGCAGTTAATCAACTTTTCAAACCAGATTTTCAATAGCACAATATGGAGAGGGAGCATAACGGTTGTCATGTGACCGGTGAATATCTGAATGCCCGGCCTCAAAAAAATTCCGAACGCCTTCCACTCCTCGTTTCAGCCGCATAGGATCCACTATGCTTCTTCAACAAGGGGAGAGGAATTCAAAGTCAGACTTTTCGGCCTGCGGCTTAACAAATATTATGAAACCACCCGCTAAATTATTGTTTATTCCAATACGTCTGCCACACATGCCGACTCATGAAATTGTGACAGTCAGATATTTTTGCTAATTTTGCAATATGATCGGCCGAAGACAGGCGATCGTTTTCTATGTCTTGTAAATAATCTCATCAAATTAATGAAAACTATTTCGAAATTCAGCAAGTCCGGTCTGGCACTTGCGCTATTTTTTGCAGCAGCCATTTCTGTGTTGCTAAATTCTTGTATGCCGGGCAGTGGAGCCGAAAGTGGCAATGATCCTAATATGCCGGATGCAAAGCCGGATCCGGAAAACATTAAGAGAATTGGGCTTTTTTCTGCTTCGGGCGATAACCTTGCCGGTTTGGGCTTTACCGTGGATGGATATCTAACAACCATTTTAAGTGGGGTTTCGGATTGGTATCTTTCTCCGATCGGCAATATTCACGGAATTGGCAATGTTGATTATATACCTACAACTAATTGGGATACGTTGATTTTCCCCCATACAGGTCTGGGGTTTGTCGGGTATAGCAAGTCTCAGGGATTTACACGTTTTTTTGTAGAAACTTTAGCTTATGACTATAATCACTCGGTAGTTGGTGTCGGATTGCAATATATAGGTGGATTCAATGGGTATGAAGAACCGCTTGAGCTGAAGAAATATTCATATGAATTTGACCATAACGGCGGCTTGGTACAGGCTCAAATAAGCGGGAACAAATATGCGACATATCAGCTGTTTTCACGAGACACATGGCTGGAGGTAAGACGCACAAGCTCGACTTATGATTTTATTAATGACTGCATAGATATAAAAGTAGCTCCAAATCCCACGGCAGAACCGAGAGAAGCGGAAGTGATAATCTCAACATCCCTCGGTAAGGAAACACGATTTGTTGTCGCCCAGTCAGGCAATCCTGATGCCGGATTTGATGAAGATTAACCGATGTCGTACAGTCGGAATCATGAAAAAAAATGATGCTTTAAAAAGCAAGGGTGTGAGTTGAATTATATTGATTCGACTATGAGCACCGGCCGTTTTTTTGAGTACCTTTGTCGTATGGATAATATAACAGAAGAATCGGACAATATTGAACTTTTCAGAAGAGGGGAATGGGCAAACGGTTTCGCCGAGGAGTTCAGCAGAGATCTTGTCATATGCGAAGAGAAATGTTTTGAGTTCAACTCGCTGCCACCTTCCCGAAAGGATGAACGACGCGCGATAATCCGTGGCCTATTCCGCTCGACAGGAGAGAAATTCAATATCAATCCTCCCTTCCACTGCGATTTTGGCTACAATATCAGCATTGGCAATGACTTTGTAGGCAATTTCAATCTTGTAATCCTCGATGAAGCCGAAGTTACCATAGGCAACAACGTATTCATAGGACCCAACGTGAGTCTTTGCACAATTATCCATTCTCTCGAGACAGGCCCACGAAATCGAGGCATTATGCGCGCCCGCCCGATAACCATCTGTGATAACGTATGGATTGCGAGCAATGTCGTAGTACTTCCAGGCATCATTATAGGCGAGGGAGCTGTCATAGGCGCCGGCAGCGTTGTCAGCAAAGATGTCGAACCTTATACACTTGCCGTCGGCAATCCCTGCCGCAAAATCAAAGATTTGCCAAGATAACACTGCAGCTATATAAGCCGACATACCGGCACCATACAATCACCGCATCGGCTTAATGGCGGCGACACACGGGCAGTCAAATCCGAAACGCGCGTTCGAGGCGCCGTCAGCGCAAGGCGCAGCCTGCCCGCAAGATCGTCCAAGCGCTTTTTCTTGCCGAGAGTTGACGCATAATTGACATCAGTCAGATCGTCATTGGCAGCAAGCCAGAACAGCCATCTGCCACTTTTGCATAATCGAACTTTCGGCCGCTCAAGGACAGAGGGGTGAAAACGACAGGTAGAAATATCAGAACCTCAATTGAACTGAAGAGCATTTTTCGGGGGCTGCGCAAGCTCAGCGCGAGGCGATCAGCAGATCGGCGAATGTGTCGACATTATCGGCTGTAATCGGGGGCTGCGGATCAGAGTTGACGGCTGTCTCAAGCGTTGTCTCACCCGAGAGAACGAGCACACCGAGCGCACCGGCGTTACGCGCCATGGCGACATCGGTGTATATACGGTCGCCGCACATAGCAATTTCATCAGGGCGATAGCCGTAGCGATCCATGATGCCTCGGAGCATGTCGGGATTGGGCTTGCCGATCACGATGTCGGGACGGCGGCCTGTGGCATGCTCAATACATGCGCAGATACTCCCGCAGTCGACAAGAATGACGGGTTGATCTGTCGGGCACACACGATCGGGGTTGGTGGCGACATACGGCACCCCCTGCGACGCCCACCATGCCGCACGGCAAAGACGCGGATAGACAAGCGTAGTGTCAAACGCCACGACGAGCACATCGGGACGGTCGGCAGGATCGTCGGCACACATCTCGAAGCCGGCCGCCTCAAACTCTGACGTCATGCTCGGAGTGCCGAGCACAAACAGACGGCGCGCTCCGGGGAAGTGGGTCTTGAGATAGTCGATCGTGGCCACGGCGGTCGTATATACCTCGTCGCGGGAGGCAACGATGCCCATGCCGTGGAGTTTTTTCACATAGTCTTCGAGCGAGCGTGTCGGGTTGTTGGTGAGAAATGAATAGCCTATGCCGTTGTCGGTGAGTTTCTGCAGGAAGCCCTTTGTCCATGGGAACAACTGTGATCCGAGATATATCGTACCATCCATGTCGAGGGCGACATGACGTATGCGGCGGCAAGCCGCCTTGAGTTCGGCGTCGCTCATCGGCGACATATATTTATCGAAAGTCATACTATTCAAGAATGTTGTTTTGATGAATAAAACTTCTGGGAACGTGCGTAGCCGTCACGCGGAGCAGCCCACATCGTGACGAAGGTGACCGCGCCGAGGACACCGATGCCGATAATCAGATAGAAGACCACGTTCCAGCCCCAGTGGTCGGCCACTATGCCGACACCGATAGCCGACAGGAACGAGCCTACATAGCCGAAGATGCCGGCCAGGCCGTTGGCTGTGGCCGATGCTTCCTTGGTCGCCTGATTGGCCGAAGCGATGCCTATAAGAGCCTGCGGGCCGTAGATGAAGAAGCCTGCCATAGCGAGCGAAAGGATAGAAATCAACATCGGCAGATCCGGCAGGAAGATAAATATCGACATGAATGCCGAGGCGGCCAGCATACATATAAGGCACATGCGGTGGGCTTTGCCTTTGAACAGGTGGTCTGTAGCCCATCCGGAGAAAATCGTACCTATAATGGCAAAAATCTCAAAAGCGGCCACAGCCCATGCTGCGTCCTCGATCGTCATGCCTCGTGCCTCAGTGAGGAACTTGGGTCCCCAGTCGAGAATGCCCATTCTCATGACATAGACAAACACATTGGCGATACAAAGAGTCCAGATCCAGCGGTTGGTCCAGACCATGACGCGGAGAAAAGCCGAACGCGAAGCCGATGACGGTTTTTCATCATCCGACTTGCCGATATTGGTGCCCGGAAGTTCGGGCAGACCGACCGAACGCGGGTCATCACGCAGGCCGAAAAAGATCCATGCCGCTCCGAGGACGGCAAAGCCGGCAGGCAGCCAGAAACACCACTTCCACGCGCCCCAGTGCTGGGCATACTGCATGATCTTATTCATGCCATCAGCCGATGACGGATCGAGTCTGAGGTTGGCCGCAATCGTATTGATCACTTCAGGATTGTTGCTGAGATCCTGCCCCATCGATCCCATGATGTAGCCACAAACAACCACGGCCGCAGCCGCACCGATAGAGTGGGACGTGTTCCATATCGACATTTTTGTGGCAAGTTCAGACGGGTGGATCCAGCATGGAAGAAGACGCGCGCAAGGCGGATAGCCCACACCTTGAAAGGCCTGGTTAAGCACGATGGTGACGGCCATTACCATCACGAGCATATTGACCAGATCGGGAGTAGCCTGGGCGGCAGTCGGATCCGCGCCGACGAGCCATGCGCTTATGTTGTAGCCACATCCGAAGGCAAAGTTAGACAGGGCACATAGCAACAGGCCTATCGCCATCACCGCGCGCGCACTGCATCGATCGACAACAAAACCGTTGACAAAACGTGAAAAGCCGTAGACGAGAGATCCGATGCCGATCACAATGCCGAAATCAGTGTTGCTGATGCCGTACTGAGCCGTAAGGCCGGGCATTGCAAGCGAAAAGTTTTTCCTTACAAAATAATAGATGGCGTAACCGACCATAGAGACAAGAATGGTGCGGAACTGCCAGCTTAGAAATTTTTTGCGTGACGCTCCGAGAACGTCATAAGCACTGTTTGCCATAATGTGATATGAAGGTGGTCGTTAGATATTTTGCGTAAAAGTAGTATTAAAAACTCAAATATTCAAATTGTTTGCCCTTCGCGTCGCCTCTACATCGAGCGCCGCGGCAAGTACTTCGATCGGATTGTAGACCCGTTGGAGCGTCGACATCTCGATCTGCCATTTGCAAGTCTCGCAGTCTGTAGCCACGAAATCGGGGCGCACACGCTCGATCTGACGGAAAAGAGGAGCTCCTATAGCTTGCGAAGTCGGGTAGTTTTCTTTCTTGAATCCGTAGGTGCCGGCTATACCACAGCAGTTGGAGTCAAGCACGACAAGATCCACTCCGGGAATCAACGACAGCATATCGACAGAGTATCGGGTGAAGCCCATGCGTTCCATATGACAAGGTGTGTGATAAGCTATCCGGCGACGATAATCATCGCGGAACACGAGCTTCACCTCTCCGCGCTCTACGAGTCGCGCGAGATAGGCCACGGCAAGAGTGATCGACGAACGGACGTCGGAATTGTCGAGACCGAGCACGTGATGATATTCGTCACGCATAGTGAAGCAGCATGTCGAACTGGTCGCCAACACGGCTTCACTGCCGCCTGCAATTGCCTTTCGGGCGGAGTCGAGATTGATCTGCGCGTCACGGGTTGCCTCGCGCACAAGGCGGTTGGCAATTTTGGCAACTCCGCAGCAGCGTTCGCGATCAAGAAGGCGCACGCCTATGCCCACAGCATTGAACAGCTTGACAAAAGCCTTGCCGAGAGACGGATAGTTATAGTTGACATAGCATCCGTGGAAATAGCTTACCTGCCTGTCGAAACGAGCCTGGTCGGGCTCGGCACTGCGGTGGAACCACGTGACGAACTTAGTCGATGCGTATCGGGGGAAGCGGCGATGGCTGTCGATGCCAAGTGTGCGGTCCATGATATACTTCACCGGTTTCATGGCAAGAGAGGCGTTAACAACAGGAGCGCAGATTGTGGCGATCGACCCCATTATATCGGTCTCGGCAAGCATGGTGTCGCGCAACGACGGACGTGACTTGGTATGGGCGAGCCGTGCCGCCAGAATAAGGTCGCCGATGCGCACGTCCGAGGGACAGGCCACTTCACAGCGCTTACAGTTGAGGCAGTACTTGTATGCCTCGTCAAAAAAAGCAGCGTCCTTAAGGCGATAGCGCTCACCGTCAGGCCCTGACAACTTCGGGCCGGGATAGCGGGTATTGATCGGTGTGACAGGACAGACGACAGTGCAGGCCGTACACTTGGTGCACTGCTCGAAATTGTGACGGCTGATATTTTCGTTCTGGAAAACCATAGATCAATTGTTGTTTATAATTTTTTCGGCTACATGGAGCGCGGTGATTATTGCCACTCCTGCCCCGGAGTCCTCTCTGACTGAATTTGCGCCCGCGAGAGCCGAGCCCGCCACAAAAAGATTGGCGATATGCGATCCGGAGCGGAGCGCATGAAAACCACTGTCGGTGGCAATGCCTGCCGTCATTATAGGCTGGACTCCGAACAGATCGGCATCGAACCAACTCCCGCGATCAGCCGGAGCGACTGTGTCAAGGCCTAAAACCGGCTCGACGACAGAGTCGGGCAACGCTTTAATGCCGCGTCCGAAGAAACTGCCTGCCGCGAAAATAAAGCTATCGGCACGCAGCTCGTCGTCGTCAAGTTTGTCGGTGTAGACCGCCATCAATCTATCGCCGGCAAAGTCAGCACCCGACACACGGTGGCCGTTGAGCAGACATCCGCCGAGCGAGATAAAATGACGCAGCAGACGGGTGTGCATCGTGATGCCGGGAACGGAAACGCCCATGGTCGGGGCGTAGAAAAGAGGACGACCGACAGCTGTGCGCAACCTGAGGGCTTCGCCGTCGCCGTCGAAGTTGATCACCGCCGGGATTATCAGTCCTGCAGCATCAGAAGACCGCACCGCCACATGCACGGCATCGGTAAAACGCTCGAGGGCTTCTCCACTCATGACACGTGCAATGTTGGCCGAGCGCATCTCGGCTTCTGACGCACGGAGCGATCGGAGCTCGGGAGTATCGACCGACAAGATCTCACATTTGAAGCCTTCACGTCCGAGCGACGAGGCTATGAACCGCGGATAGAAGTCCAGAAATCCGGCCAAAGATATTATGGCTACATGAGGCCGCGACAATGACTTCAGAGCATCGAGAGTGACGACATTCTCGAGCGTCAGCCACGCCGGACGCAACACGCCGAGCGGAGATATACGCTTATGGTTTGAGCGGATGCTACCCGACACCTTGACGCCGGATCTTCTCAGTATGGCCGCCGCTTCTGACGCTCGGGACACAACTGCTTCCGCTCCGATTTTTCTATAGGGATGAGGCTCCGGGAGGCCATTAATGGCTGCCTCTATGTCGTCTGTCGGACTATGGCCTGCATCGTAGTCCAACAGACCCAGCGAACCTGAATGGAAATGCATCGAGCTTCTACCGGCTGACACAAGCCCTACTCTGCGGCCTTCTTCAGCCAGACGGATAGCTGCGGTGACACCGGCAAGACCGGCTCCAATAATGACTGTATCAAATTTCATGCTTGCTTTCAGTGTTTAATTCATTTCACCTGACGGTTCGAGAGAGTCAAGACCGGCCACATTGCCGTACATCCATGCGGTGAACCATGCTTCGGCCAGATTATCGCCCCATGCCACGGGACGCATGCCTTTCCAGCGTTCATTGACAAACTGCCGTATGCCATCAAGATGGCGCACGGCACAACCGTCACGCTTCTCGAGGATAGCCGCCGCGCGACAGACGCAGAGCTGTCCCTGGCAAGTGCCCATGCCGAGACGAGTGCGACGACGCAGGTTATGCAGATTCTCAATATTCAGATTATCGATGGCGTATTCAATCTCGCCGACGCTCACATTCTCGCACTCACATACCAGCGCACGGTCAGAGGCTGTATCCGCCGGGATTTTCGACGCAAGGGTGCCGTGGCGGCCAATAGCAGCCTTGGCGCCGGCTGTCGCCGGCTGTCGCGGAAACTCGGGCGATTCACTACCCGGGAGAGGACGTTCGGCGGTTACACATTTTATATTTCCACGTCCGAGCTTGCGGCAGACCGTATCGGTAGCCCACTCGGCCATCAGGCGATAAGTCATGAGCTTGCCTCCGGTGATGGTGACTAATCCTTCAAGGCCGTCACGGGTAGCATGATCGAGACAGACAATGCCGCGAGAGATGCTTCGTCCCGACGGATCATCGTCAGAAGCCACGAGCGGACGCACACCGGCATAGGCCCTCAGGATACGCGTCGTGGCGAGAGACGGAGCCAGCTTTACACCTTCGCGGAGAAGGACATCGACTTCTTCGGGTGTCACTTCCATACGATCGACGCTTTCGAACGGCACGCGGTCGCTGGTCGTGCCGATCACACACACTGTGTCGCCGGGCACGAGGATATCGGCGTTGGCCGGCTTGCGGCATCGATTGACAACTACATTGTTGACGCGGTGACCGAACACAAGCAAAGCTCCTTTAGCCGGAAACATTTTCACCGTTACTCCTGCTTTCTCAGCCAGAAGATGGCCCCATATGCCTGCGGCGTTGACAACGACATCGGCGGTCGCCCGCACTTCTTCTACTGCATTACGGTGGTCAAGCATGATCACACCTTCGATTCGCGATCCGGTCCGGATAAAATCAGAGACCTCATGATAGGTCAGAATGTCGGCGCCGTGAAGTTTAGCGTCTGTGACATTGGCCATAGTCAGGCAGAAAGGATCGATCGAGCCGTCAGGCACCTTAACGGCACCGATGAGGTCGGGGTTGACCGAGGGCTCAAGACGTCTGGCGAGATCCGGAGCGATGGCCTCGGCTCTTATGCCTGCCGCACGGCAGGCATCAATGAAGATCTTCTGATATGCAAGATCATCTTCGGGCAAAGTGATAAAGAGACCGCCGGTTTCCTCAACACAGCCGGAGGCAATACGGCGGAGAATCATGTTTTCTTCTATACACTCTTTGGCTGATTCACCATCGGTCACGGCGTAACGCGCGCCACTGTGCAGAAGTCCATGATTGCGGCCGGTGGCGCCGTGGGTGAAATCAAAGCGCTCAACAAGGAGCACCTTCAGACCTCGTAATGCACAGTCGCGGGCCGTTCCCGCACCGGTCGCACCGCCACCGATCACTATCACATCATAGTGTCTGTCGAGTTTTTTCATTAATCCGATGTCTTTAGTGTCAGGTTTCAAATAGAGAAAGCACAATAACAAAACGCAAGCAGATGGCTTTCGTTTTACTCAATAGTGATTTCGCAACAAAAGTAATATATTAGTTTTTAATTTCAAAGTAAATCGATTGGATTTTCAGCCAAAATCCCATTGAAACCCGGGCCTTGTACGGCTACGCGAACACAGTCGCTATCCGCATATTAAATAACTTTATAAGCTAAAAGAAGCGGCGCGTCAGGAAAGTTTTTATTATCTTTGCAGATATAGATAAATTGAAACATGACAAAAGAAGAACGACATGAAATAATCATCGGCAACCTGATGAAGCACGAGCGTG
Source organism: uncultured Muribaculaceae bacterium (assembly GCA_910587545.1). Classification (GTDB taxonomy): domain Bacteria; phylum Bacteroidota; class Bacteroidia; order Bacteroidales; family Muribaculaceae; genus CAG-873. Next base: position 33,625 of record CAJUMI010000009.1, on the reverse strand, counting down.
TTCAGGTGTCGGAACTTTCGGAAATGCTCGAGGTCTCTGCGGTCACAATAAGAAAGGACCTCAGCGAACTTGAAAAGCAAGGCCGTCTGTACCGCAGCCACGGCCACGCCATAAAGACCGACCCTTACATCAACAACCGCTCGGTGATCGAGAAAGAGAAACTGATGCCGGCGCAAAAAATGCTTATCGGAGCAAAAGCCGCAGAATTGATCACAGCCGACGATTCCATCATCATAGCGTCGGGAACGACTATCCACGCGTTTGCCCGCTGCATCAGGCCGAAACATCACCTGACCGCGATATCCGCCTGCCTGAGGGCGACAGAGATACTGGGAACATTGGACGATGTTGATATAATCCAGCTCGGAGGCATCCTTCGCCATAGCTCGCTGTCGGTTGTCGGCGAGTTTGCAAAAGAGCCGTTTGCCGACTGCACATGCTCGAAGCTGTTTCTCGGTGTCGACGGCATAGACCCTGACTTCGGTATCACCACAACAGACATCCGTGAAGCCGAACTCAACAAAGTGATGATGGGAGCAGCCCAGAAAGTCATCGTGCTCGCCGATTCATCGAAATTCATGCGACGCGGCTTCAGCAAAATCGCTGATATAAGCGAGGTCGACCTTATCATCACAGACGAAGGCGTCCCCGAAGCCATGCGTCAGAAACTTGAAGAACGCGGCATCGAATTGATCATCGCCCGATAAAAGCCTTACATTGACAGTTTATACGATCAGCGCTATGCTTTGAAAAAGCATAGCGCTGATCGTATAAAGACAGAGAGCGAATATATTATTCGGCTTCAGCGGCTTCCATCAGGGCTTCCTCGGCTGCAATAGCGGCCGTGAGGGGCAGCCACCAGTCACGGTTGATGATATGCACGATATCAAAGACCATCAGGCCGTCGGATTTTCTGAGATTCATTCTCACAGCCTTTTTGAATTGCTCTACGTCCCGGCCGTAGTCCTCGACGTAAAGTCCGCCACAGAAGGCATTGTCCTTAAGCAGTTCTTTCGAATATTCGCAGGCGCCCTCGACACAAAGATGCTCGCCTGTTGAAAGGCGGGAATCGGTCTCGTTGAGATATGTGCCGTTTGAGCGGCGGTACTCCTCGAGGGTGACGTTCTTGTAATAGTTACCGTTGGTGTACAGGTCGAGCAAATCGCCGTAGGCATACTCACGGTAGCGGGGTGTAGCCCAGTCAAAATCAACCGAAGGATCGTAATCCTTGGATGCCCAGTTGGCACCTACCTCATAATATGACGGATACCATGCACCGGTATAAGCGGCAAACCGCACATCTAGGCGCGCTTCCTTCAGAGCCTTGCGTGTAGAAGCAAAGAAGTTGTGGATCACACTTGCACGCCACTCGATCCATTGCTTGAAATATTTACCTTCTTTCAAGTCATAGGATCCTTTGTCGTTGGAAACCCATTCATAGATATCGGCGGGCCAATGACGAACTTTCTTCCCGATATACTTTTCAAATTGCTTGCGCGAAAAATCCGAAAAGTCAGACTGGATATTATCATATCGGGTACGGTCGACCATTATGCCGTCAACCGGATATTTTGTCGCACATTCGACAAGAATGGAGCGTTCGTAATCCTGCACCTCGGGGAGCGCCGGATTGACAAACACCGTAGCCTTGCCCTCTATCTCAGACGAAGGGATGATGCCCTTGCCGGGAACATAATTCACTGACTGCCATTCCTTGCGGGTATCATACACGATGCCCTTATGAAATATGCCATGCCCCTCGCAGAAAATATTGAACGAGGCGTAGACCTTCATGCCGTTATTGTGAGCCTGCTCGATAAAGCGGGAAAGGAAATCATAGTCATCGGGGCGTCTGACTCCTTTCCACTCCTTAAGGACGGGGGCAACTTCGCTCGGATACGCCACGCCGCTACCGGTGCCTTTGACATCGACAACGAGAGTATTGAAGCCCGCATCCTTGCATTTGCGCACGTAATAGTCGATAGAATCGGGGGAACTGAATGTTTTCCAGTTGGCCGACAGATCAACCCACATGAGTTTAGGACGCTCGCTGACCGGCACAGCTTTGCGCGGCGCAGCACCGCCTGACAGAGCAAGCGATGCTACCAGCGCCAAAAGCAAACAAAAACGTTTCATGCGCACTATCAGGCAAAATCAGGAGTGATGCCAAAATACTCGCAGTAGCGGTCATAAAGATGACCGGCCTGGAGATAAGCAGACTGCGGACTCATGAAATGACTGAATTCAAATGTAATAGCCTTGTCATAACCTGCCCGTTGTGCGGCTTCGAGTTTCATGCGCAGTTTGTCGAACTTGATCGGGAAGAACTTGATCGGCATGTCGCGGTCGAAAGACTCGGCGTTGGTCCAGCACTGCATACCGTACTTGTCGGCGAGTTTCTTGTTAACTGAAAAGAAGGCATCGAGTTCGTCATAGTCGATATGTCCGTCCTGGAATGCACATGCATCGACCACATCATGGATACCGTCAAAGATCTCATTCCATTCACGTTCGTGAGCCTCGACCGAAACGCCTTCTTCCTTTGACAGAGAGCTGCCTGCCGCGGCGACAGCCTTCTTGCCGTCGATCCACGGAGAAATGAATGTCGGGAGACCGCCGGAAACATCCTTACACTGTTTTGCCATAGTATGGAACGAATCTATCGCACCCTTAGTCGCACGGCTGATCTCACCGCTGACATACCATCCCTGAAAGCTGGGATGCTTGGTGCCATACTTTTCCCATACTTCGTCGATGACATATTTGTTGTCTTCCACCTCCCAGCTCATATCGTGGGTATCCCAGTACTTGCCCGAGTCATACAGACCGAAGTAAAATTTCATGCCGTATTTGTCTGCCAAAGAAAGGAACATGTCGAGAAGATCGACCGAAGGCATATAGCAGCCTTTCTTGAGAAGGTATTCAGAGGGGTATGTAATAAATTTACGATAGCCCGAACGGATCATGATCACTGTATCGATGCCGATAGCCTTCATGTTTCTGAAGTCCTGATCCCATTCGGCAAGCCCCCAGTTCTGATGGGGTATGTCATGGGAGATTTCATCGAGAAACGCGCCCGTGATGGGAAGACCGCGCTCCTTGATGAGAAGTTCGGCAGTTTCACCTGTAAGGGCTTCTTTCTGTGCGGCAGAAGAGGCAGCCTCAGCAGCAAGTATAGATGGAGCGGCTACAGCTGCAGCGGTGCCGGCCATCATTTTTTTGAGAAAATCGCGACGATTGTTCATGATGCAATTTTTTATATTTTAAGATTTTAAATTAAACAAATTTAGGACGATCGATCCCGAAATATTCGCAATAACGATCGTTAAGGTGTCCGGCCTGAAGATATGCCGACTGCGGGCTCAGGAAGTGACTGAATTCGAAAGTGAGCGCCTTGGTATAGCCCTGACGCTTTGCTGCTTCAAGCTTCATGCGCAGTTTGTCAAACTTGATCGGGAAGAACTTGATCGGCATGTCGCGGTCAAACGACTCGGCGTTGGTCCAGCATTCCATGCCATAACGGTCGGCAAGTTTCTTGTTGACAGAGAAGAATGCGTCGAGTTCGTCATAGTCGATATGTCCGTCCTGGAAGGCGCATGCGTCGACCACATCATGGATGCCGTCGAAGATTTCATTCCACTCCTTTTCATGCTGCTCGACCGAAACGCCGTTTTCCTTGGTAAGAGCGGCACCCGCGGCGGCCACGGCTTTCTTGCCGTCGATCCACGGAGCGATAAATGTCGGCATATTACCAGACACATCCTTACACTGCTTGGCCATCTGACGGAACGAATCAATGGCACCCTTGGTCGCGCGGCTAATCTCGCCTGTGATATACCATCCGCTGAACGACGGGTGTTTGGATCCGTAGTTTTCCCAGACTTCATCTATGACATATTTGTTGTCCTCGACTTCCCAGGTCATATCGCCCGTATCCCAATATTTACCCGAATCATAGAGACCGTGGTAATATTTCATGCCGTATTTGTCAGCCAGACGCAGGAACATGTCGAGCAGGTCTGTCGATGGCATGTAACAGCCTTTGCCCAGCAAATATTCCGACGGATAAGTCACAAACTTACGGTAGCCGCAGCGGCAAGTGATGACAGTGTCGATACCAAAGGCCTTCATATTCTGGAAATCCTTGTCCCACTCTGCTTCCCCCCAGTTCTGGTGAGGTATATCATGGGAGATCTCGTCAAGGAATGTTCCTGTAATCGGCAGACCTTTTTCCTTGATCAGAAGCTCGGCATGCTCGCCGGTCAGATCGGTAGCCGTAAGAGAGGGATTGTTGCGTGTCTGAATGACCTGAGCATTGGTTTTCTGGCAGCTTGAGAGTATTGCCGGGGCTGCGACGGCAGCCGCAGCTCCAGCTGCTACTTTTTTGAGGAAGTCACGACGGTTTTCCATATAATATATTAAATGTGTATAATGATTAATTCGAAAGAATATTTCCCATCAGTTTTCGAACATGCCGGTGATCGTCACGTCACGGGTGTCAAACGGATCAAGCACCTCATCGACGATAGCGGCATACTGGGCGCGGTTGATTTTAGCCTTACGGTTGAATTTGCCGAAGTCATATTTTTTCCAGAGCTGACGGACCGTAGAGTCGAGTTTCTTTACGTTGTAGCCCTGAACTTCCGCTATGGCCTTTACGGCTGACAGAGCGTCGGCAACAGTCATCTCGGCATCGCCTTCATAAGGGGAAACCATATTGTAGAACTCATACAGCCTTACGAGATCGGATGCAAGAAGAGGGTTGTCTATGTTGAGCCATGTCTGGTTTGTCCAGTCGACGCGTTTGCTTGTAGAGTGAAGCAAGCCGGTGGCGCCGATACGCTGTAGCGGACGGAACAGCGGGTGGTCGTTGTTGACATCAAGATAAGGCAGTATATATCCGCCAGCGTCGAGGATCACACGCTGAACGTCGCGCACTTTGACATCCTTGACTTCTTTTCCCTGAGCAAGAGCCAGAGACGCGAGGGCTCCCGCTGCCTGGCCGATCTGAAGGACAACCGGCTGAAGACGGGTCGCACCGTTGACGATATTTGAGACCGAGATAGATTTCTCGGCAACAATTAGATCGTCGACATCCTGAGGGATCAATGTACCCAGTGGCAGATTGAACGAAGGCACTGCATGGAAGTGGAGATCGGGCAGTGAGTCCGAGCCTTTGTAACGGGCATGATGGTGATCGACCGGGTAGTCACCGACAGCAATGCCTGTGCGGTAAAGAGCGTCGGGCTGGTCATAAGGATCGGTCATGTCGTTGAGGTCATAGCGCACGAGGCCGTGGATGCGGCGGCTTTCGCGGTGATAAGGAATGAGCGCCAGACGATCCTCGGTGGGATATTCGTCATCGGCGAGACCGAGGTTGTTGAAACCGAGTTCGGTCTGCAGGAAGTAGACAAATCCGAGAGTGAACTCGCGGGCTTTGGCAAACTCAGCCTCGCGGGCCTCACGGTCGAGATCGATGACGTTGGTATAGTAATCATTGCCCGACACAGGCCAGTTGATCATATATTTGTTATTGGGGAGCTTGCCATAAGTGATCATCTCGGCGGGCACACGCATACGGGCTGGTTCCTTAGGTTCGGTGCATAGATCGTTGAACGAACAGCAGACATAGTCCTCGCGGTTATAAGATGCCGGGCGGGGGATAGTCACATCCTTGCCAAAATCCTTAAGCGTTGCGACCCATGTCAAATCCTGGATGATATTGTTGGCATATTCGGGCGCGATGTCTTCGTGGGTATCATTGCGGGATTCCATGCCCACATCGTATTTCACACCTGCCATCTTGGCGACATCTCCGAGTTCGGTCGCATCGATCAGCATACGAGCCTCGATGTTTTTAAGTTTGCCGTCAGCGTCACGCACAGTGGCGATCCAGCGTCCGTGGTCTCGGCCTACAGCAATGAGTATGACATTGTTCTCGGCCTGGAGATTCTCCATCTCTTCCAAAACCATGTTGCGGAACACGCGCTCACCTACATGGGGCTCGAAAAGCACACGACTGACCCAACCGGTATGAAGCGCCTCGAAACCGCCGTACTGATCGGCGAGATTTCTCAGGAATTCGCCCCAGAGTCCGCCCTGCATGTTGTAATTGCCATCGGTAGCCGTGACGCCGGCTGAAGTCAGCATGCCGCCGAGCCAAGGTTGTTCTTCGATAATCAGAGTGTTAGTACCCATACGGGCAGCCTGAACGCCTGCAGTAACACCACTCGCGCCACCGCCGACAACCAGAAGGTCGACAGACTCAGGGAGAGCCGCTGATGCGGCTGATGCGAGGAGTGCGACAGAAGCAAACGCTAACGGGATTTTTTTCATGGGGTAAAAATTTACTATATTTGTTTAAAATGATAATACAAAATCATCGCGTCCGTTCTAAGATCCGAAACACGTAATATTTCAGTTTACAAATATAGATATATTTTCCTTAACCGCAAGCAGCGTTTTGCAATTTTTTTAATTTTAAGACGCCAGAACAACTATATTTTTAATAAATAGACAGTAACACACCGTCAATCAACATCTTCATCATATTTCTGATACAGAAAATCATTGTATGGGAAACGGGCGATATGAATCTCGCGGGCTTTCTCATAGATTTTCTGCTTCAGTTCGTCGATGTTTATACCCTTCCGTGCCGATATAAAGACGCAATTGTCGTTCACCCTCGCCATCCACGAAGTCTTAAGTTCGTCAAGCGAGACATTTTCACGTGTTCGGGGAGTCAGATCATCCTCATCTTTAGGCTTATAAGTAAAGGCATCGATTTTGTTGAACGCGAGTATCATCGGCTTGTCTGCTCCGTCGCAGACCTCGCGCAGGGTTTTGTCGACGACCTCGATCTGCTCTTCGAAATTGGGGTGGGATATATCGACAACGTGTACCAGCAGATCGGCATCACGCACCTCGTCGAGTGTCGACTTGAACGAATCTACCAGATGAGTCGGCAACTTTCTGATAAACCCCACGGTATCAGTCAGCAGAAAGGGCAGATTGTCGATGATGACTTTTCTCACCGTGGTGTCGAGGGTGGCAAAGAGTTTATTTTCGGCAAAGACTTCGCTTTTGCTGAGCAAGTTCATAAGCGTCGACTTGCCGACGTTAGTATAGCCTACGAGAGCCACACGGGTGAGCTTGCCGCGGTTCTTGCGCTGCATCGATTTCTGCCTGTCGATTGCGACAAGTTCGGCCTTGAGACGCGAGATCTTATCGAGTATTATACGACGGTCGGTCTCTATCTGAGTCTCGCCCGGGCCTCTCATGCCGATACCGCCGCGCTGGCGCTCGAGGTGAGTCCACATCCTCGTAAGTCGCGGAAGGAGATACTGATACTGCGCCAGTTCAACCTGAGTTCGGGCATTGGCGGTCTGGGCTCTTTTGGCAAATATATCAAGGATGAGGCTTGTGCGGTCGAGCACCTTGACGCCGAGTTCACGCTCGATGTTGGCAACCTGCTTCACTGTCAGGTCATCATCGAATATCACCATCGCAACATCATTATCGTCGACATATGTCTTTATTTCATCGAGCTTGCCTTTACCCACAAATGTTCTGGGATTAGGATAATCGAGGCGCTGCAGAAACGTGCGCACGGTCTCCGCCCCGGCCGTATCAGCCAGAAAAGCAAGTTCCGCAAGATATTCGTTAGCCTTCAGTTCGCTCTGACGTGGAGTAATAAGTCCGACCAGAACGGCTTTCTCATTTATGGGGTTTGATATGACTTGTTCTTTCATTAAGAGTTTTTTCCTTATGTTATTCCGCCTTATAAACAGCAGGGACAACAAAATTACAGCATAATTCCGAGAAATCTCTGATAAAAGTAAAAAAAAGGCTTATATTTGCAGTTCAAACCACCCTCAAACAATATATTTCAGGTTTATGACACGCATCAGATGACCGGGATCAACACCATAATCACGACTGTCATATCGGTTTTCGCCATAGGTGCAACATCGTGTATCACCGATAGCGGACCCAATGTCCACACCTCATTGTCAGTGGGAGATCCACTGCCGAAGTTCAGTACAACTCTCTCCGACGGCACGACCGTAACTGATGCAGACCTCGCCGGAAGATGCGCCGTCATAGTTTTCTTCAATACCGACTGTCAGGACTGCAGGACGGAACTGCCCCGGCTTCAGACAGCATTCGAGTGCACCCGCGACCGCGCCGAATGGCTGGCGATTGCCCGCGAGCAAAGCAAGGACGACGTCGAGGCATTCTGGCAGGCCAACGGATTGAGCATGCCTTACTCCGCCCACGACGACAGGACGACCTACAACCTTTTCGCCTCAGAGGGAATACCGAGAGTCTACATCTCCGCGAACCGTGTCATCACCGCACACTATGGCCCGGAGAACATGCCAGCCACCGGAGATCTCGCAAAAACAATAATCGACATCACTACTCCGAAATGAGACAATATTACCACCATAAAGAACCTGTCACTCTCGAATGTGGCGCAATCCTGCCGGAAATAACTGTAGCATACAACACTTTCGGCAGAATGAACGAAAGCCGTGACAATGTCGTATGGGTGATGCATGCCCTAACGGCAGACTCCGATGTCGCCGACTGGTGGCCTCACACAGTCGAAAAAGGCCGATTCCTCGACCCCGAAGACCACTTTATCGTATGTGCCAACGTGATCGGCTCATGTTATGGCTCTACAGGCCCGATCTCCGAAAACCCGCTTAGTGGCGAGCCTTACTTCGGAGATTTTCCCGACGTCACCGTGCGCGACATGGTTGCATGTCATCGTCTACTGGCCCGCCATCTCGGCATCAATCGCATCGACACCGTCATAGGCTCGTCGCTCGGCGGCTTTCAGGCTGTAGAATGGCTTGTTTCTGATCCGGGCTTCGCACGCAAGGCCGTACTTATCGCCACCGACTACCGTTGCCATCCCTGGCTGGCGGCAATCAACAAGTCGATGGTCATGGCGATCGAAGCCGACATGACATACGGCGAAAGATCCCGCGAGGCGGGAGCACGCGGCCTTGCCGCGGCCCGCGCAATCGGATTGCTCAGCTACAGAGGGCAAGCCGCCTTCGACGCCACTCAGAACGATCCCGACTCCAGACGCGGACTCTTTGAGCGACGCGCCCACAGTTATCAGGCATACCAGGGTAAGAAACTCTGCGACAGATTTGACGCCTACAGCTATGTGAAGATGTGCAGATCGGCCGACTCCCATGATATCGCGAGAGGCCGCGGCTCCGCATCCGAAGCTCTCGCTCGTATCACAGCCCGATGCCTGATTGTGGCGATCAGCTCAGACATACTCTTCCCCCCGTCTTACCACCGCGAAATGGCCGCGATGATACCGGGCGCCGAATATAAGGAAATCGACTCGGATTTCGCCCACGACGGCTTTTTAATTGAAAACGAAAAAATCAACAGACTAATATGCGATTTTTATTCGCAAACCGATAATCGACAGTTATGAGTAAAGAACTTAAAATTGGATTGTTTGGCTTTGGCACCGTAGGACGCGGGCTTTTCGAACTGTTGCGCGATGTGCCGACGGCCAACGTCAACATCAAAAAGATATGTGTCCGCGACATCACCCGGGACCGGGGTATCACGGCTGATTTCACAGATTCGCCTGATGACATCTTCAACGACCCCGAGATCAACTTCATTGTCGAGCTTATCGACGATGCAGACGCATCTTTCGACATCGTAAGCCAGGCACTGACGAAGAAACTTCCTGTTGTAACAGGCAATAAGAAGATGCTGGCCCACAAGTTGCCCAAACTCATAGAACTGCAGAAAAAATACGGCACCACCCTGCTCTACGATGCATCGGCCTGCGGATCAATTCCCGTGATCAGAAACCTCGAGGAATACTACGATAACGACCTGCTTATTTCGGTAAAAGGCATTCTTAACGGATCGTCGAATTTCATTCTGTCCAAGATCTTCAACGAAAACATGTCACACGGCGACGCACTCCGCCTCGCAAGCGATGAAGGGTTTCTCGAAAGCAATCCGTCGCTCGACCTCGACGGCTGGGACTCACTGTTCAAACTTGTGATAATCGGCGTACATGCTTTCGGCGTCTATGTCGACCCAGACAAGGTGTTCAACTACGGTATCACCAACATGAACGATGACGACATACGCTTCTCACGCGAAAAAGACCGACGCATAAAACTCGTGGCCCATGTCGAGAAACTTGCCGACAACCGTCTGGTAATGTGTGTCATACCGCAGCTAATCTCAAAAAACAAATACATCTACTCGGTCGAGGACGAGTTCAATGGCGTAGTGATAAAGGGTCTGTTCTACGACAAACAGTTCATGTTCGGACGCGGCGCCGGCGCACGCCCTACCTCGTCGGCCGTTCTGTCAGACATAACCGCGAGTCTGTATGACTACAAATACGAGTATAAAAAGCTCAACCACTCGTCATCCCTGCCTCAGTTCTCCGACGACATATCATTCAGATTATATGTCAGATACAACGGCCCTGTCGACCTTGGCTTACTACACTTCGATGAGATCTACGAAAGCTACTCGTCAAAGGGATACAACTATATCGTGAGCCGCGTATCACTCAAGAGCCTGCACTCGGCGCGTGAGGCGTTGAACGCCCGCAAAGTATTCCTCGCTGCATACCCCGCCGACTGACCATCAGCGATATGACGGCAGCTGAAAAGCATTTGATATTTTTTTACTACCTTTGCAGAAACAAGTTAGCGACACAACGATGAAACCTACAGAAGAACGCTGGACCGAGATTGAACATCTGCCCAAATGGGACGAGGAATTCTATGACGTATACACCGCCAAGAAATACGGCAAATGGGTAATGCTCAAGACACTCAAATCGGAATACAAAGGCATCCCCGAATACGAGGCCATGATCGAGAAAGAGTTCGACACCCGCTATAACCTCGCCCATCCCCACATTGTGATGATCAATGATTTCGAGGAGGTGCCCGGCATCGGACGCTGCATTATAACCGACGATGTCTACGGTGATTCGCTGCGGTCACTCCTTGACGAGAACAAAGTCAGGCGTGAACATGTCGAAAAGCTCAAGACACAGTTTCTCAGCGCTCTGGAATATATCCAGGCCAATCATATCACCCATCTGCCGATACGCAGCGAAAGAATTATATTCACCGAAAACATCGGCAACCTGAAACTTATCGATGTCGGCTTCGAACAGCGGCCGGCGCTGACTCCCGAACAGGCCTCCGATGACATCCGTAATTTTGGCATAATCGTACTCGAGACTCTCAACAAAAGCGGGATCAACGACCCCCAGCTCAGAAAGATAGCCGAGAAATGCGCCGATGCTGACCGCCGACACCGCTACCGCGACATCCACGATCTGCGCCTGGCGATCGAAAACCGCCGTAGCAACCACCTATATATCGCCATAATAGCCTTCCTAACGGTCATGATCGCAATACTGATATGGCTGTCATCTCCTTACAAGCCCGCCATACCCGAAATGCAGGAGATCGAAACTTCAGACCAACGCTAACGCAACAAAAAAATGTCAGTAACCATAACCCCGCTTAAGCCGACGCGCAGCGAGTTGCTACGCTACGTGAAATTCGGCATAGATCTTTACAAAGACAACGACTGCTATGTACCGCCACTGGTGCTCGACGAGATCGACACTCTGTCGCCAAAGAAAAATCCCGCATTCGACGTGTGCCGCGCCAAGTCGTTTATGGCATATAAGGACGGCAGACCCGCCGGAAGAATCACGGCAATCATCAATAATGTCGTAAACAGCAGGAACAAAGTCAAGGAACTGAGATTTGGCTTTGTTGACTTCATCGATGACGATGAAGTCGTCGACGCACTGTTCAAGACCGTCGAGGACTGGGGTCGCACACAGGGCATGGAAACCATCATAGGCCCTCTCGGCTTCTCAGACATGGACCACGAGGGCATGCTCATCGACGGCTTCGATCAGATCGGCACCATAGCGACCATCTACAATTATCCGTACTATGTCGGCCACATGGAACGCATGGGCTACACCAAGGATATCGACTGGGTCGAGTACCGCATCAAAATTCCGGAGTCAATCCCCGACAAATATGCACGTATCGCACAGATAGTCAAGACAAAGTACAACCTTCGCTCCGTTCCTTTGAAATCGCGCAAAATAGTTAAAGAACGCTACGGACAAGCTCTTTTCAAACTAATCAACGAGGCCTATTCGGATCTTTACGGTTTCTCTCCTCTCACCGACCGCCAGATCGACCACTACGTCGACCAGTATCTCGGACTGATCAGACTCGACTGCGTGTCCATGATTGTCGACTCCAATGACGACATAGTAGCCGTAGGCATATCCATGCCGTCTCTTTCGAAAGGTCTGATAAAGAGCCGCGGCAAACTATTCCCTACCGGCTGGATACATCTGCTCAAATCCCTCAAAGGAAAGTCGGAGGTCGTTGACCTGCTATTGGTCGCCGTTAAGCCTGAATATCAGAACAAAGGCGTCAATGCGCTGATATTCAACGATCTTATTCCGGCGTTCAATGCCGCCGGCTACAAAGAAGCCGAAAGCAATCCCGAGCTTGAAGAGAACGAAAACGTGCAAAAGCAATGGGAATACTTTGAGCGGCGTCAGCACCGCAAACGCCGAGCTTGGCGCAAGATCCTATAAAACAGCCGATTAGAAATATTACCAGCGAGGAGCTGTTTGCAAATGCAAACAGCTCCTCGCCGCATTTTAACACTGACCCACAAACCATTGCCGGATTGTTGATAACTTTTTTGAATACGTCCGAATATTTATTTAGTTTTATTTTGTGAATTATCACGCTTTTTGAGTAATTTTACATGCACCAAACACAGCCATCCATCAAGCGACAACCTCTGAATGAACAAAGAAGTATACCACATACCGGCTCTGCTGCCGCAAACAATTGATGCGTTGAATATTAAACCATCAGGCATATATGTCGACGCCACCTTCGGAGGCGGAGGCCACTCCCGCGCCATCATGGAAAGACTCGACAGCAACGGACATCTTTACTCTTTCGATCAGGACGAAGATGCCGTAAACCGCGCTTTTTCCGATCCGCGTTTCACGATGGTCTACGGCAACTTCAGATTTCTTTCAAACTTCCTCAGATATTACAATATCGACTCAGTCGACGGCATACTCGGAGATCTCGGCGTGTCATTCCATCACTTCGACGACAGCTCCAGGGGATTCTCGTTCAGGACCGAAGGCAAACTTGACATGCGCATGAACAGACATGCCGCTCTTACTGCGTCCACCATCCTTAACGAATACTCCGGGGAGCACCTCGCAGATATATTTTATCTCTACGGCGAGCTCAGTGCGGCCCGCAAAATAGCATCCGCCATAGTATCGGCCAGACAGAAAACCCCGGTCGACACCACTGACCGTCTGCTCGAAGTCTGCCGCCCGTTCATCAGCCCCAAGAAAGGGAAAAAGGATATGGCCTGCATATTCCAGGCTCTACGCATCGAGGTAAACGGCGAGCTTGACGCTCTCAGATCGTTTCTCGAACAAGCTACAGACGTACTCAAACCAGGCGGCAGACTTGCCATCCTAACCTATCATTCGCTTGAAGATCGCCTTGTCAAAAACTTCATGCGATACGGCAATTTCACCGGGAACGCCGAAAAAGACTTCTTCGGCCGCATCAACGCCCCTCTGAAACAGGTCAATTCAAAACCAGTCATCCCCGACGAGGATGAAATAGCAAGCAATCCGCGCAGCCGAAGCGCAAAACTCAGAATTGCCGAAAAACTGTAAATCTCTCTACTACCGACTTATGAAGCTGTTCACTAAAATAAAGACATCCAAAGCAAAGAACCATCTGTCAGACGCCGCAAGCCGCGCAGCTCACGGACGCGTCGTGTCCAGCCGGTTTTTCAAACGATATTTTTTCCAGACCACATTTGTAGTCTGCTTTTTCATGGTCTACATATCCAACCGCTATGACTGCGTGACAGGCATGGAAACCATTGCCGCACTGGAGTCAGAGCTTGCCATTGTCAAGACCGAACTGCAGAACCAACGGTCGACCTACATGTCGTCGACACGCGAATCGGCAATGCAGGCACTGGTCGACACTCTCCATCTCGGGCTCGGTATTCAGGAACGCCCCCCTTATCAGATAAGCTATGCCGACGAGATCAGATAAAAAGCCGAGAGCCAAGGTCTCGGGCATAGAGACTGAAAAACAGAAAGAAGCCAAAAGCAGGAGAATGCACATTCTGGGGCGCCTGGGCTTCATATCTCTTTTTATCATCGCGATTGCTGCAAGCATTGTCTTCATGGCCGTCAACAACACGATCATCAATGCCGCCGAATGGAACAAGAAAGGCAACATCAACCTCGACGACACCATAACCATCAAGCCTCTTCGCGGTGATATCCTCGCCAGCGACGGATGTATCCTGGCCACCAACCTCAACTACTTCAATCTCCGCATAGACTTCAAAGCCAAACGGTTTATGATCAGAGAATACAGTGCAGCCATCGACAGTCTCGCCGATAGCCTCGCCCACTATTTTCCACGCCACACACGCGACGGATGGAAGGAATATCTCGCCGCCCCGCTGAAGAAAAGCCGTAAGGAAAGATCGTCGGCATATATGCTCCTCAAAGAGATCCCCGACGATGCCGTCAGGCGCGTCAAACAATTTCCCTTTTTCAAGCGAAGCAACAACGCCAACCGCACCGGGCTCGTCCGCGAACGTGTGCTGAAGCGCAAATATCCCTACGGAGAAATGGCCACGCTCAGCATCGGACGCGTCGGTGAAGTCGCACGTCGCGAAGTAAGAGGCGTGTCGGGCCTTGAACGCGCACTCGATTCATTGCTTTACGGCACTCCCGGCAAAGCAAAGAAAGTTTTGTTCACCGACCGCGTGGCCAACTGGACAATACAGCCGCCACGCAACGGCTACACCGTCACCACGACTATCGACATCACAATGCAGGACATTCTGGAGTATGAACTTGGCGACATGCTCATAAAGACAGGAGCCGAGTGGGGCACGGCATTGCTGATGGACGTAGAGACCGGCGATATCAAGGCCATATCAAACCTCGAACGCGACACTGTACCGGGATCAGAACGCTACATCGAGGCGATGAACCGTGCAGTACTCGCCTACGAACCCGGTTCCGTGGTCAAGACAATTTCCATGATAGTGGCTCTCGAGGACGGCTTTGCCTTCCCTCTTGACCGGACATTCAACATCGAGCCAAAGGGCGTGGGCTTCAGATATTGCGGCGGCCGCCCGATCAACGACACCCATTCTCCGGCGACATTGCCGGTCAACCGTTTTCTGGAGTATTCGTCCAACATCGGCATGGCCAAACTGCTCACATCCCATTTTGAGAATGACCCCAACGCGTTCCGCGAACGTCTGCGCGATCTCGGTTTTTTTGACCGTTTCCATACCGGCATGGCCCGCGAGCGCACACCTTACTTTCCGACTATCGCCAACAACAAAGGTGGCCGCATAGCTCTGTCGCGCATGGTATTCGGCTACTCGACCATGATACCGCCGCTTTACACCTGCGCGATGTACAACGCCATCGCCAACGACGGCAAATTCGTAAGGCCGCGACTGGTCAAAGCGCTGAAGTCGCCGGACGGCGCCGACTCCATAATCCCCGTCACATATGTCCGCGACAGCGTGTGCAGCCGTAAGAACGCCCGAATACTGCGCGACATGCTCCATGAAGTCGTCTGGGGCGAGGGGGGCACTGCAAAAGCACTTAAAAACGACATCGTCACGATCGCCGGAAAGACAGGCACATGCCGCATATTGGCCGAAACCAAACCGTCGGGCCATAAGCCCGACAGCACAAAAAAAGCTTCGGGCAACGACAAGAGGCCTCAGATCGGCGGATATCTCGACGGGCATTACCGCCTGTCGTTCTGCGGCTTCTTTCCGTATGACAAGCCCAGGTACACATGCTTCGTGATGATAAGCGATCCGTCGCCCGCTTACAAAGGAGCCGCCACCACGTCAGGCACTGTCCTTAAAAACGTTGCGCTCAAGCTCTATTCGCGAGGCATGCTTGACAACTGCTCGAAGCTCGAAGACGAACCCGAAGTCGAATCACGTCCGACTCTTTACGCCTCCAACGACGAGAATCGCCACAACCGTCTCGCGTCCGGACTTCACATGCCCTCAGGCACTGTCATAACAGCCCCCGGGCAGACAGATCCCGGACTTGTCCCGGATGTTCGCGGACTCGGCATACGCGAAGCCGTGGTAACGCTCGAAAAAGCCGGATATAACGTCTCATTCTCCGGAATAGGATATGTCGAGACCCAGACACCGGCGCCCCGCAGCCGCATAGCCCGAGGCTCAAAAGTTAAAATAACGCTTAAACAAGATTAAATTCCAATGCTACTATCTGCACTCCTATCATCAATAATAACCGAAGAGGTCATCGGAGCCGACAACATCGAGATCTCGGATATCACAGCAGATTCGCGCCTTTGCAAGCGCGACTCACTGTTTGTCGCCGTCAGGGGCGTCTATGTAGACGGCCACCGGTTCATCAGTTCCGCGGTCAGCAACGGTGCCTGCGCCGTAGTCTGCGAGGAGATACCAGAGGATGTAAACGCCGAAATAACATGGATCAAGGTCGCCAATTCGTCAGTGGCGTTGGGATGCCTCGCCTCACGATGGTTCGGTGATCCATCGCGCGAACTCTCGCTCATCGGCGTCACGGGAACCAACGGCAAGACGACAATCGCCACCCTGATCTATGAAATGGCACGATTGAACAACCGGCGCGCAGGTCTTCTGTCTACTGTTGTCAACAAAATAGAAGACGAGGAAATACCCTCGACCCACACGACTCCCGACCCCATAGAACTCAATGGCCTGTTGCGCCGGATGGTTGACGCCGGCTGCACCGTGGCAGCAATGGAGGTCAGCAGCCATGCCGCCCATCAGCACCGCATAGCCGGGCTGCATTTCACAGGCGGCATATTCACCAACTTGACACGCGACCATCTCGACTACCATAAGACTTTCGAAGCTTATCTACAGGCCAAACAGTCGTTCTTCGACATTCTGCCCAAAGGGGCCTTTGCGCTGACCAATCTTGACGACCGCAACGGCATGATCATGGTTCAGAATACCCGCGCGAAAGTCTACACCTACTCTCTGCGCGCCGACGCCGATTTCAGAGGACGCGTCGTCGAGGACCGCATCGACGGCATGGCGATTTCGTTCAACGGTGTCGAGGTCGAGACTCTGTTCACCGGACGTTTCAACGCCTCCAACCTGACAGCAGTCTACGGAGCATCGGTACTGATGGGTTACGACAACGAACGCATTCCGGTCGAGATGAGCCGTCTTGAGCCGGTGTCAGGGAGGTTTCAGACATTCCGCTCGGCCAACGGCATCACAGCCATCGTAGACTACGCTCACACCCCCGATGCGCTGATCAATGTGCTCGACACGATCAGAGAGATTGTCGGCCGGAAAAATTCGGTCATCACTGTCTGCGGCTGCGGCGGTAACCGCGACAAAGGAAAACGTCCGCTGATGGCCGATGCGGCAGTCCGTCGCAGCGATCGCGTAATACTGACATCCGACAACCCGCGCGACGAAGATCCGTCAGCTATCATAGATGACATGCGCTCGGGCCTCACCGCCGAACAGCTCACAAAAACCATCACGATTGTCGACCGCCGGGAAGCCATACGCACAGCCGTCGCCCTTGCCCGGCCGTCTGACGTGATTCTTATCGCCGGCAAAGGGCACGAGACATATCAGATAATCGGCAAAGAAACAAACCACTTCGATGACCGAGAAGAAATAAGATCTGCATTCGCGACGATTTAACGAAACTGTTTTACATCACATATAGCATTAGACAATGTTCTACTACCTGTTCCAAATCTTTCAAGACAGCGGCCTGCCGGGCGCACGTCTGATGAACTACATCACATTCCGCTCCGGCATTGCACTGGTACTCTCACTGCTCCTTGCGGTTTTTGTCGGGCGCCGCATCATCAATGCCCTTCAAAAAATGCAGATCGGCGAAATAGTCCGCAATCTCGATCTCGAAGGCCAGACAAAAAAGACAGGCACCCCGACAATGGGCGGCGTGATTATAATCCTTTCAATAGTTCTCCCCTGCCTGTTGATCGGCAATCTCTCGAATATCTACATGATACTCATGCTGGTTGCTGCGGTATGGCTCGGAACAATCGGGTTTCTTGACGATTACCGTAAGATACGGTATCATAACAAAGACGGTCTGAAAGGCAAATACAAGATAATCGGCCAGGTCGGCATCGCCCTGATCGTCGCCGTGACCATGTTTCTAAACCCCAATATGGTCATAGTCGAGAATTCTGAAGTGATCAACACCGACACCAACGAAGTCGAGCAGGTGATCTACGGATCCGACACAACCAAGTCGCCACAGACGACAATACCATTCGTCAAAAACAATAACTTCAATTACAGCTGGTTCACTCAGTGGATGGGCGACAATGCAGAAACCGGAGGATGGATTCTGTTTTTCTTCATTGTCATATTCATCGTTTCAGCGACCAGCAACGGTGCCAATCTCAACGACGGACTCGACGGCATGACCGCCGGACTGTCGGCGATATGCGGTGTGGCCCTGGCCATAATGGCCTATCTTGGCAGCAACGTGATATACTCGGCATACCTCAACATTATGTACATACCCGGGAGTGAAGAGCTTGTCGTATTCATGGCCGCATTCATAGGCGCCTTGATCGGCTTTCTGTGGTACAATGCCTATCCCGCCCAGGTCTTCATGGGCGACACGGGCAGTCTGACACTCGGCGGCATAATCGCCATATTCGCAATCCTTATCCACAAGGAACTTCTGCTGCCTATTCTCTGCGCGCTGTTCTATGTCGAGGATCTGTCGGTCATCCTTCAGGTCGCATACTTCAAGCGAACAGGCGGCAGACGCATTTTCAAGATGACACCTCTGCACCACCATTTCCAGAAACCCGGCAATGCAGGCTTTCAGGCGCTCATACAGCGGCCGATACAGATAATCCCCGAATCGAAGATTGTGACACGGTTCTGGATCTTTGGCATCATACTCGCCGCCATTACCTTTGTCACGCTTAAAATCAGATAAATGTCATTACAATCCAAAGTCATGGAAAATAACCATACATCACAACGCCGCATAGTCGTTCTCGGCGCGGGCGAAAGCGGAACCGGCGCCGCAATTCTGGCCAAGGACAAGGGCTTCGACGTCTTTGTAAGCGACTACGGCAATATCTCTCCAAGATACAAAGAGACACTCGACCGCGAGGGCATCGCATGGGAAGAAGGACAACATTCACTCGACCGCATCCTTGCCGCAGATGAGGTCATCAAGAGCCCGGGCATCGCCGACACTACTGCGGTGATGCAGAAAGTCATCTCGAAAAACATTCCCGTGATCAGCGAAATCGAATTTGCCGGCCGCTATACAGATTCAAAGATGATATGTATCACCGGAAGCAACGGCAAGACAACCACGACTCTGCTCACCTATCACATACTGCGCCACGCAGGCCTCGATGTCGGTCTCGCGGGAAACGTAGGCAACAGCCTCGCGCTGCAGGTAGCCCGTGATCCTCATGCATGTTATGTCATAGAACTCAGTTCGTTTCAGCTCGACAACATGTACGACTTCAAAGCAAATATCGCCGTGATCATGAACATCACGCCCGACCATCTCGACCGATATGACTACAAGATGCAGAATTACGTCAACGCAAAATTCCGTATTCTGCAGAATATGACTCCGGCCGACGCCTTCATATTCTGGAAAGATGATCCCGTGGTCAGCGCACAACTAAAAAAAATCTCGACCGAGGCCGAAATGTTTCCATTCACGGCAAAAGACGAAGAAACATGCGCCGCATATGTCGATGCCGAGAACGATCTGATCATCAGCACTCCGGAATCTTCTCTCGCCATGCCGCGCGCAGATCTCGCGCTCAACGGCATCCACAATCTCTACAACTCCATGGCCGCAGGCCTTTCTGCCTGCCTGCTCAACATACGCAAAGATGACATCAGGGCCGCTCTCAGCGATTTCACGGGCGTCGAGCACCGTCTTGAGCCCGCAGGCACAACAGGCGGTGTCGAATGGATCAACGACTCCAAGGCAACAAACGTCAACTCATGCTGGTATGCGCTCGACTCTATGACCAAACCGACCGTCCTGATTCTCGGCGGCAAAGACAAAGGCAATGACTACAACGAGATACTGCCGCTCGTAAAAGAAAAAGTCAAGGCGATTGTCGCGATGGGAAAAGACAACACCAAGATCATCGACTTCTTCAAAGACTCCGGCATCGAAGTCCGTGACACAAACTCGCTGGCCGACGCCGTTTCTGAGTGTCGCAGCCTCGCATGCCCGGGCGACGTCGTACTGCTCTCCCCGTGCTGCGCAAGCTTTGACCTGTTCTCAAGCTACGAGGACCGTGGCCGTCAGTTCAAAGCCGCCGTTGCTGAATTGTCGGAATAAACTACTAAAATCACTCTCAAACTTATGGAACCCATTTTCAACATCGACGAAGTCGTTCCCGAGGTCGTGAAACCTGCCAACGAGACCACGGCATCCGAAGATCTCGGCAAAATAAAACCGAAACTTAGGACCGACCAACACATCTGGGGCATCTACATATCGCTGCTGATCATCTCGGTCATCGAACTGTTCAGCGCTTCAAGCCAGGAGGTCGAGGTCAACGACATCTACGGTCCGATCATCCGCCATGCCCGTTTCCTCGCTATGGGACTGGTTCTGATGCTCGTCATCCAGCGCTTTCACTTCAAATACATATTCAAACTCACTCCGCTGTATGTGTTCGGCAGTATCATGGCGATGATTCTCGTGATGGGAGTCGGCGTAAAAGTCAACGGCGCGCAACGGGCGCTGCAGCTCGGATCAATCATGATATTGCCGGCCGAATTCCTGAAGTTGGCGGCTGCGTTAGGCATCGCTTACATCCTAAGCCGCAATCAGATGCCCGGCAAACGCGATGTCACCACCAAAGGCGTGGTAATGAGTGCGTCACTGACACTTATCAGTGCCGGCCTGCTCTTTTCCCACGGTCTCACCAACACCCTGCTGATCTTCGCCATCAGCATGTCGATGATGCTGATCGGTGGCGTAGGCATGAAAAAGATCGGCATCGTATGCGCTATCTATCTTGTGATCGGTTCGGCGGCCATGGGCTACAAACTGATGCAGAACAAAGACGCCGCACCGACAAAAGAAGCCATCGAGACTGCCGCGCTTAACAAAGAGGAAGTCGGAGCGTCGGCCGGCAACCGCTCGTCGACATGGGTGGCCCGGATACAGCGCCATTTCCGCCTGAACAAGGCCGGAGACAAGATCGACGACACCAACAAGCAGGAACAACTCAGCTACATAGCCCAGGCTCACGGCGGCATAACCGGTGTCGGTCCCGGCAACTCCCGCGAAAACGCCCGGCTACCGCTCGCCTTCTCGGACTATATATATGCGATCGTCATTGAAGAACTCGGACTCGTCACAGGCATTTTCGTCCTGCTATGCTACATATGGCTGCTCGCACGAGCCGGACGCGTGGCGACACAGTGCAAACAGACATTCCCATGCCTTCTGGTGATCGGATGCGCCATCTACATTGTCTATCAGGCTCTGTTCCACATGGCTATCGTGACCGGAGTATTCCCGGTCTCCGGACAGCCGCTGCCTCTGATCTCCAAAGGCGGCACATCGGTGATTGTCACTTCGTTGGCTCTCGGTATCATGCTTTCGACAAGCCGCCACGCAGCGTTCAAAGGCGACAAAGAAGCCATACGCCGCGAGCTCAACGCTCTCCCGGAAAGCATCCATAATGACAACCCCTCACAACTATAGCACACCCATACCTCATGAACAACGAACAGATCATACAACAGAAACCCTCGCTACAAAGAGTTCTCATCAGCGGCGGCGGCACAGGAGGCCATATATTCCCGGCCATTTCAATCGCCAATGCAATCCGACGGCGATTTCCCGACGCTGACATCCGCTTTGTCGGCGCAGACAACCGCATGGAAATGGAACGCGTGCCGGCGGCCGGCTATCCCATCGAAGGGCTGAGCATCTGCGGCTTCGACAGAAAAAATCTGTTCCGCAACATTTCCGTCCTCATCAAGCTGAGGCGCGCCATCAGCAAAGCCCGCTCGATAGTGCGTGACTTCAAGCCTCAGATCGCCATCGGAGTCGGAGGCTATGCTTCCGGCCCGACACTCAAGGCGGCCCAGCGCCTTGGCGTCCCTACTCTCATTCAGGAACAAAACTCCTATGCCGGAGTCACCAATAAACTCTTGGCAAAAAAGGCGGGACGCATTTGCGTCGCCTACGACGGCATGGAACGTTTCTTCCCCGCAGGAGCTATAGTTAAGACCGGAAATCCTGTCCGGAAAAATCTTCTTGAGAACTCAATGACTCAGTCCGAAGCCAAGATTTCGCTCAGTTTCGACCCAGAGAAACCTCTTATGCTTGTCGTAGGCGGCAGTCTCGGGGCAAGAACCATCAACGAGAGCATCGCCGCATCCATCGACCGATTTGCCGCCGGCGGCATCCAGCTCCTCTGGCAGACCGGCAAGAATTATGCATCATCTGACGCCGTCGCCCGCGCCTCTTCAATCCCGGGTATCAAGGCCACGCCCTTCATATCTGACATGGATGTGGCTTATCGCGCAGCCGATCTTGTGGTTTCACGCGCAGGAGCAGGCAGCATCAGCGAACTGCAACTGCTCGGCAAAGCCACCATACTTGTACCCTCTCCCAACGTCGCCGAGGACCATCAGCGCAAAAACGCCATGGCGCTTGTCGAGCGGCAGGCAGCGGTAATGATCACCGATGACCGCTGCCGCGACATGCTTGCCGACGAAGTGTTTGCCCTCATTGCCGACAACGACCGACGCCGCATGCTGGCCGACAACATTTCGGCGATGGCCCTGCGCGACAGCGACGAAAAAATTGTCGATGCTATTATTGACCTAATTTCAAACCGTAAATGAAAAAGATATATTTTGTCGGAGCCGGCGGTATCGGCATGGCAGCTCTCGAACGCTACTATCTCTCACAAGGTTATAAAGTCGCGGGATATGACCGCACTCCTTCGCCGCTTACCGACGCGCTACAGCATGAGGGTGTCGCGATATCGTTCGAAGACTCCATGGATGCCGTGCCAGGAGATTTCCGCGATCCGGCCACGACAGAGGTCGTCTACACACCGGCCGTCCCCGACGACAACATACCGCTGGGCTTCTTCCGCCACAACGGCTTCAGACTCCTGAAACGCGCGGCTGTTCTCGGCAACATCACCCGTTCGAGTCTCGGACTCTGTTTCGCCGGAACTCACGGCAAGACTACCACATCGTCGATGGCCGCTCATATCCTCCACTGCAGCTCCGTGGGCTGCAACGCCTTCCTCGGCGGCATCCTGCGCAACTACGGAAGTAATCTTCTGCTCGCGTCTGAGTCGCCATATGCGGTCATCGAGGCCGACGAATATGACCGCTCGTTCCATCAACTCTCGCCCTACATTGCCGTGATCACGGCCACAGACCCCGACCATCTCGACATCTACGGTACCGAAGAAGCCTATCTTGAAAGTTTCGCTCACTTCACCGAACTCATCCGCCCTCAAGGCAAACTCCTCGTCCACACCGGTCTCAAACTCGTGCCGCGGCCGCCAGAAGGCGTCGAGACATTCACTTACTCGCGCACCTCAGGCGACTTCCACGCAGAAAACATCCGCCACGGCTCAGGCCGGATAGTTTTTGACTTCATATATCCGGGCGGCTCTCTGAATGACATCGAGCTCGGAGTGCCGGTGGAGATCAATATCGACAACGCCTTGGCCGCACTCGCCGCCGTATGGCTGACAGGCAAATTCGAACCCGAATCGGCCAAAAAGGCTATGGCCTCGTTCATGGGTCCAGAACGACGTTTCGAGTTCCATCTCAAGGAAGACGGAGACCACGGCCGCGCCATAATTGACGACTACGCCCATCACCCCGACGAACTGCGTCAGAGCATCGCATCGGTCAAGGCCTTATATCCCGACCGCCGGCTGACTGTCGCCTTCCAGCCTCATCTTTACAGCCGCACGCGCGATTTCGCTCCTGAATTTGCCGAAGCTCTTTCGGCCGCAGATGCTGTAATACTTATTGATATATACCCCGCGCGCGAACTTCCGATACCGGGTGTCACCTCTAAAATCATTTTTGACCGCATAAAATGCGACGATAAAGTCATGATTTCTAAGGAAGCCTTTGTAAACACCGTAAAAAATCGTAACTTTGAAATCTTGTTGACTGCAGGTGCGGGCGATCTCAATCTCTACCTTCCGCAGCTCTGCCGGGAGCTACGAAATAAAGGATGAACAACCCCGGGCCTCAGTTGTTGATTGACGTAGTAATAAGAAATGGAGAAAGATACCATCATCAAAATAGCGCTGACCGCCGTTCTGACGGTCTATCTCGTCTTTGCCCTGGCGATGACAGGCTCTGCCGAACGTGCCGACCGCTATAATGGCATCACCATCTCGGTTGTCGACTCCATAGGCAGCGGCTTCGTCTCTGAAAAAGATGTCGCCGGCGAATGCGGTGACCTTTATTCGATCATAGCCTCCGAGTCACGCAGCTCGATTGATCTTCAACAGCTCGAGCGTCAGATCCTCGACATGCCCGTGGTCGAATATGCCAACGTGGCCACCCTGTGCGACGGCTCGCTCCGCATCGATGTCAGCCCGATGGTTCCGGTCGCAAGAGTGTTCGACCACAAAGGCCACTCCTACTATATCAATGCTTCCGGCAAACGTGTCATCGCTGATGCCCGCTATCACGTCGATGTTCCGGTCGTCATAGGAGACTTTGACTCCGGACAGCTACGCGCCGAGCATCTTCTCCCGATGCTGTCCTACATCGCCGACGACGCCACGCTCAACGCCCTCATATCGACCGTCACTCTCTCTCCTGACGGCGACATAATCATCGTACCCGTGATCCGCGGACAAGTGATCAACTTCGGCGACAACGCCAATGTCAAAGACAAGTTTGATCGACTTAAAACATTCTATACCAAAGTCATGCCCGTCAAAGGCTGGAACACCTACGACACCATTTCCGTAAAATGGGCCGGTCAGGTCGTTGCAGCGCGCCGCGACAAGTCGCTCGGAAAAATCGCCCTCCAGACCGAAGAATCCGAGTTTGACTTCATCGACGACATTGCGACTATGACCCCCGACGCCGACGGATTTGTCACAGACTCTGTCGCTCAGACCTTGACTCAAATCATCAACTGACAACTCCTTAACTCAATTCCTAGCATGGATAAAAAACATATAGTCGCTCTCGAAATCGGAAGTTCGAAAATCAAAGGTCTCGCCGCGTCTGTCAGCGAGCTCGGCGACATTCAGGTTATTGCAATCGAAGAAATACGCGTCAACGATTGCGTCCGTTACGGCAAGATCCAGAACGTTCAGGAAGTTTCGGCCCACGTCAACGACATAATCCGCAAACTCGAGAACAACTCCGGCATAGCGCCCCGCAAGATCACCGATATCTTCGTGTCGCTCGGCGGCAGATCGCTTGCCACAGTCATGGCCCAGGCTCAGGTTAAATTTCCCAATGCCGTAGAAATCACAGCCGAAACTATAGACCGCCTCAAACGCGACGCATCGTTCGGCCTGGTAACCGACAAAAACAACCTCGGCATGCTACCCCACGCTTTCTTCGTCGACAATTCAGAGGTCAAAAACATCGTCGGCACAATCGGCACACATCTACGCGCCGAATTCTCGACTATCGTCATCTCTCCGGCCATCTGCCGCAACCTCGAACTGATCAAATTTGACGATCATTCACTCAGGCTCACCAATGTTGTCAGACCGATTGCACTGGCTGACCTCGTCCTGACCGTCTCGGAGAAACAGCTCGGCTGCGCGCTCGTCGATTTCGGCGCCGAGACCACCACCATAACCATCTACAAAGACGAGTCGCTCCAGTCGATTATCACCCTTCCCATCGGTTCGCGCAACATCACGCGCGACCTCATGATCGGACTGACCATGACCGAAGAGAGCGCCGAAATGGCCAAAGCGCGTTCCGGCTCCGCCATTCCGTCCGACCCGACCGGCACGGGCGACATCGAGGTCAACAACTATATCTCGGCCCGCGCAGGCGAAATCGTAGCCAACATTCTCCATCAGATTGAAGTCGCAGGCTTCAAACCGCAGACTTTGCCGGCCGGCGTAATCCTCACCGGCGGAGGCGCGCGTCTGCGCAACTTCGACAGGCTTATCGAGAACCAGTCGAAAATGCCCGTACGCATGGCTGCCATCGACAGCTCTCTCAAATTCAAAGGCAATATACCCGAGCGCAACACCAACATCGACATCCTTGCCATCGCCAAATATGCCGCCGACAATTTCAGCGTCGACTGCCTCACAGCGGCTCCTCAGCCCGAAGCCGTAACTTCAGTTCCCGACGCCGATCCTGATGAGATCTACGCCGCTGACCCCCAGCAGCGCAGACGTCGCCACTACATCGACGACGACTCCCTGCTCGAAGACGACAAAGACGACATCGACACCGGCGGCTCTCCCGCTGTCAGAGTCCACAATAACCGTAAATACAGACATGACGACTTCGACGATGAAGACAACATCGACAACAACACCGACGACAACGATGATATACACAAGTCCGGGAGCTCATTGATAGGCGGAATCAAGCGCCGTCTCGCCAAATTCTGGAGCGACCCTCAGGATGACGAAGACGATCTTGACGCACCCGCCGAATGATATCAATCTCCTTTTGCTATTCACCACACTATTACTACAATGAGCGAAGAATCTGATTTCCAGTATCTCGACAAATACAAAGAGAACGCCGACGCACCCGACCGCATTATGGTTCTCGGTGTCGGTGGTGGCGGCAACAATGCCGTAAACCACATGTACACAGAAGCCAAGATCCACGGTGTGTCGTTTGTAGTCGTCAACACCGACGATATGGCCCTCAAAACCTCTCCCGTGCCTAACAAACTGCTCATCGGCCCCAACACCACAAAAGGCCGCGGCGCAGGAAACAAACCCGAGAAAGCACGTGAAGCCGCAGAGGAGAGCGCCGCGCAGATAGCCGAACTCTTCACGCCCGAGATCGACATGGTGTTTATCACCGCCGGCATGGGCGGAGGCACAGGCACAGGCGCCGGACCCGTTGTCGCCCGCATCGCCCGCGAACGCGGCCTGCTGACTATCGGCATCGTCACGATACCATTCCGTTTTGAAGGACTGCGAAAGATCAACAAAGCGCTTGCCGGCGCCGACGAAATGGGTCGGTACGTCGACGCCCTGCTGGTCATCAACAACGAACGCCTTTCCGAGATCTATCCCGAGCTCGAGTTTGACTGCGCGTTTGCCAAAGCCGACGACACCCTTTCGATCGCAGCCCAAAGCATTTCTGAGATAGTGACCAATCCCGGCAAGATCAATCTTGACATGAACGACGTCGACACAACTCTCCGCGACGGCGGCACAGCCCTCATCTCGATCGGCTACGGCGAAGGCGAGAACCGTGTCACCGCGGCGATCGAAGACGCACTCCACTCTCCGCTGCTCAAGAACACCGACGTATTCTCAAGCAAGCGACTGCTCTTCAACCTCTGCTACTCGCGTAAATCCCAGGTCCCGTTCAGAGCTCAGGAATCACAGCAGATCGACGACTTCGTGTCAAAGATCGACGAAAACGTCGACGTCATTTGGGGTGTCACCTACGACGACACTCTCGGCGACAAAGTCAAGTTCACCATCCTTGCCGCAGGCTTCGACGTGACCGTCCGCGAAGGCAAGACCGCCGCCGACACCATCCAGATCTCCGGTCCTGCGGCCAAGTCTGACGGCGATGCCATAAACATCGATCGCATCCGCGACTTCTACGGCGACGAGACTATCGACGAGATGCAGCGCCAGCGCGACGTTATGAACTACATGATCCTCGAACCCGACCAGCTCGACAACGACGAGGCGATCGACGCATTCGAGAAAGCCCCCGCATATAACCGCAAAAAGAAATCAGCCTCATGCCCGGCTGTACGTCCTGCAGCTGATGGCGCCCGACGCGCCGACCGGCCTCAGACTGCCGAAAATCCGTCGGGAACAATCGAGATTGAATTTGACGACGATCTTTAAGCATCTATGAAACGCCTTGTCATATCAACCGGTGCAGGCATGAGTGCCGAAAGCGGCATATCCACATTCCGCGACGCCGGCGGTCTCTGGGAAAACTATCCCGTCATGGACGTCTGCAGCGCCGAAGGCTTCGCCCGCAACCCGGCACTGGTCCATAAATTCTACAGCGAGCGCCGCGCACAGCTCCTCACCTGCAGCCCCAACAACGGCCACCGCGCCCTGGTTGAACTCGAAAAACGCTTCGAAGTGATGATCATAACCCAGAACGTCGACAATCTCCACGAACGCGCCGGCAGCTCCAACGTTCTTCATCTCCACGGCGAGCTGATGAAGGTCCGCGCCATCGACGACGACTCCAAGGTGTTCACCCTGCGCCCCGACCGGTGCGTCACAACCCCCGAAACCATCATCGACGGCCACCACGTCAGACCGCACATCGTCTTTTTCCAGGAAGCCGTACCAAACTTTGAGCCGGCCACCGAAATAGTCCGCTCGGCCGATATCTTAGCGATCATCGGCACCAGCCTTGTGGTATACCCAGCTGCAGCGCTGCTCCATTACGTCCGGACTGGCACTCCGATCTACTATATCGACCCAAATCCTGCCGAAGTACCGCCCGGCGTCACCGTAATTCGCGCCACCGCTTCAGAAGGCATAAGACAACTTGCCGAAATCATCTGATTGTTAACCCCCGACCATTTCCCGAAACCATCGCCCTATGGCAGATATCAAAATAGCAGGCATCATGAGAGCCGGAGCCTTTTCGCCGAACCATATAGGCAACGACTCGACGATATTCAACATCGTGGCCGATCAGCTGCGCAAACGCGGCTGCGAGGTCAGCGTCTACAGTGAAGAGCAATTTATCTCATCAGGCGTTCGCGAAGACATCGTCGTCAACATGTGCCGCGAACCGCGCTCGATCAGACTGCTCCAGCAACTTGAAGATAATGGAGCGCTTGTAATAAATTCCGGCTATGGCATCGAGAACTGTGTCCGCGAGCGCATGGCCAGAATCCTTTTGGGCAGCAACATCCCATATCCCGAGAGCATCATCGTCAGCACCGACGAAGCCATTCGCGACACCCTCACCAAAGCCCGCATCTCGCGATGCTGGATCAAACGCGGCGATTCTCACACCATGCACAA
Organism: uncultured Muribaculaceae bacterium; assembly: GCA_910587545.1. Lineage (GTDB taxonomy): Bacteria > Bacteroidota > Bacteroidia > Bacteroidales > Muribaculaceae > CAG-873. The sequence goes on along the minus strand of CAJUMI010000009.1, from coordinate 4,238 downwards.
CGAGGACGTCACCTATGTCCGCCACCCAGAAGAAGCCCAGGAGATACTTCAGGAGTATTTCCTCCGTGGCATCAAACGCGCCGTTATCAACCGCCACATCGAAGGCGAACAGATAAAGTTCTACGGCATCGTCGGGACACCCTTCTTCTACTGGCTGTCGGCAAAAGATTCATCAGCCGAACACCGCCCGGCATCAAAAAGAAATTCCGCGCCCGACTTCAACGAAGAAAAGCTCAAAGCACTGTGCACCGCGGCGGCCGACGTCCTTGATGTCCGAATCTATGGCGGCGACTGCATCGTCTCGTCCGACGGCAAGATAAGGATCATAGATTTCGATGACTGGCCCAGTTTCGCGCCATGCCGCCAGGAAGCCGCCGTTCAGATAGCCAAATATATAATGAGAGCCATCAAGGAGCGGACTTCCGCTCTCGGCCGTCACTGATCTCTCCGGTTTCATCACCATACATATATAATATATACGTATCATGACCGATAGCAACAACCTAACCGATATCAGACCCGACGTACTCAACTACGAAGACATCCGCCGCATCGTGCCGAAGCTCGACGGGCATGAAAAATTAGTCAACTGGCTGCTACATTTCCTGTCCGTCGATAAAGTCAACCGCGTTCACGCCAACTGCTGCGACACACCCGGGCCTGAATTTGCCCGCCGCCTGCTTTTTGACGAATTCAGACTGACTCTGCGCATTGACAACGAGCAGATCCTCGACAATCTCCCCGAGGGGGCGTTCATCACCGTCAGCAACCATCCTTTCGGAGCCCTCGACGGCATCGCGCTGATCCATATCATCGGATCTCGCCGCCCCGAGTTCAAAGTTCTCGTCAACATGATCCTCAATCAGATCACCGCCATGCGCCCGAACTTCATAGCCGTCGACCCACTCGCATCCACCGATCCCTCCAAACGCTCCGTGTCGGTCAACGGCATCCGTCAGGCCCTGCGTCAGCTCTCCGACGGCAACCCTGTCGGTTTTTTCCCCGCGGGAGCAATGAGCAAGACCACCCTGCGCCACGGACTTCAGGACCGAGAATGGCAGAAATCCGTCCTTCAGATAATCCACAGAGCCAAAGTGCCCGTCATACCTATATTCTTCCACGGCGGCAACAGCTGGTGGTGCAACCTGCTCGGCCATATCTGTTGGCCGGCAAGATCGCTGCGGCTGCCTGCCGAAGTTTTCCGCAAAGTCGGCACCGAAATCCATATCAGCGTCGGTGATCCGATCTCGCCGGCCGAACAGGCTCTCCACGCCGTGACACCCGAAACTCTCGGAAAATTCCTCAGAGAAAAAACCTACGAACTGTCAAAACTAAAATAACCCAACATGTCAGACCAGTCATCTCAAAATCAACATACAGCGCCCCAACTCGCCGGAAAGCCCCGGAGCGCATATCTCCAGTCTCTTAAGTCTCTCGACACCGAAGAAGGCATCGACCTGGTGTTCTACCGCCCTATCGGCTATGCCTGGGCTTGTCTTGCCAAGCGAATAGGAGTCACACCCAATGCCATCACAATCGCCTCGATATTCATAGGCATCGGTGCCGGCATCGCCTTCTACTTCCCCCAAATGTGGATCAACGTCATAGGCATGCTACTGCTCATCTGGGCAAACTCCTTTGACAGCGCCGACGGCCAGCTCGCCCGAATGACAAAGCAATACTCGCGCATCGGCAGGATACTCGACGGCCTTAGCGGCGATTTCTGGTTCGCGGCTATCTACATTGCCATATGCCTCAGAGAGAACATCACTTCCGATTTCTTCAGCCAGCACCACTGGGTGATATGGGCAATCGCAGTATTTGCCGGCATTTGTCATGGCAAGCAGGCGGCAATGGCCGACTACTACCGTCAGTTCCACCTCTTCTTCCTCAAAGGCGAGGAAGGCAGCGAGCTCGACACCGCCTCAAAGCTGAAGCAGCGACTTCAGGAACTGTCGTGGAGCGGCAACTTCTGGAAAAAACTCACCCTGACCGTCTACACCAATTACACCGTTCAGCAGGAAGCCACAGCCCCTGCCATGCAGAAACTGCGCGCCGCTCTCGCCTCACGCTTCCCCGACGGCCACATACCACAGTCTTTCCGCGATGATTTCCGGAAGGCATCTCTGCCGCTAATGAAATATACCAACATTCTATCGTTCAACTGGCGCTGCATAGCCCTGTTTGCATCGCTGTTCCTGCAGATGCCATGGCTCTACTTCGCCTTTGAAATCGTAATTCTCAACAGCCTGCTCGTCTACATGGTTCTCCGTCATGAATCAATATGCCGACGCTTCACTCACGAGCTTGCCACTTCAAAATATTAAGTAAACCGCCCGCTACCACACTTAACCGATATTAACAATACAGCCTGCAAAAAATCCTATAATTAGCCATAATTAGCAATTTAGTCAAATATTTTGAATTATTTAGCAATTATTTACTATCTTTATACTATAATATTTTTTGCAGTTCAAAAACTATATGTACTTTTACACCGAATTTTCTACGGTTATCCCGAACTAAGGCTTTGGATAAACAACTAATTGAAACATAAAATCTTAAAATAACTTCTCAATCAAAACCTATTTGACAATGAGCAAAAGTAATGTTAAGCCCGCACAGGGCAAGCTCGGCGTGATGGTTGTCGGCCTCGGCGCTGTCACTTCTACTTTTATGACCGGCGTTCTCATGGCCCGCAAAGGCCTCGCAAAACCCGTCGGTTCAATGACTCAGTATGACAAAATTCGCGTCAGCGACGGAAAAGAAACCAAATATCTCAAATACAACGAGATCGTTCCTATTGCATCACTCAACGACATCGTATTCGGTGCATGGGACGTTTATCCCGCCAACGCCTACGAGTCAGCCATCAACGCCGAAGTCCTCAAAGAAAAGGACATCAACCCCGTAAAGGATGAACTCGAAGCGATCAAGCCCCTCAAGGCCGCCTTCGACCACAACTACGCAAAGCGCCTCGACGGCAGCAACATCATGGTCGGCAAGACCCGTTGGGAAATGGTCGAACAGCTCCGCGAAGACATCCGCAACTTCAAAAAAGAAAACGGCGTTGACCGCGTTGTGGTTCTCTGGGCCGCATCCACCGAAGTATACGTCCCCGTAGACGAAAAGGTTCACGGCACACTCGCCGCTCTCGAAGCCGCGATGAAAGCCGACGACAAAGAACATGTAGCTCCCTCGATGTGCTATGCCTACGCCGCACTCAGCGAAAGCGCACCCTTCATCATGGGTGCCCCCAACACCACAGTCGACATTCCCGCTATGTGGGAACTCAGCGAAAAAACCGGCATGCCTATCGCAGGTAAAGACTTCAAGACAGGCCAGACCCTTGTCAAGTCAGGTTTCGCTCCCATCATCGGCACTCGCTGCCTCGGCCTCTCGGGATGGTTCTCAACCAACATTCTCGGCAACCGCGACGGTCTCGTGCTCGACGAACCCGCAAACTTCCGCACAAAAGAAGTCAGCAAGCTCTCTACGCTTGAGTCTATCCTCGTGCCCGAAGACCAGCCCGACCTCTACACCGACTACTTCCACAAAGTGCGCATCAACTACTATCCCCCGCGCAACGACAACAAAGAAGGCTGGGATAACATCGACATCTTCGGATGGATGGGCTACCCCATGCAGATCAAGATCAACTTCCTCTGCCGCGACTCCATCCTCGCCGCTCCCCTCTGCCTCGACCTCGTTCTCCTGAGTGACCTCGCTGCTCGCGCCGGCCGTCATGGCATACAGCGCTTCCTCAGCTTCTTCCTCAAGAGCCCGATGCACGACTATACCAAAGGCGAAGTACCCGTTAACCACCTCTTCCAGCAGTACGTCATGCTCAAAAACGCCATTCGCGAGATGGGCGGCTACGAGGCCGACGAAAAAATCGACTGATAGGCGCAGCAACGACGCCGCCAAAGCGACGTCGCCGGCGCGCCTCCTCTCATAACCCATTCAAAGCCAGACAGAGTTGCAGATAGTCTAATATCTGCGACTCTGTTTTATTATTGCCGACTGCAAACAGGCAACGGTACAATACAAGTCATTTTATAAAGTATTTTTCACTTTTACTGACATAAAGTTGCACAGACGCGATTTACGCCGTATATTTGCGCCACAATTCACAATTCATCAATCATTCATATGAAAAAACTTCTACTTTCTGCATTCATTTTTATTGCTGTCCGATAAACCTTTTTATTTCAAGATAAAATTAGGGTCGATTCCAT
>CAJUMI010000008.1 GCA_910587545.1 uncultured Muribaculaceae bacterium | reverse complement strand
GGCGACCGCATGAAGTTCAACATGACCTACAACACCGACGCCACCTTCGACTTCGACTCCAAAAACCTCAAACTTGCATACGAAGGCAAAGAGGACGACATCGTCAAGAGCATAGAGGCCGGCAACGTGTCGATGACTACCGGGTCATCGCTGATCAGAGGCGGCACGGCTCTCTTCGGCATCAAGACCAAGCTCCAGTTCGGCAAACTTACCGCGACAGCCCTTGTGTCTCAGCAGAACTCCGAGTCAAAGACTGTGAACTCACGCGGCGGAGTGCAGACCACCAAATTCTCCATCACAGCCGATAATTACGACCAGAACCGCCACTTCTTTCTGGGTCATTTCTTCCGCGACAACTACGACCGTTTCGCCTCCCGGTTGCCATATGTATCTTCGGGCGTCAACATCACCCGTATCGAAGTGTGGATCACCAACAAGAACAGCAACTTTTCGCAGTCGCGCAACTTCGTGGCCTTCATGGATCTCGGCGAGAACAGCAATCTTGCGTCTGACCACTGGACCGTCGACACATCGCAGCCCAACCCGTCAAACGCCTCCAACAACCTGCTCACGACCATCAAGAACGACTATCCCGACGCCCGCAATATCAATATGGTCACCCAGGCGCTCGAACCGCTCAACGCTTTTGGCATCGAAGGCGGACGCGACTACGAGAAGGTCGAGAGCGCCCGTCTGCTCGGTTCAAACGAATATACACTGAACAAAACACTCGGCTACATCTCGATCAAGAGCGCGCTCAACTCCGATGAAGTTCTTGCCGTGGCCTACGAATACACCTACGGCGGCAAAGTATATCAGGTCGGCGAATTCTCGAGCGACATCACCTCTACCGACCAATCGCTCTATCTTAAGATGCTCAAAGGCACTACCCTTACTCCGCAGTTGCCCGCCTGGAAGCTGATGATGAAAAACGTCTATTCAGTCGGCGGAAGCCAGATACAGAAGAGCAATTTCAAGATGCAGATCAAATATCTGAGCGACACCACAGGCACAGAGATCAACTATCTGCCCGTCCCCGGCCTCAACAACCAGTCGCTACTCCAGGTCATGAACCTCGACCGCATCGACAACAACGAGCAGTCAAACCCCGACGGCTTCTTCGACTATATCGAAGGATACACTGTGCTATCTCAGTCCGGCAAGATCATTTTCCCGGTAGTCGAACCCTTCGGCCGTCACCTCGAAAAGGAAATCAACAACCCCGCCCTTGCCGAACAATATGTCTACAACGAACTGTATGATTCCACACTCGTCGTCGCCCGTCAGATAGCCAATAAGAACAAATTCGTCCTCACCGGCGAGTATCAGGCATCGTCAGGATCACAGATCAGCCTCAATGCCATGAATGTGCCCCGCGGATCGGTGATCGTGATGGCAGGCGGCGTACAACTCGTGGAAAACTCCGACTATACGGTCGACTACGCCATGGGCATAGTAACCATCACCAACCAGTCGATCATCGACTCGGGACAGAGCATCAGCGTCACCCTCGAAAACCAGTCGATGTTCTCCACCCAACGAAAATCGCTGCTCGGTCTCGACCTGCAGTATCAATTCAACAAGCATCTCAACTTCGGAGCCACTCTGCTCCACTTCTCCGAAAAAGCCCTCACCGAAAAAGTCAACATCGGCGACGAAGTGGTCAACAACTCCATGCTCGGCTTCAATCTCAGCTATAACAATGATTTCATGTGGCTTACGAATCTTGTCAACAAGATCCCGACCGTCAGCGCCACCCAGCCGTCACACCTGAGCCTCACGGCCGAATATGCCCACCTGATGCCTCACTCCCAGAAATCGGGATCGAACCGCGGATCAAGCTATGTCGACGACTTCGAATCCACTCAGACCGGCATCGACCTGCGGTCGCCCTACTCATGGTTTCTAGCATCAACCCCCTATGAATCGGGACCGGACGCACTGTTTCCCGAAGCCTCACTGAGCGACAACGTCGATTATGGCAAAAACCGCGCCCTGCTCAACTGGTATTATATCGACCGCATGTTCACACAGCGCAATTCGTCGCTCGCCCCGGGTTACCTTAAAAGCGATCTCGCACAACTGTCGAACCCTTACGTCCGCGAGGTGACTTCACGTGAGATTTTCCCGGGCCGACAGTTGAACTACGGCGAGTCGCCGCTGATCCAGACCCTCAACCTCTCGTTCTACCCCACCGAGCGCGGTCCCTACAACCTCGACGCCGACAATATAGACGACAAAGGCCGTCTGCTCTATCCCGAACGCCGCTGGGGCGGCATCATGCGCCGTCTCGACAACACCAATTTCGAACAAAGCAACATCGAATACATACAGTTCTGGGTGATGAATCCCTTTCTCGACCCCGACAATCCCAACTACGACGGCGGAGACCTGTATATCAATCTCGGCGAGATATCCGAAGACATTCTGAAAGACGGTCTCAAGAGTTACGAGAACGGCATCCCCTACGACGGCAACGACCAATTTCTCTCCGAGACCGTATGGGGTCGTGTATCCCGCCAGAACTCCCTGACATATTCGTTTGACAACGCCAAAGGTTCGCGTCTGGTGCAGGACGTCGGTCTCGACGGTCTGCCAAACGACGACGAATTCATCTTCCCGAGCTACCGCGACTACATTGACCGCCTGCGCACCAAACTGTCGGCAGCGACCATAGAGGAGATGCAGCGTGACAAATTCTCGCCGTTCAACGATCCGGCAGGTGACAACTATCACTTCTATCGCGGCTATGACTACGACGAGGAGCGCCTCGGCGTGCTGGCGCGCTACAAGCGCTATAACGGAGTCGAAGGCAACTCCCTGTCGCCAGAGGACGCTCCCGACCCCCTCTATCAGTCATCCAAAAGCACTCCTGACGTCGAGGATATCAACCAGGACAATACCCTCAACGAATACGAGCGCTATTTCCAGTATAAGATCTCGATCCGACCCGAAGATCTTGTTGTCGGCAAAAACTACATCACCGACAAGCAGGTTTCGATCGTTCCGACTGTCGACGGCAAGGATCCCGAAGTCGAATGGTACCAGTTCAAGATACCACTCTCAGATTTCGAGCGTAAAGTCGGCACCATCAACGACTTCTCCACGATCCGCTTCATGCGTATGTTCATGACCGGCTTCAAGGCTGTGACCCACCTGCGTTTCGCCACTCTCGAACTCGTCCGGGGCGAATGGCGCGGGTATGACTTCAACCTCAACAACCGCGGCGACGCACCGGCAGAAGGCCAGCTCGACATTTCGGTTGTCAACATCGAGGAAAATGCCGAACGCGAACCCGTCAACTATGTTCTGCCCCCGGGCGTCAACCGTATCACCGATCCCGGACAAAGCCAGATCGTTCAGCTCAACGAGCAGTCGATGTCACTCAAAGTCACCGACCTCAACGCCGGAGACGCGCGTGGCGTGTATCGGAACACCATGCTCGACCTGCGCAACTACAAACGTATGCAGATGTGGATCCACGCCGAAGCTCTGATCGACAACATCACCGATCTGAAGTCAGGCGAACTCTCGCTCTTCGTGCGTCTCGGATCCGACGTCAAGAGCAACTACTACGAGTATGAAATTCCTCTGTCACTTACGCCGCCCGGCAAATATTACGATTTCCCCGGATCCGACCGTGAAATCGTGTGGCCCCTGAGCAACTACCTAAACTTCAATCTCCAGAGTCTCGTCAATCTAAAAAAGCAGCGCAACACCGCCAAACGCAACGAGGAAAGCGGTGTCGGCTTCGCGACTCTCTACACCGGCCGAGACCCCGACAACGAACGCAACCGCATGGCTGTCATAGGCAATCCGTCACTGAGCGATGTCCGAGTGGTGCTGATAGGCGTCAGAAACAACTCCACCACTACCAAGGCCGGCACCGTGTGGGTCAACGAGCTTAAAGTGACCGACTTCAACGAGGAAGGAGGCTGGGCCGCAAAGGCCAATGCCACGCTCAATGTCTCTGATATAGCAACGCTCAACTTCGGTGCTCATGTCGAGACTGCGGGATTCGGCGGTGTCGACCAGTCGCTCAACGAGCGCCGTCTTGACGACTACGAACAATATAACTTCGCAATCCAGGGCGACGTAGGCCGTCTGCTTCCCGAAGCCGTCAAACTGCGCGCTCCGATCTACTATTCCATATCGAAAGAAAAAACATCGCCGAAATACAATCCTCTCGATCAGGATGTGCTGCTCAAGGACGCGCTCGAAGAATGCGCCGGCAAACAGGAACGCGACTCGATCGAGAACTATGCCATAGACCGTTCGACTGTCGAGAACTTCTCTCTGTCGGGCCTGCAATTCGACGTGAAGAGCAAAAATCCCATGCCATGGGATCCGGCCAACTTCACCATCAATTTCTCGTTTAACAGACAGACCAAGATGGATCCAACGACCGAATACGAGTACACCAACGACTACCGCGGTGCGCTCCAGTACTCCTATTCACCCTATATCAAAGGCTTCAAGCCGTTCAAGGGTATAAAGTCAAAATCCAAGAACGCCAAATTTCTCAAAGAATGGGAGCTCAACTGGCTGCCGACAACCATCGCGTTCTCCACCAACATTTCGCGTTATTACTACGAACAGCAGACGCGCTCCGAGACCGATGCAATGTTCCAGCTGCCCGTATCCGTGAGCAAGAATTTCCTATGGGACCGCCAGTTATCGCTCAACTGGAACATCACGAAATCACTGTCGCTGTCGTTTAACTCCAACACCTCGGCGCGCATCGAGGAAACAGTCGGCGCTGTCAACCGCAAACTCTTCCCCGACAAATACCGCGAATGGAAAGACACCGTCTGGCAGAGCATTCTGTCGATGGGTACACCCTGGGCTTACAATCAGACTTTCACGGCCCAGTACCGCGCTCCGTTCAACAAAATCCCGATCATCGACTTCCTCACGGCCTCGGCAAGCTATAATGCCACCTACCGCTGGGACCGCGGTGCGACGGTCGACGGCATCAACGTCGGCAACAGCATTGCCAACCAGGGCGCATGGACGGCCGACGGCCGTATCAACTTCGAGAACATCTACAACAAGGTGCCTTTGCTGAAAGAAATAAACAAACGTTTCGCCAACACCAGGCGACCCGCCGCCCGCAAGCCCAAACCCAAGAAATTCGAGCGCAATCTCGCCCTGCTGCCCGACACAGCACTTGTCATCAAACACAATCTCCGCAACAGGAAGGTCAAGGTCAACGCGGCCACGGCCGACGGAAAACCATTTGCCGTGAAGTCACGCGTCATCGATCCCAACAACGTCGAGATCCTCACCCGAGGCGAAGAAAATCTGAAATTCACCATCACCGAGATCCTCGATGAGAAGAAACCGCTGCTCACCGATATCGGCGAGTATGCACTGAGGTTGGTGATGTCACCGCGCAATGTCTCGGTGCGCTACCGCAACTCCCACAGCATGTCGCTGCCGCTGTTCCGGCCCGACATCGGCAACATCTTCGGCCAAAGCCGTTCCTACGGACCAATGTCACCGGGCCTCGACTTCGCATTCGGCTTCTCCGGCGAGCATTATATCGACAAAGCCCTTTCACGCGGCTGGCTCATGACCGACGATGGACAAACCTCACCGGCTGTCTGGTCACGCACCAACGAACTCAACATCGAGACAAATTTCGAGATTTTCAAAGGCTTCAAAGTGCAGCTCACCTTCAACCGCACCGACAACCGCACCCAACAGATACAGTTCATGTATGACGGCATGCCGACATCGCTGTCGGGATCTTACACCAAAACCCACTGCGCGATAGCCAGTGCGTTGCGCTCGTCCAAGGTCGACAACGGCTACTACTCCGACGCATTCGCCAAATTCCTGCAATACATCCCTATTGTCAGGAGCCGTGTCGAAGCACAGTACGCCGGCCTGTCATACCCCGATGCAGGCTTCATAGCCGGCACCCCGCAGGCAGGCCTTCCGTTTGACCCTTCGATCGGCTCAGTCAGCGAGACCTCGAGCGACGTGCTGATACCGGCTTTCGTAGCGGCATACAGCGGCAGCAACGCTTCGCGCGCGACCCTCGACCCATTCCCCTCGTTCGCTTCCGTCCTGCCTAACTGGCGCATTACTTACGAAGGCCTCATCAATCTCGGCAACATGCGCAAGACGTTCAAATCGTTTACCCTCAACCACGCATACCAATGCACCTACACCGTCGGATCTTATTCGTCCTACCTCAACTGGATCTCAGCCGACGGTCAGAACCTCGGCTTTACTCTCGACGCTCTGACCGGCAAGCCCATGCCGTCGTCACCTTACAACATCTCGTCGGTAGCGATCAACGAGAGCTTTGCCCCACTCATCGGCGTCAGCTCCATCATGCAGAACAATATCAAGTTCTCTGCCGAATACCGTGACAAACGTACGCTGACGCTCAACTCATCGGCCGGTCAGGTTGTCGAGGCCACGTCACGCGGCCTCACCTTCGGCGCCGGATATAAGATCGTCAACTTCAACACCGTCCTGAAGATCAAAGGCTCTCAGAAAGGTGTCAGCAACGACCTTGACCTCGACGCCAACGTCTCTATCCAGAACAACCAGGCTCTCATACGCCGCATCGAAAGTAACTATACCCAGGCCACCAGCGGCACCAAGACCGTCAACATCAACTTCACAGCCAAATACATCCTGAGCCGCCGCGTGACCCTGTCGGCATACTTTGACCATCAGGTCAACACTCCGATAGTCACCAACAGCGCGTTTCCCACGACCAACACGTCTTACGGCATATCAATGAATCTCTCCCTCGCAAGATAAGCGACACAAATCACACAACATACGTTATATATGTTATATATTATGTCATGGACAACCGCGAAAAAGAAATATATAAGGTAACTCTGACCGGCACCGCCGTCAACGCCGCGCTGATCGTGCTGAAATTCGTAGCCGGCTTTGTCGGCCGGAGTTCCGCGATGGTTGCAGATGCGGTCCACTCTCTGAGCGACTTCGTGACCGATGTGATCGTACTCGTTTTCGTGAAAATAGCCGAACGCCCCAGCGACAAAAACCACGACTACGGCCACGGAAAATACGAGACGTTCGCCACTATGATCATCGGCCTCATTCTGGCCTTTGCCGGTTTCGTGCTGATGTACAACGGTATCCGCCTGATCATAGACGGGCTTGACGGCCACGCTCTGCCCCGGCCGACGATGATCGCTCTCGTCATCGCCGTTGTCTCCATCGTCTCGAAGGAATGGCTCTACCGTCTCACCGCAAGGGTCGGACGACGTGTCAGCTCCAACGCTGTCGTCGCCAACGCCTGGCATCACCGCAGCGACGCCGTTTCGTCGGCCGGCACACTCATCGGCATCGCCGGAGCGATGTTTCTCGGCGACCGCTGGAGAATACTCGACCCGATAGCCGCGGTTGTCGTCAGCATCTTCATCATCAAGAGCGGCTACGACATTATGAAACCCTCGGTCTACGAGCTTCTCGAGGGATCACTGCCCGAAAATGAGGAAAAAGAAATCGAGTGCCTCGTAAAATCAGTGCCCGGCATTGTCAGGATTCACAATCTGCGTACACGCCGTATCGGCAACAATATTGCCGTCGATCTTCACGCCAAAATGGACGGGAACATCACCCTCACCGAAGCTCATGCCATTGCCACCCGCGCCGAAGAGGCCATCAGTCAGCACTTTGGGCCCGGATCCATAATCAACGTCCACATGGAACCGGCATGACAGCCCGTCGTCCCGCAGATGAGTCCGGACAGCGTTTACAGACAGCGTTTCAAGCCCCATTTTTACCCTGGCGCTAAAATAAAATTTGCGTAATTGAAAAAAATAATCTAACTTTGCACTCGCAAACGCCACTAAAGGGTTCCTTGGCCGAGTGGTTAGGCACCGGTCTGCAAAACCGTTTACAGCAGTTCGATTCTGCTAGGAACCTCAAAAAAACTCCGATAAACGTCGGAGTTTTTCTTTTTTATGCCTAATTTTACCGAAAATTCCATCACATTATGAAAAAACTCGTTTTCGGTATTCTTTTAGCCGTTGTTCTGCTTCCGGCAGTGTCGGTCGCCCAAAGCCGCAAGGGTGTTTCTATCCTCGGAGATTCTTACTCCACTTTTCAGGGTTGTGTCTACCCCGACACCAACTATGTATGGTACTGGAAAAAATCAGCAAGTGCCACTGACGTGCGCCGCGCCGACCAGACATGGTGGCACAAACTAATCACCGACCGCGGCTACCGCATGTGCCGCAACAACTCGTTCTCAGGGTCAACAGTCTGCAACACCGGCTACAAAGGCCTAGACTACACCGATCGCTCGTTCATAGCGCGGATGAAAAACCTCGGTAACCCGGACATCATCTATATCTTCGGCGGAACCAACGACTCCTGGGCCGGTGTGCCCGTCGGCGAGTTCAAATATGACGACTGGACCAAAGAAGACCTCTACAAATTCCGCCCGGCTATGGCATATATGCTGTCATCGATGCAGGAATATTATCCCGGTGTCGAAATCGTAGTGCTGATCAACAATGGTCTGAGCTACGAAGTGACTCAGTCGTCGATTGACATATGCGATCACTACGGAGTCGACTACATCCTGCTCGCCGACATTGACCGCATCGAGGGACATCCGTCGGTCAAGGGGATGCAACAGATTGTCGATCAGATCAACGCTCACGACTCGGCACGCCGGAAATGACACATTTCAGCATTTTTATCTTTTCGTATCGAACATATTATAGTAATTTTGTAAAAGAATTGTAGATTAGGTCCTATGATAGGGCTTATTAAAATTTTATCACATGAAAAAAGCATTAGTAATATTGTTCGCTTTATTTGCATTGGCGCTCGCATCGACAGCACAAAGCCCCGTGCGTTGGCGCGCATCCGTAAAAATGACCTCGCCGACTGAAGGTGAGATAACAATAAAGGCTCTCATAGCCGAGGGATGGCACCTCTATGGTCTGGAGATGCCTGACGGCGGTCCGAAACCTACTCGCTTCAACTTCTCTGACAGCAAAGGCATCCGGACCGACGGCGATATCCGTCCATCGGAGCCGCCGATCGTGCAGATGGATCCTCTGTTTGGCAAAAATCTGTCATGGTGGGACCGCAACGTGACTTTTACCCAGCGGTTCACTCTCACCGAGCCCAAAGAGGCGCGAGTAAAAGTCGACATATCGTTCATGAGCTGCAACGGCGGAACATGCACTCCCCCAAAAACCGAGACTATCACAATCGTCATCCCGAAATACAATCCGTCTGAACTAAACACTCCCAAAAAACCACGATGAGACAACGACTGACTTCCTTAGCCCTCGCGCTCTTCATTGCGATCACATCTTTCCTGCCGGCGACCGCCGCTCTCCCGAGCAACGTCAGCTGGACTACCGAAATAGAAAAAACATCCGACACTGAAGGCATCATCAGATGGATCGCCGATATCAAAGAAGGCTGGCACATCTACGGTCTTGCCATGCCCGAGGGATCAGCCCCCCCTACGTCATTCGACATCACTCCCGTCGACGGTCTGACTCTCATCGGCGATGTTGAAGCTTCCGTCGAGATAGAAAACCACTACGACGACATCATGAAGCTCAACATTCCCTGGGTTTCGGGGTCGGTGACTTTCTCTCGTAAATTCAGACTTGACAACGGCGTCAAAGCCATTACGATTGCAGGCACGATCAACTACATGGCCTGCAACGACGTGTCATGCACACCGCCGACCCACGTCGATTTCAGCATTCCGTTCGGCGACGACGACGAGCCATCGGACGCAGCTCCCGTCGCTGCCCCCGCGACGATCGACGTTCCGGTCAACACGACTCAGTCCGAACTGACAGAGTGGTGGCAACCCGTCGATATGGAGAATGACCATTCGACCGAAGGTGCCGGCTGGCTAAGCATTTTCCTGTTCGGTTTCCTCGGCGGTCTGCTCGCACTGCTTACACCTTGTGTATGGCCACTCATACCGATGACGATGAGTTTCTTCCTGAAAAAAGGCAAAGACCGTCGCCGTTCGATAACCGATGCTGTAACCTATAGCGTCAGCATCGTCGTCATATACCTCGTCATGGGCATCGCTCTGACTCTGATATTCGACGCCGGCAAGCTCAACGAAATCGCGACAAGCGCCGTGTTCAACCTGATTTTCTTCGCTCTGCTCGTCATATTCGCAATCTCATTTTTCGGAGCGTTTGACATCACTCTACCCGAAAGCTGGCGTAACAAGATGGACAACAAAGCCGAATCGACCACCGGCATGCTCAGCATATTCTTCATGGCCTTCACGCTCGTACTTGTCTCGTTCTCATGCACCGGCCCCATCATCGGCACACTGCTTGTCGAGGCGGCATCACAGGCGAGCATACTCGGTCCGGCCGTCGGCATGGGCGGTTTTGCGATCGGTCTTGCCCTGCCCTTCGGTCTGTTCGCATTCTTCCCGTCGCTGCTAAAGGAAATGCCTCAGTCAGGCGGATGGATGAATTCGGTCAAAGTCGTTCTCGGCTTCATCGAACTGATTCTGTCGCTCAAATTCCTCTCCGTCGCCGACCTCGCCTACGGCTGGCGGATACTCGACCGCGAAGTGTTCCTGTCTATCTGGATAGTGCTTTTTGCGCTGCTCGGCATGTATCTCCTCGGCAAACTCCGCTTCTCACATGACTCCGAGCGCAGACACACAGGCGTCCTCGGCTTCTTCCTCGCCGTGGCCTCGTTCTCGTTTGCCGTCTACCTCGTTCCCGGCCTCTGGGGCGCACCGCTCAAGAGCATCTCGGCTTTCGCGCCCCCGCTGACCACTCAGGATTTCAATCTCTACGGCGGCACATTCAAAGAATTCCACGACTACGACGAAGGCATGACCTACGCCGCTGAGAACAATTTGCCCGTGATCGTTGACTTCTCAGGTTACGCATGCGTCAACTGCCGCAAGATGGAAGGCGCCGTGTTCGACACCCAGTCCGTGCGCGACGCCATCGAGAACGGCTACGTGCTCATCAAACTGATGGTCGACGACAAGGAGAGCCTTGCCAAGCCTTACAGCGTCGAAGAATACGGTTCGACGACGCGCATATCGACCGTAGGTGACCGCTGGAGCTATCTCCAGCGCCATAAATTCGGCATCAACTCCCAGCCCTACTATGTTCTGCTCGACAATCAGGGTCGTCCGCTCGCTCCCGCACGCGCCTACGACGAGAATGTCGACGACTTCCTCGACTGGCTTAACCGCGGGGCTGAAGCATATAAATCAAGATAACCTGACCAACCGTTATGTCAAATACTCGCGACGAACGTCTTGCCGCACTCGGCAGGGTGATTGATACACTCGACATTCTGCGTGTGCGCTGTCCGTGGGATGCCAAACAGACCAACGAGAGCCTGCGCCCTAACACAATCGAAGAAGTCTATGAGCTCGCTCAGGCTCTCGCCTGCGATGACACCGCCGATATCAAAAAGGAACTCGGCGATGTGTTGCTCCACATTCTGTTCTATTCCAAGATTGCCGACGAAAAGGATCAATTTGATATCGCCGACGTAGCCAATGCGCTCAACGACAAGCTGATATTTCGCCACCCACATGTTTTCGGAGAGGTGAAAGTCGACGATGCCCACGGCGTAGAGACCAACTGGGAGAAAATAAAGCTCAAAGAAAAAGGTGGTAACCGCACAGTGCTCGCCGGTGTGCCTGACGCTCTGCCGGCCCTTATCAAATCGTTCCGCATCCAGGAGAAAGCCGCCAATGTCGGTTTCGATTGGGAAAAACCCGAAGACATCTGGCAGAAAGTCAGCGAAGAGATCGGCGAGGTGTCAGAAGCCATCGCTTCCGGCCGCAAGGATGACATCGAGGCCGAATTCGGCGACCTTCTGTTCAGCGTCGTCAACGCCGCCCGGCTCTACGGTGTCAATCCTGAAAACGCCCTCGAACACACCAATCGAAAATTCATCAGCCGTTTCAACCACATAGAGCGCTCGACTGCTGAATGCGGCCGCAACATCTCCGACCTCTCGCTCGACGAGATGGAGACACTGTGGTGTGAAGCGAAAAAACAAAAATAATCGGCGTGGCGATAGTCTGTATCACCGAGAAACCGAGTGTCGCGCGCGACATCGCGGCCATCCTTGGAGCCGGCAACCGTCGCGAGGGATTCTTCGAAGGCAACGGCTATCAGGTCACATGGACCTTCGGCCACTTGTGCTGTCTCAAGGAGCCCCACGACTATACCCCGTTGTGGAAACGGTGGTCGCTCGGAGCACTGCCGATGCTACCGCCGAAGTTCGGCATCAAGATCATCGACGACGAAGGCATACGCCGCCAGTTCCATGTCATCGAGACCCTCGTCGCCACTGCCGACGAGATCGTCAACTGCGGTGACGCCGGCCAGGAAGGAGAGCTGATCCAACGGTGGGTCATGCAGAAAGCCGGGGTGAGCTGTCCGGTCAAAAGACTGTGGATCTCATCGCTCACCGACCAGTCGATCCGCGAAGGTTTTCAAGCTCTCCGCACTCAGGACAATTTCGACAATCTGTATTATGCGGGCATGTCGCGCGCCATCGGCGACTGGATCCTGGGCATGAACGCCACACGCCTCTATTCGCTCAAATACGGCGGACAAGGCAACGTTCTGTCGATAGGCCGGGTCCAGACCCCTACCCTCGCCCTCATCGTAAAACGCCATTTTGAAATCGCCGATTTCAAACCCGAAAATTTCTGGGAACTGAAGACCGTCTACCGCGACGTCACTTTCAACGCCGTCAAAGGACGTTTCAACGACCCGGCCGAAGCCGAGGCCACGCTTGCGTCGCTTGCCGAATCACCGTTCACCATCGGTTCGGTTACCGATAAAAAAGGCCGCGAGGCTCCCCCTCGACTGTTTGATCTCACCTCGCTGCAGGTCGAGTGCAACCGCCGTTGGGGCTGGACCGCCGACGAGTCGCTGCAGCTCATTCAGTCGCTCTACGAGAAAAAAGTGACAACCTATCCGCGCGTCGACACGACTTATCTGAGCGAGGACATCTATCCCAAGATCCCAGACATATTGCGTCAGATGACACCCTATGCCGACCGCACGGCTCCCGTTCTCGCCGGCAAGATACCAAAAAGCAAAAAGGTGTTCGACAACGCCAAGGTCACCGATCACCACGCCATCATACCGACCGGCCAGTCTCCGTCGGCACTTGTCGGCAACGAACGCAAGCTCTACCACCTTATAGCGATGCGCTTTATAGCCGCCTTCTATCCCGACTGCATATTCCTCCAGACCACAGTTGTCGGCAAGGCGGCCGATGTCGAGTTCAAGGCCGTAGGCAAAGTCATCGAGTCGCCGGGATGGCGTACACTCTTTGCCGGCGAAGCTGCTGACAGCGACAAAGCGTCGGACGGCGACGACCGCATCATGCCGCCGTTCACAGTCGGCGAGTCAGGCCCTCATCAGCCCGCGCTTCAGCAAAAGACGACCCAACCACCGAAATACTACACCGAGGGCACACTGCTGAGAGCCATGGAGTCGGCCGGCAAAACCGTCGACGACGACGAACTGCGTGAAGCAATGAAAGAAAACGGCATCGGACGCCCATCGACACGCGCCGCGATCATCGAAACTCTTTTCAAACGGCGCTACATCTACCGCGAACGCAAAAACATCATGGCATCTCAGGCCGGCATCGATCTCATCGCTACCATTCGCGACGAACTGCTTAAAAGCGCCAAACTCACAGGCATCTGGGAGAACAAACTCCGCCGCATCGAGCGCGGCGACTATTCGGCTGCGGAATTTATCGCCGAACTGAAGACTCAGATCGGCGAAATCGTGATCAACGTGCTCAACGACAACAGTGCGCGACGCATCGAGACAACCGCTGACGACAAGGACGGCGACAAGCCTAAACCCAAGCCTAAGACCAAACGCGCTCCACGCAAGAAAAAGATCGAGTCGCTCGACGCCATCCCCTGTCCAGTCTGCGGCAAAGGGCATATCATCAAAGGCCGCACTGCCTACGGATGTTCGCTCTACGCCGGCGGATGCTCATGCCGCCTGCCGTTTGATCAATACCCCGCCACACTCACCCCGGCCCAATTGGCCAAAAAGATCAAGAATAATGGCTGACAACGAACTTTTTCCACTTGTAGACCCCGAAGGCCGTGTCATTGGTTCGGCCACGCGTCGCCATTGCCACTCGGGGTCGATGCTGCTCCACCCTGTGGTTCATCTCCACGTTTTCGCGCCCGACGGTTCGCTGCTGCTTCAGAAAAGATCCGACGACAAAGACATACAGCCCGGCCGATGGGACACATCGGTCGGTGGCCACGTCGATTTCGGAGAGACCATCGACCTGGCGCTGCGCCGAGAGGCGTCCGAAGAGCTCGGACTTGTCGGCTTCGAAACACGACCTCTGGCTCCATACATATTCCAATCGGCTATAGAGCGCGAACTCGTCAATCCATTCATTGCCGTTGTCGACAAAAGCTATCCGTTCCGTTTCCAACGCGAAGAGATAAGCGAGATCGCGTTTTGGACCCGCAACGAGATCCTCGCGGCCATCGGCAGCGGTACCCTGACACCCAACTTCGAACAGGAATACACACGCCTGCTGAAATGAGCGCCAACGACATAATCCAGACCACAGCTGTCGTCATAATACTCATCATATGCATGATTGTGGTGATCCGACGCATCCGCCGCCGCAAAAACTGCGCCTGCTGCTCCTCAACCACCTGCCCGCTATCACCACGCACCAAAAAGACCAACCACTCCAACCAGGACTATTAGCCTGATCCGGCCAATCGCCTTTATATTAGTCACCGTTTTTCAATCATTTTTCACTTTACTCTGGAATAACTCTTTGATTTGTTTTGCAGCACTTTTCACAGCATTCATCAACTCTTTCTTTTTATACACGCGGCAATAAGCCACAAGCCCTTCGGTCATATAATCCACAAAATTGACATTTGCTTTTGATTGTTCAGATTCTTGATTTGTTGAAATTCTTACCGGCAACAATCTCGATTTTTCCCCAAGTGTAAATTCATTGATCCTATGATTGATCTCCAAGCTTCTCAAAGCCGGTACTTTCAACGGCTCAGTATAAAATCAGTGGGGATAAGCATATAGATTGGCGATTCGGAACAGGAAGAATTTCTTGTCGGCAACTCCTCGGAGGTTGGCGCGGAATAGTTTAATCTTGGCGTTAAATGATTCCGCCATTGCGTTTGAGGCTCAGTTGCTGTAAAAGTTTAGAATCTCATCGTAATGCCCGTGGAATGTCGCCGCTATTACGTTGAATGAATGAAATCCTGCTTCCCCGACCTTGTTGTACCACCGGGCCATTGACAGCCGCGCAGCATCCTTGATCGTATTCTTTGAAAAGATCATGCGCAGTGAATGGCATAACCCGTAAGCATTCCGTATGTCAGGATATTCTGAACTGAACCCGAAAAGTTCATTTTCTACTGTGCCGGACTTTCACCACAGAGGTATGGCATGCCCGTCATACTAAAAAAGCGATGCGTCTTGTATTGACACATCGCTTTGAGGTGCGCATGAAGGGACTCGAACCCATACGTCGCGAGACACTAGATCCTAAGTCTAGCGCGGCTACCAATTACGCCACATGCGCGGTTTGCGATGCAAAGATAAGACATTTCCGGCAAATAAGCAAATCAGGAGTGTGCCGCAAAAGATCAAATATTTGAATTCTATATATTGGACAACGAAAAATATTCTATGCAAATCACTTAGTTTCAATGGCTATTGATTTCACATACCACAGACATGTTTCCTTACTGAGCAACATACAATAGCCTCAGTTAAAGCAGGAATTATGTTATGATAAATAATCGCGTGAACTTTTATACCGCAAAGCAGGTTTTAATGCTAAGAAAACTCAGAAACATATCTAAAATTCTTTTTATAATGGAAACAAAAAGTATAAAAGGTACACGCACTGAACAGAACCTCCTGGCATCGTTTGCCGGTGAAAGTCAGGCTCGTTCGCGCTACACTCTATTCGCCGAAAAGGCACTTGAGGAAGGTTATCAGCAGATCGCATCCGTCTTTATGGAAACCGCAGAACAGGAACTCAGCCACGCCCGCCAGTTCTTCGCACTGCTCGAAGGCGGCACCGTGACGATCACAGCCGGCTATCCCGCGGGCGTGGTAGGCGACACCCGACAGAATCTTGCTGAAGCCGCAGCAGGCGAACGCGAGGAATGGAGCGATCTCTACGAAAACTTCGCAAAGACCGCCCAGGAAGAAGGCTTCCCCAATATCGCCAATCTCTATAAGCTGATCGCCAAAGTTGAAGTCATGCACGAGCAACGCTACATCAAGATGCTCGAACGTCTGGAAAACGGCACCGAATTTGAAGAAGCCGAACCGGTCGAATGGATGTGCCGCAAATGCGGTTTCGTGATCACTGCCAAATCCGCGCCTAAGCGCTGCCCGGTGTGCGGCATGGATCAGGGCTGGTTCCAGCGCAAAGCCAACAATTACTAAGTATCGGTCAACACGGTTTTGACAATAAAAATCGGCGGACTTAAAAGCCCGCCGATTTTTATTGTCTATTCGCTTATCTGCCGATTATTTCACTTTATCAGCAAGCTCAGCGCCGGCTTTAAATTTAACCACCTTGCGAGCTGCGATTTCAATAGTTTCTTTAGTACGTGGGTTGATACCTGTGCGGGCACCCTTCTCTGTAACGGCGAAAGTGCCGAAACCAATGAGCGCTACCTTGTCACCTTCTGCGAGAGCATTGCTGATGGCTGCTACAGTTGCGTCAAGCGCAGCCTTCGCCTGTAACTTAGAGATGTTTGCTTGTTCTGCAATGGCATTAACGAGTTCGGTCTTGTTCATATTGAATTTATTTTAAGTAGTTTTTAATATAGGCGCAAATATAATTGTTTAAACTGAATAAACAACAATTTTTCAAAAAAAAAATGCAATTACGGAATAAAATAACCCTATGACATGGTTTATATGGCTTATTTTGTCATATAATTAGTAAATTTGCAGATCGAAATTTCGTCTGCCCATGGGGGCATCATCTCGAAAAACTCATTATCAAACACGTATGAATCCATCATCAATAATAGGCCGTATACCACCGGTTACAAAAAATCTTCTGGCAATCAATATCCTTATTTGGGCAGTGATGTCCTTGTTCCCTAAGGTCGGAGCCTCGCTCGACAATGTTTTGGCTTTATACTATATAGAGTCACCGGCTTTCAACCCGCTGCAGTTACTGACCTACATGTTCCTGCACTCAGGCTTCACACATCTGCTGTTCAACATGTTCGCATTATGGATGTTCGGATCGGTGATCGAGCGAGCAGTTGGTTCGAAGCGTTTTTTGGTATACTATCTGTCGTGCGGTTTCGGAGCGGCGCTGATACAGGAAGGCGTATTTGCGGTAATGATTGCTAAATATCATCAGATATTCTCTCCTGAGCAATTCGACTATATAATCAGAAAAGGCCTGTCGGCCATGCAGATGCATATGAATTTTGAAGATCCCACCGCCGCCGCGCTCAACAGTCTGGTCAATGCACCTGTGGTCGGAGCATCCGGAGCGATTTTCGGCATACTGCTCGCATTTGGGATGCTTTTCCCAAATCAGCCGATCTATCTGATGTTCATCCCGATACCTATCAAAGCCAAATGGATGGTACTCGGCTATGGTGTACTCGAACTGTTTATGGGTCTGAGCGGAGTAGCGTCGAACGTAGCTCATTGGGCTCATCTCGGCGGCATGCTTATCGGTGTTTTCATAATATTATACTGGAAGAAACGCGGCGATTTCAACGACCGCTGGTACTTCTGAATTTCAAATCGTGAGCAGTACATTCAACAGATACGGCAATCGTGTGGCGGCAGCAATGATCGCCGTCAATATAGCGGTGTTTCTCGTCATCTCTGCGGTAAATCTTCTTTCAGGCTATGATCTGACGCGCGACCTCGGACTGCTGCCGTCGGGTACGTTTCTTCTGAGTCATCCGTGGACGCTTCTGACCTACTCGCTGACTCAAGCCAATGTTCTACAGTTGCTCTTCAACATGCTGTGGCTATACGGTTTCGGCCGGCTGCTGCTTATGAAATATACGTCATCGATCCTGGTGGTGCTTTATATTTCGGGTGCTGTAGGGGGCGCTCTGTGTTTCATGATATTCTCGCCTTTGCTTGGAGCAAACGCCACGGGCATGCTTATCGGTTCGTCGGCCGCCATAATCGCCGTTGCCGTTGCCATTGCAATAACGATGCCCGACACCGAGATCAGCCTGCCGCTCGTCGGACACACCAAGATAAAATGGATTGTCACCATTGTCGTAGTGATCTTCTGTATAGGGCTGAGCGCGCCTAACGCGGGCGGCAACCTCGCCCATCTCGGCGGAGCGGGCGCAGGAGCCGGCATCGCCCTGGCGCTCTTGCGCCGACAGTGCCCGAAGACCGACGGCGAATATGTCGACCTGGTCGAGAAGATACGCCGCACAGGCTACGACGCGCTGACAGCCAAGGAAAAAAGGCGTTTCTTTGAATTATCAAGCAAAAAACAGTCATGAGGATCAAGGTAAAAGCAGAAAAAGCCCCCACCGACAGATCTATGCTCTACAAGGCCGCCACCATAGCGCTCGCGGCCATTGACGCGATTGCAGCAATCGGGCTTACGGTATCAGCCTATGCCGGATCGATAAACCCGGTCATGCACCCTACGGCTCCGGCTGTAGCCATGACGTTCCCGATATGGCTTGCCGCAGCCATCGCGGCGCTTGCTGTCACTCTTATTGTCAGAATACGTGTGACTCCGTTCATAGGTCTCGGCATAATCGCCTCACTGCCGTCGATCCTTGATTTCTCGCCTCTGCAGCTGCCACGCAATCCGGGCGATGAGGCCGACAGTTTCACGATCATGAGTTATAACGTCATGGGGCTGAAATCACAGCATGACAGCTATCCCGGCGACGTCAACCCTACCCTGAGCTATATAATCAACCGCGACCCGGATATAGTGTGCATGCAGGAGATGCATGCACTCTACGCATCGCCGAGCCTTCATGTGACAGCAGCACAGATCGACTCGATACATCACCAATACCCCTATGTCCTTATCGCCAACGAGTCGCAGGCCATATTCTCAAAATTTCCGGTAGAACCCATACAGACCGGCTTCAAGCGTCGAAAGGAAAGCGGCGCCGCCAATCTCGGCTGTTTCAGAGCAGAGATCAGAGGTGAGAAAGTGACGATATTCAACATCCACCTGCAGTCATTCTCGCTCGGGCCCGAGGACAGAGCTATGTTCAAGGATCTGGCTCACCTCAATGGCAGCGAACAGCAGATAGCAGGCATGAGGTCGCATCTGGTCAACAAGATACGTGCGGCCGGCCCTCAGAGAGTGCGCGACACCGAAGAACTGATCAAATATATCCGTAAATTCGGGGGGCCTAACGTGATAGTCTGCGGCGACTTCAACGATGTGCCGGGCAGCTATCCGCTGAGAATGCTCGAAGACGAACATTTCCGGCAGGTCTATCCCGAAGTCGGTTTCGGGCCGATGATCACCTACAACTCGGGCGGTTTCTATTTCAGGATCGACCATATCCTTTATCGCGGCTACATGCGCCCGCTCGACATGAGGCGCGGCAGCATAAAATCATCGGATCACTATCCCGTCACAGCAACATTTGAAATAACAAAATAATACATTATGCCCGTAAAAACACCAACAGAGGTCATAGAGACCGCCGTAGACAACGGATGTAAAAAAACTGCCATCAGCACAAGCCGACTTGTAACACTCAGCATACTCGCGGGAGCCTATATCGCGTTAGGCGGAGCGTTGTCACTGATCGCGGGCTACGGTTTTCCGGATGCGCCTGCGGCATTGCAGAAGATCATCAGCGGATGTGTGTTCCCTATCGGACTAATACTGATAGTGGTGCTAGGAGGAGAGCTTTTCACGGGCAACAACGCGATGCTCGTACCCGCGTATATTGGCCGGCACTACGGCGCAGGGACGGTTGTGCGCAACTGGACGATAGTTTACTTCGGAAATTTCATCGGGGCGGCAGCATTTGCGTGGATGATGGTCTATCTCACAGGTCTCTCCGACGGCGAGCCTTACCGCTCGGCGATAGTCCGGATAGCCGAGGCCAAGGTGTCGATGTCGTGGTTCGTTGTATTTCTGCGCGGCATCGGAGCCAACTGGTGCGTGTGCCTGGCCGTATGGCTTGCGATGTCAGGACGCCGTCTGTCTGAAAAAATGATCGCATGCTGGCTGCCGGTCATGGCCTTCGTCGTACTCGGCTACGAACACTGCATCGCCAATATGTTTTTCATACCGCTCGGCATGATGCAGGGAGCAGATGTCAGCGTCGGCAGCTTTGTCGTCGACAATCTTTTGCCGGCAACCGTAGGCAACATTGCCGGAGGCGCTCTCTTTGTCGGCATGCCTCACGCCATGCTCTACCTTAAGAAACGATAGCTGTCAGAAATTATATCCAACGGTGACGCTGACTGTGTTGCGGCGTATGCGGTCCTTACGTTCCGGGGTCTTGAATGTGGCCATAGGCGACAGGCCGATGCCTCCACCGATTGACAGATAGTAACGACGGTTGTAGGTCGCCGTTATGCCGAAGCCCCACTGGGCGTCGAAGCGGTGCCACCCGTAGTCAAACAGGTTTGTGGAGCCGGTCGGAGCCGGTCCCTCGAAATCAGGCTGAAGATGAGCCTTGGTGACACAATTGAGGTTGATCCACGGTCCGGTGAAAGCCGCCAGTTCGAAATTGTTGAATATCTCGAAACGATATCCGACATTCAGCGGCACACGGACACCGAAGTTGCGGACCGATCCATCGAAAACAGCCCCGTCGACGTCGACCGGCTTTATGCCCATCGTATTATAAAAAACGCCGACTCCGGGTTCGAAATAGACATGGCGTCCCACAGGCATGTTATAGACGCCCGTAAGTGTGAACCCGGAACCATTGTTTATGCCGTCGTTGCTGCCGGCGGGATGAGTGACCTCAAACGCAAGTCTCGCGCCGAAATAGCCGCCGGTCTGAGCTGACAGCAACACCGGCGACAGAGAAGCAGCCAAAGCAAGGAGTAATTTCTTTATCATGTCAGTAACTGAATAAAAACGTGGTTATACTATTAACAAACCCGGACGCCATTTAGATTATATACGGCTCTCAATGCCACTGTCCGAAAACATCGCAGTCTTTTCAGCCTCAACATTGTTTGATATAAAAGATAAACTTATTAATTTTGCAATATCATGTTACAATTTATCGCACAGACAAACGACCGCTATTCGGTCGCGGAGACAGTCCAAATGGCACTCGAAGGCGGATGCCGATGGATACAGCTGCATCTGTCTGATCTGACAGACGACGACATCAAGGCAATGGCGCCCGATATAATCACAATGTGTCGCGATGCGGCTGCATTTCTGACAATTGAAGACCGTGCCGCAACGGCCAAGGAGCTGGGACTCCACGGTGTGCACCTGGTCAGCACCACCAACCGCTCGGCCGCGGCTATCCGCGAGGAGCTCGGGCCTGAAGCCGTCATAGGCGTAGATGTGACAAGCGCAGCCGGCGTTATGGCCCTCCGCAACGCCGACATCGATTATGTGACTCTGCCGCCGGACATGCCGGTCGGAGAAATCACCGAACTTGTCAGCACCGTGCGCGACGCAGGTATCGAGACCCCTATAGTAGCCACAGGTGATATCTCACCGGAAGACGCGCCGGTCTATATGGCGGCAGGGGTATCGGGCATAGCTACAGGACGTCGGCTGATCGAGGCCAAGGATCCTGTTGCCGAAGTGAAACTGATGCTCGAGTACCTTGACAGCAAATAGACAGGACCCGATTTAGAGGATATTTGATATTGTTTTTAATATGCACGACGATGCCCGGAGAACTTTCAAAAACGCTTTGGAAAATGCTGCTGCCGATCGCGATCGGCATAGCAGTGATCGTTTGGATGTTTCACAACGAGTTCAACCCAGGGGCGCTATCCGGATTTGAGTTCTCGTGGCGCACCGCGATCGCTCTGGCTGCGGCAGCATTTTTTGTTGTCGGACGCGATTTCGGTCTGTCATGGCGGTTTCACACCATAGCCGGAGGCGACCTGCCGTGGGGACGCGCAGTCAAAGTAGACCTTATGTGCGCGTTCACCTCGGCGATCACACCCTCGGTGGTCGGAGGAAGCGCCCTTGCCGTTTTCTATCTCAACCGCGAGGGCATCAACGTAGGCCGTGCCACAACCCTCACTCTGACGACTCTTTTTCTCGACGAGCTGTTTTTCGTGGTATTCTGCCCGATACTTGTCATGCTTTTACCTGAAGAAGACCTGTTTACAGCATGCGAATCGCAAACGCTCATCGACGGCATACAGATTGTCTTCTGGCTCGTCTACGCCGGCATCGTCGTCTGGACGGCCATACTCTTCTGCGGTATAATAGCGCGTCCGCAGGCGGTGGCAAACATACTCCACAGAATTTTCGGATGGAAACCGCTGCGCAGATGGCAGGGTGCGATCGACCGCACCACATCAAACATGCTCGAGACATCGGCCCTGGTCAAACATGCGTCGTTACGCTGGTGGCTCAATGTTTTCGCAGCCACAGTCGTGTCATGGTTTTCACGTTATCTCGTGGTCAACGCCCTTTTCTGGGGCTTCGTACCGTCGGCCTCGGGGCTGCTTGTGTTCGGACGTCAGTTCGTCGTATGGGTCGTGCTAATGGTCAGCCCTACCCCCGGCGGCAGCGGCATAAGCGAGTGGCTGTTCACCAACTACTACGGGGATCTTATAGGCGATGTGAGCATAGCGCTTGTCATCGCGCTTATATGGCGAATGCTGAGCTATTACATCTATCTTATCGCCGGATGTTGCCTGCTTCCGACATATTTTTCAAGACGCAAAAATAAAACACAAAGAGAATGAAACGCTTTTATCTGACATTCATCACGATGCTTGCGCTCGCAGTCATAGCGCCGCTTCAGGGCGCCGCTGCAACACGAGTGCTGATCCTGCCTCTCGAAGATGAGATCGATGCCCGGACATGGCAACACACCCGGCGCGCATGCGACAAGGCTGTCGCCGAGAACACCGACCTTTTTGTCGTGAGAATGAACACATACGGTGGCGCGCTCGACTCCGCAGATTCCATCAGAACAGCTCTACTCAGGCTTCCGATGCCGACAGTGGCCTATATCGACCATAACGCAGCGTCGGCCGGGGCACTGATAGCTCTTGCCTGTGACAGCGTTTTCATGACTCCCGGCTCAAGCATCGGCGCCGCGACTGTCGTTGACGGTCAGGGACAGCCCATGCCCGACAAATATCAGGCTTATATGAGCTCGATAATGCGCAGCACGGCCGAACACCACGGCAAGCATATCCTGCCCGGCGACAGCGTGCCGACATGGCGTCGCGACCCATCGATAGCCGAAGCCATGGTCAACCCCGAAAAAGTGACTGCATTCTCATCGTCAGAGGCTCTCAAGGCCGGATTTTCGGACGGCACCGTGACATCGCTCGACGAAATGCTGAAACGTCTTGACATCAGCGACGCCGAAAGAGTGACGTTCGAGCCCTCGCTGACCGACGACATAATCGGCTTTCTGAGCAACGCCGGCGTCAGAGCCATGCTTGTCATGCTAATAATCGGCGGTATATATATGGAAATGCACACCCCCGGTCTCGGAGTCGCTGCGGCTGTGGCACTGATAGCCGCCTGTCTCTACTTCCTGCCAATGCTTGTCAGCGGGACACTACCGGCATGGATTGTAATCACGCTGATCATCGGCATTGTGCTAATAGCCTTCGAGTTTTTCGTCATACCCGGGTTCGGTATATGCGGCATCGCCGGCATCACGGCCATAGTCGTGGCTCTGTGTGCGGCAATCATGCCGACCGGATCTGAGGAGTCAGGATCAGACGCCATCCTGCTTCTGGCAAGACCGCTTGTAATCGTCGGCGCCGGCATTGTGGCGGCCATCGCGCTTATCGGCTGGCTCACTTCGCGTCACGGGCCAAAATTCTTCCGCCGTCACTCTGAACTGATGCTCACCCAGGACGTGAAAGACGGATATATCGGCGTTGACATGGGTCCGGCCCGACTGGTGGGCCACAAGGCCAGAGCCATGACCGACATGCGCCCGGCGGGCAAGATTCTGCTTGACGGAGAGGTCTATGACGCTGTATCGACCGGAGCGTTTGTCGAAGCCGGCAGCAGCATCAGGATCACACGCTATGAGAACGCGCAGCTATATGTCGAACCAACACAGTTAACCCCAGAAGAACAATCATGAAATTTATAGGTATAATTCCGGCCCGATATGCGTCGAGCCGTTTTCCAGGAAAACCGCTATCCATGATAGGCGAGCGCACTATGATCGAACGCGTCTACCGTCAGGCATCCCGCGAACTCGACGATGTCGTCGTGGCGACAGACGACAGCCGCATATTCGACGCGGTCACAGCATTCGGTGGCAAAGCCGTAATGACCTCGGAGAGTCACCGCAGCGGCACAGACCGTTGTCGCGAGGCATATACGAATGTAGGCTCGGACGCCGACGTTGTAATCAACATTCAAGGCGACGAACCGTTTATCGCGCCCGAGCAGATCGCATCGCTCAAAGCCTGTTTTGACAACTCCGGCGTAGCAATCGCCACGCTTGCGAGGAAGTTCGACAAGACAAAAGGTTTCGAGGCTCTTTTCGACCCCAATCTGGTCAAGGTGATCATGGACAACGACAGCAATGCGGTCTACTTCTCCCGCGCGATCATTCCCTATGTCCGCAACCATCCATGGCAACAATGGCTCGACAATGTAGAATTTCACACTCACGTTGGCCTTTACGCCTACCGCGCCGAGATCCTCGCCGAGATCACCCGCCTCACCCAGTCGTCGCTCGAACTGTCGGAGTCGCTCGAGCAACTGCGTTGGCTGCAGAACGGCTATAAAATACGCGTGGCTCTGACCGACCGGCCGACAATAGGCATCGACACCCCCGATGATCTGAAAGCCGCTATTGATTATCTCAAAACCCTCGACCGGAATGCTTGACCGGACCAAAGCCCCTGAGATCAGGCCGTTCGGCCGTCTGTCCATACCCGACGAACATACCGAGACATTGTCGAACGGTCTTGTGCTCCACACCCTCTTCGGCGGAGATCAGGACGTTGCGAGACTCAACATCATCGCCGACGGCGGCACATATGACTGCGCACGACAGTGCACGGCGTCGTTTGCCGCCGAACTCCTGCGCGAGGGCAACAGCAAAAGCGACAGCGAGACCATCGCAGATATAGTCGACTATAACGGAGCATGGTTCAACTCATTTGCCTCAAGCCATCACACGTCTATGCAGCTTTCGGCTCTCTCGTCGAAACTCGTCACTCTTGCCCCGACGATGATCGACTGTCTGACTGCGCCGACTTTCCCGGCTGAAGCCTTTGAAATAATCCGCGGCAAGGGTGCCGCCAAACAACGGCTCAATCTCAGCCGCGTAAGTTTCCTTTCGGCGGCCGACAACCGACGCATGTCTGCCGGCGCATCCCACCCCGAAAGCCGTATCCCGACGCCAGACGAAATCGAGGCCATCTCCCGCGACTGTCTCATAGACTTCCATCGACAGATCCTCAACTCACGCCATATCCACGCCTATCTGTGCGGACGTGTCTCCAATCAGGATCTCTCACAGCTTTGCCGTCTGCTCGAACAGATCGACGGCCGTGACTGCATATCGCCCGTCAACATAGTGCCATACGCTCCCGAAGCGCCGGGCATCTCCAGGATCGATAGACCCGGTTCGCTGCAATGCGCTGTGACAATGTCGATCCCGGCCATACCGCGTTATCATCCCGACTACAATCTGCTGCGCATGACCGTCACCGCTCTCGGCGGATATTTCGGTAGCCGGCTGATGATGAACATACGCGAGGACAAAGGCTACACTTACGGCATATCGGCAGCATTACTCGGCGCGCGCGAAGGCGGCTGCACGGTGATCTCGGCGCAGTGCGACAACAGCCATGCAGGAGCATTGATCGACGAAACGCGTGCCGAACTCGTACGCATGGCCGAGGTGCCGCTCGACGATGACGAGCTCAGACGTCTCAAATTCAACGTGGCCTCGGACCTGGCCTCGACGCTTGACACTCCGATGACGATGATGGACTACTATGAACTTCGCCGCACTGTCGGCGTGCCCGACGACTACTTCTACGCACGTCAGAAAGCGTTGGCCGAGATCAGCCCGGAGATCGTCTGCGAAATGGCCCGCCGCTATCTCAATCCCGAAGCCCTGCGCATATCCGTGGCCGGCGACCTGTCAAAAAGCGATCTGTAATGACCGTCAGTCTGCGACGACAGATTAGCTCTATCGCTTTTCCGGCAATCGTGTCCAACATCACGACTCCCTTGCTGGCCATGATCGACGTCGCCATCGCCGGACACTTCGGATCGGCTTCTTACATCGGAGCAATAGCCATCGGCTCAAGCATGTTCAACATGCTTTACTGGCTTTTCGGATTTCTACGCATGGGGTCGAGCGGTATCACAGCCCAGGCATATGGGGCAGGCAACTGGACTGCCACGGCCTCGCATCTCTACCGTGCTCTGATGGTCGGAATCGTCGTCGGTCTGCTGATTACAGCGGTCAGTGTTCCGATAGCCGATGTCATGCTGCGGTTTATGGATGCCGATCCCACTACCGCACCTTTAGCCCGGCACTACTTCCTTATCGCCGTCACCGGAGCACCGGCCACCCTCGGCACATTCGCTCTTTCGGGCTGGTTTCTCGGTATGCAGAACTCTCGAATGCCCATGTATATGGCGCTGCTGACCAATATTGTCAACATCGCTGCAAGCCTGTTGCTCGTTTTCGGCTTCGGCATGAGCATCAAAGGCATCGCCATAGGATCGGCCACAGCCCAATGGACCGGCTTCCTGTTCGGACTCGCGACCGCGTTTCACCACTACAGGCCGCGGCGTCCTGCAGCGGCAGAGCTCTTAGCCATCGCCGAACTAAAACGTTTTTTCAGCATCAACGCCGACATCTTTCTACGCACCCTCTGCCTGGTTGCGGTAACGGTGTGGTTCACCCGTGCCGGAACAAAACAGGGCGTTGATATTCTTGCCGCAAACGCCCTGCTGCTTCAACTGTTCATGTTTTTCTCCTACTTTATGGACGGTTTTGCCTTTGCCGGAGAAGCGCTTGCCGGCAAATTCGAAGGCCGACGCGACCGCAAAACCCTCTCACTTCTTATCGTGCGTCTGACTCAGATCGGAGCAGCCCTTGCGTTATCATTCAGTCTTGTCTATCTTTTGCTTGGCAAAGATATTCTGAGTCTGCTGACCGACGATCTCCATGTGCTTGAAGTATGTGCCGACTATCGTCTATGGTCGGTTGCCATACCTGTCGCCGGAACAATGGCTTTTGTCTGGGACGGCATCCTGATAGGGCTGACAAGGACAAAGATAATGCTGATTTCCATGCTTTTATCGACCATAATGTTTTTTGTGATCTATTTCTCATGCAGCAGTTCGCTCGGCAATCACGGTCTGTGGCTTGCATTTATCATCTATCTGGCTTTGAGGGGCCTGTTTGAGTATATCTTTTATAAATTACAGAATCAAAAAACCGTTAATATACATTAAAATCATCAAATTATATTGCAGTTAGCGAAATTAAGGCTAAATTAGCGAACCCTTACCCTACCTGTCTAATCGACGACCCTTTATCTAATTTTATATTATCAACCACATTATTTAATTACGCATGAAGAAACATCTACTTTCTTTAGCTGCTGTGGCCGCGATAGCGCCCGCATTCACGGCTCTTGCCGAAAGTCAAACCCCGACCCTCACCGAGGTATGGAAGTTTAAAACCACAGAGATCAACGATGACTGGGATGGTAACAATCCCAACTGGTCATCTGAAGATGCCATAAAGAGCAAACCGTGTCCTCGCTTTGCTACCGGACGCGACGGTGTACTCTACACCATCAACATGACCACTATGGCCATTGACGCCGTAACTGAAGACGGTTTCAAACAAGCCTACAAACTCCCTTCACTTGAAGGACGCAAATTCAAGATCAGAAGAAACAACGACGACATCGAAATTCCGGACTACTATGGTACGGCGATCTCAATGGACGATGCCGGTAACTTCCTTATCGGACACTATTTCACCAAACCCGAACTGTCGAGCCGTATATGGTCAGTCTTCCAGTCTTCCACCGGCGACATCAAACATTTCGATCTCGACTATCCGATCGGCGCCAACGGATACCCCATAAAGCCCGAAGACTATTTAGACGGTAGCATAACAACAGCATTCGGCCTCGGGCGCATCGACTGTGTCGGACGGGTAGCAGGTGACTTCACTAACGAAGCTATATTTTTTATCGCACCTCAAGGCCAGAACGGTCCATCAGCCCAAAACATCCGTATGGCATACGCATTCGGCGCAGGCGACGGCACTCTGAAAGACACGGATCTGTCAGCCGACAATTATATTGGAACATATCTTGGCTGCACCAGCCCGACAAATATCGTCCATCCCTGCATTGACGATTTTAGCCAACTTGACGAAAATCCCGACTATTTCAACTACTACATCATGAACTCATCCAATGGCAGCGGATGGGATATGATCGGCTGCGGATGGCAGTCTGCGGTAAGACCCGCCTGCGAAGCCGTACAGGCAGCAATTCGTGAGAAAGCTCCCTCGGAAAACAACGGTTTCGATACTTTTGTCCTCAACGACAAACGTTATTTCATCCACGGTTATTCGAGCAATCTACAGATGAACCCCATGCCGATGGGCATTTGTATCTATAATGAAGCCGGAGAGATAGTCGCAACCTGGGAACCCGACAATTACGCTTCATCGGCCGGATATAATTCGATCACAGCCCAGCCGCTTGAAGATGGAACAGCTCTGATACACATCTATATGGCGACTGGTTCGACAAATGTGAACGGCATCAAGGACGGCCCCGGCTGTATAGCGGCCGCCGTACTTAAATTCGAACCTGTCGGATCTGCAGGCATATCGGACATCAAAATCGACAGCACCGACACTCCCGCCGTATACTACAACCTTCAGGGCGTCAGAGTCGACAATCCCACAAACGGCATATATGTTGTCAGCCGAGGCGGTAAAACCAACAAAGAATTCATCAGATAATCATAACGTCTGCACTCAAAAAAGGCGGTGTTTCCAATTGTTGGATACACCGCCTTTTGATTTCTTGAACAGGAATTATTATTCGGCCGGTTTCGGTTCTTTGATCACAAAGAGATTCTGTTCGGCCGTGATATCGCCTTTTTTATCAGTATCAACGCTGCGAACAAGTCCGATGCCTTTTGCATACCATGCAGTGACGTTGCGCTTCTCGTTGCCATTGGGCGAGCTTGTGCGCATCACGTATGAAATCTTCACACAGTCGAATGTTCCGGCTTCAGTGGTCACAGATTCCGCTCCAAGAAATTTGCCCTCCCAGAAATTCATCGACATGGAAAGTTGGCCGGCGCTAAGGCGAAGAGTCGAATTGGGTATCTTTGAACCCACTTCGGCTTTTGGGTCAATAGTAAATTCGATTTGCCCCTTTGTCGACATAACTTTCTCGATATCGGCTAGATCCATTTCGCTCATGTACTGCCCGTTGGCGGCAGCAGCGTCCTTGATCATGGTTAATATGAAGTTCTTAAAGTCGTCGGCACTCATAGGTATGATGGTAGAGACATCGGTCTGAGGATCGTAAATATACGTCGAGTAAGTCTTGATTTCGGCCAAGGGGTTGTCAGGATCAGACTGGATTTCCTGAAGCCTGACCGAGATCTTACCGTCGGCAGCAGTCTCCACTCCTACTGTCGTAGCCTATATGACAGATTCAACAGAATCTTTTCCGGATTTGTCCACAGCCTTGTAGAGCATGACCTTGCCCTGATCGGTACAGAAATACTGCGCTGATGCGGCAAGTCCGCCAACCATCAGCATTAGAGCTAATAATGTCTTTTTCATTTCTATATACATATATAAATATTACGTTTATTCTGCATTCACTATTTCTGTAAAAACTCTTTATTTGAATTTTCAAAGATACTCATTTTTTGTATATCTCAAAAAATTCTTCTTAATTTTGCATAAATTATTCAAATTATCTATCAATATGACCAGATATACCTTAATCACCATCTTGCTGTTAGCTGTGTCCATGCCGTCGTCAGCACTGATCAAATTGCCGGCGCTTATATCCGACAACATGGTCCTGCAACAGAAGACTGATGCACGCATATGGGGCATGGCCACTCCCTGCTCCATTATAAAAGTAGCACCTTCATGGACTAAGGAAAAATTTACCACGACAGCCGACGATGCCGGCAAGTGGGCGGTCAAGATCCCTACCCCTGCCACTTCGATGGAAAAATGCTCTATAACAATCGCTGACCGAGACAGCAAGAAGACTATCGGCAATGTCCTTATAGGCGAAGTATGGTACTGTTCCGGGCAGTCAAACATGGAGATGCCGATGCGAGGCTACAAGCATCAGCCCGTCGACGAAGGACTCGATATGATTCTTCAGGCTCGCGAGGACAAGCCTATACGCATGTTCACAGTCGGCAAAGCAGTCAGTTCGACGCCGGTGAACGACTGCGACGGCCGATGGGGACTCAACACCCCGGGCGAAGTGGCAGAGTGCAGCGCGACGGCCTATTTCTTTGCCGCCGAGCTCAATCAAGCGCTCGGCGGCAACGTTCCTGTCGGGATCATAATTTCAGCCTGGGGCGGCACTACGATCCAGCCGTGGCTTTCTCCCGAGCTTGCTGAAGCCGAGGGTCTCGATACAAGCGGCCTGCAACATCCCGTCGACCGATCCACTCCTGACGTTCTACTGATGCCGGCGGTTCTATATAATGCCATGGCCGGACCGGTGCTGCCATACACCGTGAAAGGCATATTATGGTATCAGGGAGAAAGCAATATCAGCGATCCTGAATTATACGAACGACTGATGCCTCGCTACGTCGAATCGATGCGCAAAGGCTTCGCGCTCGGCGACATACCGTTCTACTACGCGCAGATCGCTCCCCACGACGGCTACGGAGATCTCTCGGCCGATGTTCCGCGACTGCGCCTCGCCCAGTCGCATCTGATGAAACAGATACCCAACTGCGGAATGGCCGTCACACTTGACATCGGCAACCGCTACTGCATCCACCCGACGGACAAACGCGACGTCGGCAAAAGGCTCGCATACTGGGCTCTCGCAAAAGACTACGGCATCAACAGCTATGCATGGTCGGGGCCGGTGTTCGACCGCATGGAGTGGGACGGTAGGCGCGCCCTGCTCTACTTCACCGGCACAGGTGGAGGCGTCAGCCCTCTCGAACAGGAACTCGACGGCTTCGAGGCCGCCGGAGACGACGGCATCTACCATCCTGCACGTGCGATCGTCGAATGCGAGACCGGCACTCTGAGTGTCTACTGCGCCGAGGCAGGCGAGATCAAAAAGGTGCGTTATGCCCATTCGGCATGTCCCGAAGCATCGCTGTTCGACAATTTCGGTCTGCCGGCTTCGCCGTTCACCACAAGCGGAGAACTTGAGTGATACACCGTCAATCAAACACTTTTCCGTTGATAAAAGCCGAATCGTCCAGACACAGCAACAGACACAGATGCGCCACATTGTCAGCGGTCAGACGCACCGTCGATATTGCATTGACAGACGGGCCGCCACATCCCGCCAAATCCGGCAGCACCGGATCGCCGCCTACAACTATCACCCGGCTCAGGCCCGAGCATATTTCTCCGGCAGACATCGGCTGTCCGAAGATTAGCAGCACATCAATGCCGCCCCATGCTTTCTTGAGATCAGCCACTGCATCGCGAGCCGCTGACTCTGGATAGAAACGCGAACCGGTGGCCTGCGACAGCGCGCGTCCGGCCTTGTCGTCAGCACACGCAAAGGCGACGCGGCATCCTGCCTCACGCAGTCGTGTGACAACAGCACGGCCAACATCATCCGACGCATCGGTCACAAGTACTCGCAACGGATCGATCTTGAAACTGACTGTTCCGGGGCGGCTGCCCGTCAGCGACACACGTCTTGCATACGGTCGCGACAGCACACCGCTGCGATATTCCTCCATTTTCTTCTCAAGATAATTATCAGCCATATCAATTGTATTTTGGCGCAAAAATAACAATAATTCCGTGAGCACAGCGTTTATCAACTGATGAAAGTGCTTAAAATCATAGTAACTATTCTCGGATTTCTGATAGCTGTAGCGCCCGTCAATGCCCGTGATTTCAACGACAAACTGATGAACCGGCCATACGTCGATCTCCGACGCTGGCATCTCGGTTTCTCGATCGGTGCACACGCCGAAGACATCCGTTTCACCCACAACGGCCTTATCACAGAACAAGGAGAAGAGTGGCGCATCGACCAGCCCGACTATCAGCCGGGATTTTGCGTCAACGGACTCGTGGCTCTCAGGCTAAACGACTATTTTTCGCTAAGGTTCTCCCCGGGCATGTATTTCGGCAGCCGCGACATACGCATGTATAACGTCTCCGACGGTGCCACAGAGCGGCAGAACATCAAGTCGACCTTCGTCGTGATGCCGCTCGACCTGAAATATGCCTCGCTGCGCTACCGCAACTGCCGCCCTTACGTTACAACAGGTATAATGCCGGCGTTTGACGTCGCCAAGAAACGCAGCGACTTCATCAAGACCAAATCATCCGACTTTTATCTGTCATTCGGATTCGGCTGTGACTTCTATCTGCCATACTTCAAACTCATCCCCGAACTGAAATTCTGCCTCGGCCTCGGCGACGTTCTCTGTCACGACCGACCCGACCTCGAGGACGACCCGATGAAACTCAAATTCACGCAGTCGGTCAAAAAAGCCGTGTCGAAGATGATAGTTCTGACTTTTTATTTCGAATAATTCATGCGCATCTTCATAAGTCATATAATATCGACCGCGATAATCGCTGCAGCTCTCTTGCTGCCGGCAAAAGCCGTAGCCCAGACCGATGCGCAGTACTCGCAGTACTATGAGGTGCCCTCATATTATAACCCCTCGGCCATCGGACAGACCGATTTTCTACGCATACGCGGAGGCATGCGCATGCAGTGGGTAGGCATCGATAACGCCCCGCGCGATTTCGTGGCTACAGCCGACATGCCTCTCAAACTGCTCGGCAAGCGCATAGGCCTCGGAGTCCTTTTCGACACCGACAAAGCCGGGCTCTACAGTTCGCTCAATGCCGGCGCCCAGATTTCATACGCCAGGCGCCTATTCGGCGGTTCTCTCTCGGCCGGCCTGCAGATCGGCTTCTTCGACCAGGGCTTCAAAGGCTCGGAAGTGTATATCCCTGACGATGACAACTATCACGACAGCACCGACGACGGCATCCCGACTCAGGACATCCACGGCACAGCCCTCGACCTTGCATTCGGACTGTGGTACACCCACCGCTATTTCAGCGCCGGTCTGTCGGCTACCCATCTGACATCACCGACCGTCACCATGACAGCCGAGACGGCCTCAGGCGGCTCACAGACCACTGCCCGGGAATATCAGTTTCAAGCCCGGCGCACCCTATATTTTACGGCCCAGAGCAATATTCCGATCAATAACACGTTATTTGAAATAGTTCCGTCTGTGCTGGTCAAGAGTGACTTCAGCTTCACAACCGGCGAGGCGACAGTGCGTTGCCGGTATGACAAATTCCTCTCCTTCGGTCTCGGCTACAGATGGCGCGACGCAATCATCGCAACGGTTGCTGCCGAGTTCAAAAACATCTTTATCGGCTACAGTTACGACTATGCCACTTCAGCGATAGCTAAAGCCTCGTCAGGCAGCCACGAAGTGTTTGCCGGCTACCGCATGAAGATCGACATGTCAGACAAAAACCGCCACCGACACAAGAACATCCGCATAATGTAACTTCAATCTCTTCTCAACAATATAACTGATCAATTACTACCGACTCATTATATGAAAACTGAACGCAATATAATCTTTGCCTGCGGTATGGCCGTTCTCCTGGGCGCATCGTGTGCGACAAGCCCGCGTAGCGCAGGCGGTGGCGAAGTGACCGGTGTATCCGCGACATCATGGGCCGAGCCTACCCCCTACGGCATGGTGCTCATCAACCGCGGGTCGATTGACATGGGCCCGCAGAAAGCCGACAGCGCATGGAACATCAAGGCTGACGCCCGCGGGGTATCGGTCGACGGCTTCTGGATGGACGAGACCGAAATCACAAACAGCAAATACAAGCAATTTGTATTCTGGGTACGCGACTCCATCATCCGCGAACGCCTCGCCGACCCGGCCTACGGCGGTAACGAGGATTTCAAGATCGAGGAAGACCGCGAGGGCAACCCCGTAAAGCCTCACCTTAATTGGAACAAGCCAATACCATGGCGCAATCCCAACGAGGACGAGCAGCGCGCCATCGAGAGTCTCTACCGCACCAATCCCATCACCGGCGCCCGCGAACTCGACGCCGACCAGCTCAACTACCGCTATGAAGTCTACAACCAGACTGAGGCCGTAAAACGCAAAAACCGTCTCGATCCGCGGCGTCGCGAATACAACACAGACAAACCGGTCCCGACCGACGTTCCCGTCATATCCAAGGACACAGCCTATATCAACGACGAGGGCGAGATCATCCGAGAGACCGTCACCCGCGGCCTGACAGGCGACTATGACTTCCTGAACACATACATAGTCAACGTCTATCCCGACACCACCGCATGGGTCAACGACTTCGAGAACGCATACAACGAGCCTTACGTCAGAATGTATTTCTCCCACGGAGGATATAACGAATATCCCGTCGTCGGCGTAAGCTGGGAACAGGCCAATGCTTTTGCCAACTGGCGCACAGACTTTCTCCGCCGTTCGCTCGGACGCGAGGGCATATATGTAGAGCCCTATCGTCTGCCGACTGAGGCCGAATGGGAATATGCAGCCCGCGCCGGTGTGTCAGACAATATGTATCCCTGGGACGGCGACCTGACTATGAGCGACGACAAAGGCTGTTTTTACGCCAACTTCAAGCCCAACGAAGGCAACTATGTCAGGGACGGCCATGTGATCACATCGCGTGTAGGCACCTATGCTCCAAACGACTTTGGGCTCTACGACATGGCCGGCAATGTCAGCGAATGGACATCGACCGCCTACACCGAAAGCGTCGGCAAACTGACTTCCGACCTAAACCCCGAGTACAGATATGACGCCGCCAAAGAGGATCCCTACC
This sequence comes from uncultured Muribaculaceae bacterium, assembly GCA_910587545.1. Classification (GTDB taxonomy): domain Bacteria; phylum Bacteroidota; class Bacteroidia; order Bacteroidales; family Muribaculaceae; genus CAG-873. The sequence continues at coordinate 12,030 of CAJUMI010000008.1, read as the reverse complement.
GCATGAAACGCAAAATCATCCGCGGCGGATCCTGGAAAGACGTCGCCCACAACATCCGCTCCGATCTGCGCATGTGGGAATACCAGAACGAGCAGCGAAGCTACATCGGTTTCCGCTGTGTCCGCACCCAGATCGGTTTTGCGCGCGGCACCAAATCGGCTCAGAAAAAATAAAATCAGTCACATCATCCCGTCAACATCAATATAACCTCACCAACCTTTCGAAATGGGAAATGTTAAAGCATACCGCAATAAAATAAGCACGTTCATCGCATCCGAAAGCGGTCAGCGCTTCTTCAACTTTGCCTACAGTATCGGCGCCGCTATCGTCATCTGGGGCGCGCTGTTCAAAATACTCCACCTGCCCGGCGGCAACATGCTGCTCTCGATAGGCATGGGCACCGAGGTGCTTATGTTTATCCTGACCGCCTTTGACAGGCCGCCGAAAGAATACAAATGGGAAGAAGTGTTCCCGGTACTTGACCCTCACAACGACGATGACCGTCCCGGCCTCGGAGGCGGATCGCCGGTGGTGAATGGTGCGGCATACAACGGCGGCTATCAGGTCAGCGCATCGCAGGCACGTCACGCCGCCCGCATACCCGAGAATATCGATCTCAGCGACGATGACACCCGCTCGCTCAGCGAGAGCATAGCCAAGATGGCGGCTGCCTCCGACCAGCTCGCACGTATGGCCGAACTCACATCAGCAACCCAGCGGTATCTCGACCAGATGGCTTCGATATCGGCCGAGATGCAGCATCTTCGCGAGACCACGGCAGCGCTCAACAACGTGTCAGACGTCCTGCTCGAAAGCTACCGCGCCATCACTGAGAATTCCGAGAACATCACACGCAGTTCCAAAGGCTATGTCGATCAGATGCAGGATCTCAACCGCAACATCGGAGGACTCAACACCATCTACGAGATCCAGCTCAAGAGTGTGTCGTCGCAGCTCGACTCCATCGACCGCGTCAACCGCGGCATAAAGGACATCCGCGACATGTACGAGAAAGGTGCCTCTCAGAGCGCCCGTTACTGCGAAGAGACCGAAAAGATGACCCGCTATATGCAGCAGCTCAATGCCGTCTACGAAAAGATGATCACGGCCATGACCGTCAACATGTACCGCCCGATGGCCGGCATGCCAGACGCCCCTGCAGACTCCGCCACACCCAACGTTTAACCCAATCATCGCCCCAACGTATAAATGGCTGCCAACAACAACAAACTGTCGCCGCGCCAGAAGATGATCAATCTTATGTATATCGTCCTCACGGCCATGCTTGCGCTCAACGTATCCAGCGATGTGCTCGACGGCTTCACCCAGGTCCACGACGGCCTGAACCGCTCGAACTCCAACGTCGGACAGCGCAACGACGACATTTATCGCCGCCTCGAGGAATTCACGGCCGGTAATCCCGACAAGGGCCGGGCGTGGCTCGACAAAGCGACTGACGTAAGGCGCGTGACCGAAGGTCTGTACTCCCAGATCGACTCGCTCAAGCTCGCCATCGTCCGTAAAGCCGACGGCCGCGACGGCGACCCCGACAACATCGTCAACCGCGACGATCTCGAAGCCGCAGCCGTCGTAATGCTCGCTCCGGGCAACAATCTCGGCGAAGGGCTGCGTGAGGCCATCGACTTCTACCGCGGCTATATCACCTCGCTCGTACCTGACTCAGTGAAAGCCGCAGGCATAAAGGACGCCCTTTCCACCGACCCTATCGCCCGCAAAGGCACACTCACGGCCCAGACATGGGAAGAGGCCAAGTTCGACCAGCAACCCGTCGTGGCCGCCATCACCCTGCTGTCAAAACTCCAGAATGACATACTCTACGCCGAAGGCGAAGCTCTTTCCACCCTCTATTCGAGCGTCGACGCCGGTGATGTACGCGTCAACGAACTCAACGCATACGTCATGCCACAGTCGCGTCTGGTGATGCGCGGCGGCAAATACTCGGCCAACATCGTCCTCGCGGCCGTCGACACAACGGCCCGCCCTCTCATCTACGTCAACGGCAAGCCGCTCGACAACGACCGGGGTCTATACGAGCTCAACGCATCTTCGACCGGAACATTCGACTACAACGGCTATCTCGAAGTGACTCACGGCGACGGCACATCGACCCGCCACGACTTCAGTTCGTCATACACCGTCATCGAACCGATGGCCACAGTCTCGGCCACGATGATGAACGTCCTCTATGCCGGCATCGACAACCCGATCAGCATATCGGTGCCCGGCGTACCGATGAACGGCATATCGGCCTCGATGACCAACGGCACCCTGACCCGTAACGGCGACCGATGGATCGCCCGCCCCGCCAATGTGGGCAAAGACGCCGCCATCACCGTGACGGCCAATATTGACGGTCGATCGGCCAACGTGGCCAACATGACTTTCCGTGTGCGCAAGTTGCCCGACCCGACGCCCTACATCGCGTTCAACGACGGCAAAGGAAATGTCGACCACTACCGCGGCGGAAAACCGTTTGCCAAGACTCTCCTGCTACAGTCTCCGGGCATTGAGGCAGCCATAGACGACGGCCTGCTCGACACCAGGTTCAAAGTACTCAGTTTCGAGACCATCTTCTTTGACTCCATGGGCAACGCCATCCCCGAGGTCAGCGACGGCGCGTCGTTCTCGGCCCGACAGAAACAGTCGTTCCAGCGCCTCTCGCGCGGCAAGCGCTTCTATATCTCGCGCATCAAGGCAGTCGGTCCCGACGGCATCACACGCGACCTCTCGCCGATGGAAGTAATCGTCAACTGATACATATCCGAAAACAAACATCCACTGCTATCATAACATAATCAGACATGAAGCTAATCAAGATAATCGCATTCATTTTTGCAGCATCGGTATGCATGGACACCGTCGCTCAGGACGAGGGTCAGGGCGTCGTAAGACGCCGCAGCGGCAACGAACGCAAAAAAGAAAACACTCCCGCCGGACCGGTCGTGACCGACCGCATGCAGGCCTTCTACGACACCGACGACAAATCTGTCTCCGACGCCGACCGCCAGTGGATGCGCGTCATCTACCGTCAGCTTGACCTCAATAAAGACAAGAACGCCCCGCTCTACTACCCCGACGAGCCTATCGACGGACAGGAGAACCTGTTCCGCATCATCATGCGTCTGCTGGCCAACAATCAGGTGTCGGCCTACGAATATCTCGACGGACGCGAAGTCTTCTCCGACCAATACAAGATCAAAGTGCGCGATATGCTCGACCGCTTCCATATCCTCTACACAGACGCCAAAGGCTCGACCGAGCGCAACCCGCGCTTCACCTTCGAGGAGAGCGACGTGCCGGCCAACGAAGTGCTGTCATACTACGTCATCGAACGCTGGGAGTTCGACACCCGCAGCAACAGCCTCAAACCTCATATCGAAGCTGTCTGCCCGGTGCTCCATCGCTCGGGCGACTTCGGAGGAGAACCGATCCGATATCCTATGTTCTGGATCAAGTTCAACGACATCCGCCCGTGGCTCGCACAGCAGCAGATCTTCACTTCCGACGACAACAATCTGCCGTCGTGCAACTACGACGACTTCTTCAACCTCACCATGTATGACGGCGAGATCTACAAGACCCGCAATCTCAAAAACCGCTCGATGCTCCAGATCTATCCCGACGACGACTCCCGCAAACGCGCCCAGGACAGCATCCAGGCATCACTTGACAACTTTGACAAGAAACTGTGGGTGCCGTCACGTGAAGAAGTCATCGCCGCACGTGAGGCACGCGAAGCGGCCGAGAGCGGCTTAGCCGCAAACGACAGTCTTACGGCCGCCGACTCAGCCAAGCCCGTAGTAAAAACGACCCGCTCGACCAAACGCTCCTCAAAGAGCGCGGCCAAGAAATCATCTAAAAAAGTCAAGGAGCCAAAGCAGCAGAAAGCCAAAGCTGCATCCACAGCCACCCGTTCCGTCCGCAACCGCCGCCGCTGAATATCTCATTCCTGAATTATCAAAGCAACTGTCAGGAGGCTGTGTCGTAATTAACGTGAGTTCGATATAAACAATCAGAACAAAGTTAGCTGGTTATCTGACACAAACGCCAAAGAGATCGACGGCTTCTTTGGGAAAAAGCAGTAAGCAGCGATAGCACTCAAGGCATTGGTGAAGAAATTTGTGAAAGACCGATGCCTTGAGTGTTCTATCTGAGCGATATTTTTAAGTTCATCGTTAACAGATTCAACAAGAGTTCTTTTGCACAGCATAATTTTGTCTGCCACGGACATCAGCGGGTTCTTCATGTTGTTTTTAACCTTGGTAACGAGCTGGATTCCGTTCATGAACAGAAACTCAAGCAGTTGTTTCCCGATATATCCTTTATCACCACAGAGTTTACCTTTGACATTCCCGATGAACGATTCCGAGTAAAGAGGCTCATGGTCATCCACATTGACTGGAGTGAACATAAAATTCAGGACTTCCCCCTTGTCATTTATGATCAGATGCAGTCTGAACCCAAAGAACCACCCCATCGAACACTTGCCCCTTTCAGCTATACCTTTGAATGTCTTGTGTATAAGTATGCGCTGATGCTTGCAGAATCTCAATGGTGTTCTATTGTATGACACCGTGTCAGGAAACAGATGAGTAAGATGTCTGCGGACATATTGAGAGTAGAAATGCCTGAGACATCTGAACCCTTTGCTGTGGAATAGAATCAGTATAGTTATGACCTCTGCATCTGAAAGCCTTCCAGGCTTATTGCGATGAGCTTTGCCATCGCTGATCTGATGTTTTTTGAGCTCAGAAGAAAAATACTTGCAGAAGTCATCGGCAAGACAGAAAATTTCAGTAATTCTGGAAGACTTTTATAATCTCCTTAGACATAGGAGATTCGGAAGAAAGAGCAAAAATGAGGTAATGATTTGGCAACCGTATCTATTTCTGCGCTTTGCTGTGAGTTGCTTTCATTGTCACTCGTCTTAGGACAAAGGTAGCAATAAAAATTGGAATACCTCAAATGCAATGGAGATTTTTCTCCAATTTGAGGTATTCTATGTTTATACTGTAAATTGACGGCTGATACATATGCTCTTTGCTCTAAACAATCAGTTTATACAATCGTTTGTTTGGGAAGCAAACTAGATCTTTTTCTTGGAGACCAATCGCCCCAAGGCATCTTTCTTTTTTGAGGGTAACAAATATAAAGATGTCTTTGAGCTCTAGTAATTGCAACATATAAGTTATTTTTCTCTTGTTGCATTTCAATGCTATTGTTCCCTTTTTTTATAGCACGGTAATCGGGGAATGTACCCTCATCCATACCCACAAGGAATACTACTACAGCTTGTTGACCTTTCATAGTGTGAACCGTACTCAATGTAACCCCTTCTACATCCAAAGAAGCAACCGAAGTTTGCCCCAACGACATTGCATTACGAAAAGCAGACAAAGAATAGTTTGTTACACTCTTAGCATAAGAGCTCCAATGATGTTTTAATAATTCAAATTCATCAAAAACAGCCAAAGCTTCATCTGTTGATTTAAATTCCGAAGCATTAGAGGCTTTTAAAGTATTCAATACAGATTTGATGGTTTGATACATATTACTACCATCATCTTCCAATAGTGAGGCTTGCTGCACGACTTCTTTCAAGAATGCATCGCTAATACTTTCTACGACTTGTTCTAATGATTTGCAATGGCTCACGCCTACTATAGACTGCAACATATCAAGATGCAGTCTATCATAGGGATTGGTTCGTACTACCATAGCCAAATCAAAGGCTTTAGCAGCAGTGGATGCAAATTCCAGACCTGCTCCCGTAGTTTTATAATGATATGGCAAGTTACTACTCTTTAATTGCTCTTCAATCTTTCCAAGAACGAATTTATTTCTAGCAAGTACAGCAATATCAGAATAGCTCAATTTCCCGTCATAACCTTCTATTTCAGTACCAACCAATGATTTTATACCACTTACTACTTCTTGCGCTTCCTCACATGGTGTATCATAAGCATATTCCTTACAAACGCCCGTATAAGGTAAGGTTACATCTAAGGTGTCATCATGCACTACCTTTTGTGCATAATCCAAAATCGCCTTAGCACTTCGATAATTCTCATTTAGGTTATATATGGTCGGGGTGTAGTCATTCACAAACCAATCATCCATATATTTACTGCTTGAGCCATTAAAGGCATATATGGATTGTTTGGTGTCGCCAACCAGCATTACATTCTTATGCTCGCTACCAGTAATCGCACGAAGAACCATGTATTGAGCCTTGTTTAAATCCTGTGCCTCGTCCACACAAATGTATGTAAAACTTCTTCGATATAAGTCTGCAATTCTTGGGTTATGTATCAGTAATTGGTAAGCATTAAGCAACAAGTCATCAAAATCAATTGCGTTTAGCGAATCCATCTGCTCTCTATAACTTAAATATAGATTACGCATCTGTCCATCTTTAATAACCTTAGACAGTTCATCATCTAAAATCACAGACCGTTTTATAAGACTGATATTATCCAATGCCCGATAAAGAGTTTCCCTACGTTCTTTATCATTCAGCCCCCTATACCACTGGCTCAATGATGGAGTTTCTGTAATTGTTTCTTCCAAAATTTTTTTTCTGTCGTCATCTGCAAAGATTTGCGGCATTGTCACAAATCTTGTAGCGGCGATATGGCTTTCAATGATTGACTCACACAGACCATGGAAAGTTGCAACAAAAACATGTTCCAGCAGATTTTCATCCACTTCCGCAAGTCTTGTTCTAATCTCCTCACAAGCTTTGTTGGTGAACGTAATCGCCAGAACCTTACGTTTAGTCATACCAGCCAACATCTTTATACGCTCAACAAGTACTCTTGTCTTGCCACTACCGGCACTTGCACGTACTAAAATTGCGCCATCTTTCAATGATGCAATTTCTTGTTGTTTAGAAGATAACTTTATCTTACACATGGCATATGTCCTTTTTTATTCCATCAAATAGTTTAACTACCAATGGAGGTAATGTTTTTCCGCTTTCAATTATGCAATTTGCCAACACCGGACCTAACTGGGCCTTGTTTTTCTCCATTATATCATCCAAAGCTGTCAGTCGGCCATCTTCATTATCATATATTCGTTCTATATCAACAAAAATATTCTGATGACAACTTTCACACACTTTAGAAGTTTTTTCTCGTTTCTTAGGCTTATGATTATTTTCTCTAATAAATTTATCAATATAGCCTTCTCCTTTCAATTGTTCTATAGCTTTTTCTATTTCATCCTTATACCCATCGTCAAGGAGCATTCCTTCAAAATCCTTTTCATCGGGAATGAGGAAAATATTCTTCTGTTCTGCCAGTTCCTTATCTTCATTATAAATTCTTTCCAAAAGTTTTTTGAGTTCTTTTTGGGCTTTTGCTTCACCATCCGAGAAAATGTACCAAGGTATTTTGAACGCATCAGCAAGGACGACAAACGGATAATAATTACCACACCCCTTTGCATCGACAAACGACAGACCGGACTCAACGGGAGTCAATCCCCAATGTTGCTGGCAGAAAATAGGTAAAGCTTGTACTTCTGTTTCACCTTCTCCCAACACAATACCTTTGGCAAACAACAGTTCGCCATTGCTCGTCAATACGGCTTGTCTGATTTTTCTTTGTTCCTCTGGTATTAGTTCTGCAACGGGCAAACTTCCACAAATAGTCTTCTCTGCGGCTTTATACATACCTCTCAGCTCTGACAATTCCGCACATGCAGCCACATACGGAGAATGTGTTGAGATTATTTTAATGCCCGGCATTTCGTTCATTTGTTTGTAGAGTTGCTTCTGTGCATTCGGATGCAAATGCGCTTCAGGTTCTTCTATAGCTATAATCGGCAAAAAAGCCTCGTCTTCCGGGTTCTTGCTATCGCACATTTGCTTTACAAAAGCCCGAAACGACAACATGGAAGACCAACTCCTAGTTCCCATGCCATGATAGTCCATTGTAAAACTACTATCCTCCGTTCCATAATGAATCGTCAAGCTTTTGTTCAAATCTCGCAATTTCTTAGCAAAAGGTGAAACATAGACCTTGCCCGAAGAGTCCATTGTAGCGTCAATCCCTTTTAGTGATTCCTGAATATTTTTAAGCACATCACTCTTTTCTATGGCTTCTGCATTTAAAGAACTTATTTTTTGTTCTAATTCAGCAACATCTTTCGGGTCATAATTGCTAACTACATCACCAAGCATTTTACCTAAATAAGAGGTTCTGGCTTTTAAATCATCCTGAATATCCCGTTTAGCATCCAAATAGTGGAACTGAAAATAATCTCCCTTAACAGTGGATTTTTTACCTTTCAAATCTTGCCAAGCGATGCCTGCAGAGTCCCATTCATTCAAGATTTGCATATCCCTATTAAATGAATTCTGAAGTGTTTGAAAAGTGTATTTAACACGCAAAGGCACATAGGCGTGTTCTTCAGCATCCATTTTTATATTATCCGCACCAAATGCAATTTCCCATACATCTGAGAAATTTGGGATACGTTTTCCAGCATTATCAATTGCTACTATTTTGGCATCAACAATGATACAATTTGATTTGCCGTTCTTGTCAATGTGTAAATCTTCTGTTGAAAGGAACGAGCTATTTCCAAACAACAGCTGTAGAGCTTTTAAAACAGAGGTTTTCCCGACATTATTCATACCGGTCAGTACCGTAGTTTCTGAAAGGCTCATTTTAAAATCTTTCAATCCACGGAATCCATCTATTCTAATTTCGTCAATCAGTATCTTTTGCATAAGAAGACAATTAAAATTGTTATGTGCAAAGGTAATACTTTTATGGCAGAAAATGCCCGTTTACCAAATAAAATTTTGTACTTTTGCGCTCGTTAAACAAGATAGTGCGTGTATGAACCGAATAAAAGAAGTACTGGAGGCAAAGGGTATCAGCCAAACAGAGCTGGCTAATAAACTTGGAAAGACCTTTAATATGGTCAATCTATATACGACAAACAGAGTCCAGCCACCTATCCATGTTCTATATCAAATAGCCGAGATTTTGGATATTGATGTTCGTGAGCTTCTTGTTTCAAATAAAATTTAACAACGGAAAATTATGAAACTGTCAGATATAATCAAAGGAACTGAATACGACCTTAGCCTGTTCACAGAGGCTCAAATCACGGAGTTGGAAAACCGTATAGCAGAACGGGGAACAAAAAGAGGAACAGAGTATTATCTTACATGCGCTGTACGCAGAAAGGATATTAAAGCTACACCCGAAGAAGTCGTACGCCAATTATATCTATTAGTGCTTACTGAAGATTTAGGCTATCCCGTTTCTCGAATGGAACTAGAGTATGAAGTTACATTCGGCAGAGAGAAAAAGCGCGCAGATATTGTCATTTTTGACAAACAGCAGACCACGAGCCCTTATATCATTGTGGAATTGAAAAAGCCGAAACTGAAAGACGGTAAAGAGCAGCTGAAGAGTTATTGCAATGCAACAGGTGCTCCAATCGGAGTATGGAGCAACGGTCGTCAGATTTCTTACTATCACCGAAAAGACCCGAATTATTTTGAAGATTTGAGCGGTATACCTCGTGCAGACCAAAAACTATCCGACATTCTCTCCGAGCGTTGGAAGATAGCCGACCTTATCAAGAAAGATAAGTTGGTAAATGAGCGCAAGTCCCTTAAAGACCTCATTCTTGAAATGGAAGACGAGGTATTGGCAGGTGCAGGTGTGGATGTGTTTGAGGAAGTGTTCAAACTTATCTTCACCAAACTGTTTGATGAAATGGAAAGCGGACGCAAGCCTGACCGCAACTTGGAGTTCCGCAACTATGGCGATACTGAAACAGAACTGAAAGATAAACTACAAACACTGTTTGACAAGGCAAAAGACAAATGGCAGGGCGTATTTACCGATGACGCCAAACTTCTGCTCACACCATCGCACCTGTCAGTTTGTGTAGCTTCGTTACAAGACGTAAAACTATTCAATTCAAATCTTGACGTGGTGGATGAAGCCTTTGAATATCTTATCAACAAAAGCAGCAAGGGCGAAAAGGGTCAGTATTTTACACCTCGTTATGTGATTGATATGTGCGTGAAGATGCTTAATCCCAAAGCTGATGAAAAGATGATTGATACTGCGGCAGGCAGTTGCGGCTTCCCTGTTCATACGATTTTTCATGTTTGGGAAAACATTCTGAAATCTAAAGGATTGAGCCGTAGCCATCTATTCACATTGGAAGAAAAACCTGCCGAATGTACAGATTATGTACAGAATAATGTTTTTGCTATTGACTTTGACGAGAAAGCTGTGCGTGTAGCTCGCACTCTCAATCTGATTGCAGGTGACGGACAAACGAATGTGATGCACCTCAATACACTCGATTATGAGCGATGGGACGAAATGGTCAAGGATGAAAATTGGAGCGATACCTATTCCGAAGGTTGGAAAAAACTGAAAAGGTTGCGTGTTGACAAAAGCAGCAACCGTGATTTCAACTTTGATATAATCATGGCTAATCCCCCGTTTGCAGGAGATGTAAAGGAGAGCAGAATACTTGCAAAGTATGACTTGAGTAGGACGGTTTCATTGGAAAAACTCAAAAATGCGCCACGAGATACTACTGTGTTAGCAGGAGAACCAACTTTTCCTGAAGCATTGAGCAACAATGGCGAAACTGTTTATCAAATGAGTGATGGTACATTCCGCAAGACCAAATTGAAACAGGCAACTAATATGAGCCGTGACATCTTATTTGTTGAACGTAACATAGACTTCCTGAAACCCGGCGGAAGAATGGCTATTGTGTTGCCGCAAGGACGTTTCAATAACAGTAGCGACAAATCATTGCGAGAGTACATTGCTGACCGTTGCCGCATTTTAGCTGTCGTCGGACTGCATGGCAATGTATTCAAACCGCATACTGGCACAAAGACAAGCGTCCTTTTCGTTCAAAAATGGGATGAGGTACTATGCCCCAAAGTGGATGATTATAACATCTTCTTTGCTACAATGCAAGAACCAAGCAAAGATAATAGCGGTGATAAAATCTATCGTAATACGACTGGCGAGAATGGAGAAAATATTCCCCTGCTTGATAGCCACGGGCACCTAATTGTCAAGCATGACCTTTTCAATCATGATGGTTTGACACAAGACGGAATTGCAGAAGCATTTGCAGAGTTCGCAAAGAAAGAGCATCTCTCTTTTTTCGCGGATGCCCCTTTGACGAAGTAAAATATAGAGCTTTGTTGGAGGGGCTTGAAGCAAAAGAAATACGACTAAAATCATGTATAGAGAACAAAGACTATAGAATTGATAGTGGATTTTACACTAAGGCACCGATAATAAATCCAAATTTAAAATATAAGAAGATTGGTGATTGCCTTGTTTCTTCTCAATATGGTATTTCAATAGCTATGAATGAAGAAGGAATAGGTTATCCTATTTATCGGATGAACGAAATACACAATCTTCTTTGTGATTCAAACGTAAATAAAAGTGCAGACATAACGCAAGAAGAACTTGATACATTCAAACTTAGAGATGGGGATGTTATATTCAATCGAACAAACTCTTTTGAATGGGTTGGTCGAACAGGTATATATTATCAGAACGATGATATTGATAGGGTGTTTGCATCTTATCTTGTAAGATTTATTCCCAATACAGATTTACTACTTCCTGAATATCTAACAACATACCTGAATACTAAATATGGTGTGTGGGATATAAAAAGGCGCGCACGTCAATCTATAAATCAGACTAATGTAAATCCTGAAGAAGTAAAATGTATGGATATTCCCATACTTGAAATGGGTATTCAAAAACATATAGCAAAAAATCTTCAAGAAGCCAACAAAAAACGGATTATATCTCAACAGCTTTACACTTCAGCCGAAGCCTATCTGTTGGAATGTTTGGGTATGACAGAATTTGCGGCCAATCCGAACGCATGCAATGTAAAGACCTTAAAAGAGTCATTCCTTGAAACATGGATATTCTCAACAAATTGACCCCCTATGGATTATTTAAATTGACCCCCATT
>CAJUMI010000007.1 GCA_910587545.1 uncultured Muribaculaceae bacterium | reverse complement strand
ATTTCGACTGATGCTTGTTTTTTATTAACATTTGTTTTTAAACAGACTCTTAATGCACAGTGCGTGATTTTTTTGTAACTTTGTATGCGGAAATTACATCGTGGCACTCACGGTGAAAAAAATCATGTTTTACGTATGACACCATATATCTGGATCATAATAATCGGGCTTGTGCTGCTCTACGCAGTGATCAGCGGCTTCATCAAGGGACTGTTGTCGCAGATCGGCCAGATAGCCGGACTCATAGTCGGAGTGCTTGCCGCGCGGGCGCTGACTCCGTCGCTGCTGACGATGCTGCGGGTCGACGCGGGAGTCGACTCGGCGTCGATGGTCACGACAGTGCTGTGCTATTTTCTGGTCTTTCTGGCCGGATATTTCGCGATAGTACTGCTCGCAAGGCTGGTCAGGCTGGTGGTCAGGGTAGCCTGTCTCGGGGTGCTCGACCGCATGGGCGGCGCCGTCTTCAAACTGATAAAATGGACCATCATCCTCAGTCTGGTCTACAATCTGAGTGCAGCCACAGGTCTCTGCAACGCTCCCTCGGCGTCAGACTATTGGCTCGAGAGAACCGTCTATCGGGTGGCTCCGGCACTCTTCGACATGTGGCAGACCAGAACAAGCTGAGATAATATTGCGTTAATCCATAGAACTAACAATTTTTCATTTGCATACCAAATGGCAAAAGACAAAGACATAAATCCCGGCGCAGACAGCGCAGACGATGTGCTGCGCGATGTCACGGGCTCCGATTATAAATACGGCTTTGTCTCCGACATTGACAGCGACATCATCGCTCGAGGACTCAACGAGGACGTCGTACGCCTCATATCGGAGAAAAAAGGCGAACCCGACTGGCTGCTTGACTTCCGGCTGAAGGCGTTCCGCCATTGGCAGACACTGACGATGCCGACATGGGCTCACCTCGACATACCGCCGATCGACTATCAGGCGATCAGCTACTATGCCGCGCCCAAAAAGAAAGAGTCGCCCAAGAGCCTCGACGAGGTCGATCCGCAGTTGCTCGATACGTTCAACCGCCTGGGTATCCCCCTCGAGGAGCAGAAGGTGCTCTCCGGCATGGCTGTCGACGCCGTGATGGACTCGGTGTCGGTCAAGACCACCCATCGCGAGAAACTCGCCGAGCTGGGCATCATCTTCTGCTCGTTCAGCGAGGCGGTCAAGGACTATCCCGATCTGGTGCGCAAATATCTGGGCAAAGTAGTGAGCTACCGCGACAATTTCTTCGCGGCGCTCAACTCGGCGGTATTCAGCGACGGATCGTTTGTCTATATCCCCAAAGGAGTGCGCTGCCCGATGGAGCTCTCGACCTACTTCCGCATCAACGCCTCGGGCACGGGACAGTTTGAGCGCACACTGATCGTGGCCGACGACGACAGCTACGTCAGCTATCTCGAGGGGTGCACGGCACCGATGCGCGACGAAAACCAGCTCCACGCCGCTATAGTCGAGATCATAGTCGAGGAGCGCGCCGAGGTGAAATATTCCACGGTGCAGAACTGGTATGCCGGCGACCGCGACGGCAAGGGCGGGGTCTACAACTTCGTGACCAAGCGAGGCCTATGCCGCGGCGACTACTCCAAACTGTCGTGGACCCAGGTCGAGACCGGATCGGCGATCACATGGAAATATCCCGGCTGCATACTGGCGGGCGAAGGCTCGGTCGGCGAATTCTACTCCGTAGCCGTCACCAACAACTTCCAGCAGGCCGACACCGGCACCAAGATGATACACATCGGCAAGAACTCGCGTTCGACCATCGTGTCGAAAGGCATTTCGGCCGGACACAGCCAGAACTCCTACCGGGGTCTGGTGAGCGTGGCTCCCGACGCGTCGGGCGTGAGAAACTACACCCAGTGTGACTCGCTGCTCCTCAGCGCGACCTGCGGCGCCCACACGTTCCCCTATATCGACGTGAAGAACGACACGGCAATCGTCGAGCACGAGGCCACAACGTCGAAGATCTCCGAGGACCAGCTGTTCTACTGCAACCAGCGAGGCATACCGACCGAAGAAGCCGTCGCCCTGATAGTCAACGGCTATGCCAAGGAAGTGATGAACAAACTGCCTATGGAATTTGCGGTCGAAGCACAGAAACTGCTGTCGATCACCCTCGAAGGCTCGGTCGGATAATTAAATTTGAAAAACAATAACTCAGCATAAACAATGGAAGACATCCTGCTCAAAGTCGACAATCTTCATGCCGGCATCGAAGGCAAAGAAATATTGAAAGGCATCAGCCTCACGGTGCGCCCCGGCGAGGTGCACGCCATCATGGGACCCAACGGTTCGGGCAAAAGCACGCTTTCGGGCGTTCTGGCCGGAGACCCCAAATTCAATGTCAGCGGCGGCACGGCCGATTTCCACGGTGTCGATCTGCTCTCGCTCTCACCCGAGGACCGCTCGCACGAAGGCCTGTTCCTGTCGTTCCAGTACCCGGTCGAGATACCGGGAGTCTCGATGGTCAACTTCATGCGCGCCGCAGTCAACGCCAAACGCAAATATTTCAACGAACCGGCGCTGTCGGCCGGCGACTTCCTGAAGCTCATGCGTCAGAAGCGCGAGATCGTCGAACTCGACAACAAACTGGCGTCGCGCTCGGTCAACGAAGGTTTCTCGGGCGGCGAGAAGAAGCGCAACGAGATTTTCCAGATGGCCGTGCTCGAGCCGCGTCTGTCGATACTCGACGAGACCGACAGCGGGCTTGACATCGACGCGCTGCGCATCGTCGCCGGGGGTGTCAACCGCCTCAAGAACGACCGCAACGCCACGATAGTGATCACCCACTACCAACGATTGCTCGACTATATCAAGCCTGATTTCGTGCATATCCTCTACAAGGGCCGCATAGTCTACTCCGGCGGCCCCGAGCTCGCCCTTGAACTCGAGGAGAAAGGCTATGACTGGATCAAACAGCAGGTCGACAACCAATAAAAAACGCAGACTAATGAGTTCTATTGATCAATATATCGACCTCTACGGGCACAATCGCGAGACCGTCGAGGCAGCCACGCCCGACGTCATCAACCGTCTGCGCCGGCCCGCACTCGAGGCTCTGAAGAGCTTCGGACGCTTTCCGGGCAAACGCGACGAGGGCTACAGCCGCTTCTCTGTCGAGGATCTTTTTGCCCCGGATTACGGCGTCAACATCGCCCGTGTACCTTTTGCCGTCGATGTCACGCAGTCGTTCCGCTGCGATGTGCCCAACGTAAGCACGCTGCTCGGCGTCGTTGTCAACGACGCATTCCGTCCGACCACCACCTTGCTTAAAAACCTGCCCGAGGGCGTGACGGTCAGCTCACTGGCAAGCGTGGCCTCCGAGGACCCCGAATTCATTGGCCGCTATCTCGGCGCACTGTCGCACAACAGAGACGCCGCCTCGGCCCTCAACACCATGCTCATGCAGGACGGTGTAGTGATACGTGTGCGCGCCGGTGTGAAGCTCGAGAAAGCCATCCAGATCGTCAACATATTCAACGCCTCGGCCTCGCTGATGAGTGTCCGCCGCATGCTTGTGGTGCTTGAGGAAGGAGCCTCGGCTCGGATGCTTGTCTGCGACCACAGCCAGTCGGCCGACTTCGGCTATCTGTCGAGCCAGGTCACCGAAATTTTCCTTCACCCGGGAGCGAGTCTCGAATACTGCGACATCGAGGAGTCGTCGGAGCAGACCTCGCGCATGTCACAGCTTTACGTATCGCAGGACACGGGCAGCCGCCTGGCCGTCAACGGCACATCGCTGACCGTCGGCCGGACACGCAACGAATTCCATGTCGACATCAACGGCGAGAACTGCGACGCCGAACTCGCCGTCATGGCCATAGCCGACGGCTCGCAGGTGATCGACAACTCGTCGCGAATCAATCATCTGGCGCCACACAGCCGCAGCAACCAGCTGTTCAAATATCTGCTCGACGACAAATCGCAGGGCGCCTTTGAGGGACTGATCCTCGTCGCACCCGACGCCGTGCATACAGAGGCATATCAGACCGACCGCAACATGCTTGCTTCGGCAGAAGCACGGATGCACACGGCGCCCCAGCTCGAGATCTACTGCGACGACGTGAAGTGCAGCCACGGCGCTGCCACCGGCCAGCTCGACCGCAACGCCTTGTTCTACATGCAGACCCGCGGAGTGCCTGAAGACGAGGCACGCATGATGCTCATGCAGGCATTCATGGGCGACGTGATAGAGCATGTATCGATCGACGGTCTGCGCGACCGCCTGCGTCATCTGGTCGAACGCCGCCTTTCGGGCGAACATGCAGCCTGCGGCGACTGTGCCGCATCGTGTCACAACTGATCAAACAACCCGGACATGTCACAATCAGATATACAGGCCATACGCGCCGACTTCCCGATACTACAACGCAAGATCTACGGCAAGCCGCTGATCTATCTCGACAATACGGCTACTTCGCAGACCCCGCGGGCAGTGGTCGACTCTGTTGTCGACATGTACTACAACCACAAGGCCAACGTACACCGCGGAGTCCACAGCCTTTCGCAGGAAGCCACCGATGCCATGGAAGCGTCGCGCGAGAGAGTGAGGCGTTTCATCAACGCCTCCTCGGTCGAGGAAGTGATCTTCACGCGCGGCGCCACCGAGGCCATCAACCTCGCGGCAGCATCCTACGGCTCGCTGCTGTCTGAAGGCGACGAGATCATCCTGACGGTGATGGAACATCATTCCAACATCGTGCCCTGGCAACTGATCGCCGCCCGAAAAGGGCTGAAAATAAAGGTCGTGCCCATAGACAGCGTCGGCCGTCTCGATCTTGAGGCCTACCGCACGCTGTTCAACTCTCGCACACGTGTTGTCGCTGTGGCCCACATATCGAACGTACTCGGCACGGTCAACCCCGTCGCCGAGATCATCGCCGAGGCCCACCGCCACGGAGCCGTGGTGCTTGTCGACGGCGCACAGGCCGTGGCCCACACCCAGGTCGACGTTCAGGCGCTCGACGCCGACTTCTATGTATTCTCGTCGCACAAGATGTATGGTCCGACCGGCATCGGCATACTCTACGGCAAAAAGGCGCTGCTCGAGAAGATGCCTCCCTATCAGGGCGGGGGCGAGATGATAGGCCATGTAAGTTTCAGCGGCACGACGTGGGCCGATCTGCCCTTCAAATTTGAGGCCGGCACACCCGACTATGTCGACGCGGCCGCGTTCAGCACGGCCATCGACTATATGACGGGCATCGGCGTCGAGGCCATAGCCCGCCATGAAGACGAGCTGCTGAGATACACGACCGAACGCATGATGGAGATTCCGGGCATGCGCATCTTCGGCACAGCACCCGGAAAATGCGCCATCATATCGTTTCTGATCGGCCGTGCCCACCACTACGACACCGGCATGCTGCTCGACAAACTCGGCATCGCCGTGCGCACCGGCCACCACTGCGCCCAGCCGCTGATGGAAACTCTCGGCATCGAAGGCACGGTCCGCGCGTCGTATGCAGCCTACAACACATTCGAGGAAGCCGACGCCTTCATCGCCGCCCTGCGCCGCATCGCCCCGATGCTTCAATAGAAACTGATCGGACATCCCGGACGAGTCAGACCGGGCTGACGACTGAAGATTGGAAAAAGGCGGTGTATCCGACTGAAGATACACCTCAATCACTTGTGTGTGGTTAATTATATGATTAATTGCGGATTCTGACGCTATGATCTTAGAGATTGGCTAAAATTCATATTACTTTGCTTCTGAGGATGTCGGCAGCAGCTCTTTGAAAGAATAGAACCATAAAAGCAAGCAATATGATCATTCAGAGCCAAGCGTTGGGCGATAATTTAATGGAGATGGCAGAAACGGCCGACAGAATATTTCATTGTTGAGGGAATTATTCGTAAATTTGCCGATAATATATAATCAGCAACAACAATCCATCACTCCATGAGTAAAGAAATAGTACTGAGCGGCATCCGCTCGACAGGCAATCTCCATTTGGGGAACTACTACGGAGCGCTCAGCAAGTTTGTCAAACTGCAGGACGACTATGACTGCAGGTTTTTTATCGCCGATCTCCACTCACTGACGACCAATCCTGATCCTCAGCAGCTTCACGCAAGCGTCAAGACTATTCTGGCCGAATATCTCGCCTCGGGCATCGACCCGGAAAAGGCAACGATTTTCATTCAGAGCGATGTTCCCGAAGTGGCCGAAATGTATCTGCTTCTCAACATGCACGTCGGCATCGGCGAACTTATGCGCACGACAGCGTTCAAGGACAAGGCGCGCAAGGCACTCGGCATCACAGCGCCGGCTGAAGACGATGACGACGAAGCGTTTGAGCGTCAGATCATCGGCGCGTCGACTAACAAGCGCGTCAACGCCGGGCTGCTGACCTATCCGACACTCATGGCCGTCGACATACTGATCCAGAAGGCCACGAAAGTGCCTGTCGGCAAGGACCAGCTGCAGCATCTCGAACTGACGCGCCGCTTCGCGCGCCGTTTCAACTCGTTCTATGGAGTCGAATACTTTTCCGAACCCTACGACTTCGATTTCGGCGGAGAGCCGATCAAAGTGCCCGGTCTCGACGGGTCGGGCAAAATGGGCAAAAGCGAGGGAAACTGCATCTATCTGATCGACGACCCCAAAGTGCTGCGCAAGAAGGTGATGCGCGCCGTCACCGACGAAGGTCCCCAGGGTCCGGATTCACCGATGAGCGAGCCTGTAGCCAACCTTTTCACCCTGCTCGAGCTGACGTCGACCCCCGAGGTCGTGAAGCACTTCCGCGATGCCTACGCCAACTGCTCGATCCGATACGGCGACCTCAAGAAACAGCTTGCCGAGGATATCATCGCCGTGACGACGCCGATCCGCGAGCGTATCAACGACATCCTCGCCGACGACGAATACATGCGCCGCGTCATCAGACAAGGTGCCGAAAAAGCCCGCGAAAGCGCCGCAAAGACTCTTGCCGACGTGCGTGAGATAATGGGCATCCGCAAATTCTGAGATAACACAAAACCCCTAAATATCAAATCCAATGAACTTTAAACATCTCACACTCTCCATCGGCGCCCTGTCGCTGATGGCTAGTTCCTGCTCAGGAGCTAAGGAAAACAACAAGCTCACTGAGGCCGAAATCGCCGACGGATGGGAACTCCTTTTCGACGGTCAGACCATGGACGGCTGGCGCGATTTCAACGGTGACTCACTCACCGAACCCTGGCACGTTGTCGACGGCTGCATCCAGGCCAAAGGCGAAGGCAGCGACGGCTCGGGCTACATAGTGACCGACAGACAATTTGACAACTTCATTCTCGACTGGGACTGGAAACTCAGCCACGGCGGCAACAGCGGCATGCTCTATCACGTGGTCGAAAATCCCTTCTTCCAGGTTCCATACGTGACAGGCCCCGAATATCAACTGATCGACAACGAAGGCTGGGAAGAAGTCAACGCTCCCGAGAAGCTCCAGGAATGGCAGAAGCTCGGCGTTGACTACGCAATGCATCTCCCCAACCCCGACTCGATGTTTGTCAATCCCCAGGGCGAATGGAACAACTCGCGCATCGTCTTTGACAACGGCCACGTAGAGCACTGGCTCAACGGCCACAAGATTCTCGAATTCGAGGCTTGGACCGACGACTGGTATGCACGCAAGAACAGCGGCAAGTGGGAGAACGCTCCCGAATACGGTCTTGCCCGCACAGGCGTGATCTGTCTGCAGGACCACGGCGATCCCGCATCGTTCCGCAACATCAAGATCAAACAGCTCCCCAAAAAGCTCAACGGCAAACAGCAGCTCTTCAACGGCAAGGACCTCACAGGCTGGAACGCCTACGGCACCGAACTCTGGTATGTCAACGACGAGGGCAACCTCGTGTGTGAGAGTGGTCCCGACAAGCAGTACGGCTACCTCGCAACCGATGACTACTTCAAGGACTTCGATCTCACCCTGCAGTTCAAGCAGCACGCCAACGGCAACTCGGGCGTATTCTTCCGCTCGTTTGTAGAGCAGCCCGCGATCGTTCACGGCTGGCAGTGTGAAGTCGCTCCCAAGAACTGCGACACAGCCGGCATCTATGAGTCATACGGCCGCGGCTGGCTCCAGATGATCCCCGACGACAAGGAAGGCTTCCTCAAGGAAGGCGAATGGAACACACTCCGTCTCCGCGTAGAAGGTGACCATGTGCAGACTTGGCTCAACGGCGAACCCATGGTTGATTTCAACGATGAACTCATCGGCAAGGCCCAGGGTCGCATCGCTCTCCAGATCCACGACGGCGGCGGCATCAAGGTCGAATGGAAAGACCTCGAGATCGAACGCCTCTGATCATCCTTCAGAAAATCATCTCTTACAAGAAGCGCGCTACCTTATCGGGGCGCGCTTCCGCTTTTTTTATCACGGTAAACCATAATATTTTCGGTAATATAACGTTAATCTGACAACACACTTTCATTAACCAACATTCAATTATGAACAAATCTATCTCCGTAAAAAAGGTTGAAATGCCCGTCAGAAATGCCGCTGAAGTCGTAGCGACACTCGACAACGCACACGTTCCGTTCCTGAAAATCGACACCGTCAACTGGGCCGAATTTCCCTATAAGCCCGAAGTCGAATTCCGTGCCGCACACACCGGCGACGCTCTCCTGCTGAACTATCGCGTCACCGAAGAAGCCGTGCGCGCTGCCGCTCCGGCAGACAACGGCCCGGTGTGGGAAGACTCATGCGTGGAGTTTTTCGTGACCTTCGACAATAAGAATTATCAGAATATAGAATGCAACTGTACCGGCACCATACTCAGCGCTGTCGGCCCCGACCGTGACCACCGCGAAGCCGCTCCGATCGAGCTCCTCTCCGGCGTCCGTCGCCACTCCACGCTCGCCCCCGGCCATCTCCCGGCCGAAGGCCCCGTGAGCTGGGAAGTGTCACTGATCGTGCCTGTCGAAACTTACTTCGCATCTGACCTGAAGTCATTCTCAGGCGTAAAGGCGCGCTGCAACTTCTACAAGTGCGGAGACAAACTCCCGACCCCTCACTTCCTGTCGTGGAACCCTATCGGCACGCCCAACCCCGACTTCCACTGTCCGGAATATTTCGGAGACATAGTGTTTGAGTAACCGATTTAACAAGCGCACCCCGAAAGTCAAATGATGACTTTCGGGGTGCAACATTTTTGAGGGCGTTTCCTTTTATTTTATCAGCACTTTATCGATCTTTGAACCTTGACGACGGATATATACGCCGGCCGAGGGTTTGTCAACGCGAATACCCTGAAGATTGAAATAAATTTCTTCCGACTGCTCGCCGGTGATGCAGTCGGTCAAGCCGGAGAAAGCCCGGTTCATATCAAGACTGAAACTTCCGTTTAGAAATCTCGGCACTTTGTAGTCGGGATTGTGGATATACTCGTCGATATCGCATTCGGGATTTGTGACGGCGTTGACAAACGTCCACACGTCCGAACCGGATTCCCTGATGAATACTCCGGGTTCGGGGTCAAATGTCAGCACATTGTTTTCCCAATGTCCGCCACTGCCTTCTTTAAGTTTCTCGACCATTGCCAGTCCAAGCATCTCCACCCGCTGACAGTAATGGCTGCTTATGGCAAATTCTTTGCCGCTACGTGATATGCCGAGGCAGCTTTCGGCGATATACGGCCGTTGGGGATTGGTGATATTGATGTAGATATAGCCGGGATAGTCATCGCGGACATCAAACTTGTCGGCATGGCTCCAGCTGTCAAAGGGCACTTTTATGCGGTAATAGCCGTCGACACTCTTATGCTTTTCGACTTCGACATCGAATGTCTCGGGCGAAATGTCATCCATAAAGGTTGCAAAGAAGTCTTCGGTCATGGTCGCGGGACCGAAATATTCCCATGACTCTGATTTGGCGACAGGATAGACACTGAAGAATTCCGATTCCTGATAGTCGCCGTATTCATCGACAGAAACGAATATCACGTAAGCTTTACGCGCATCAAGCCCCTCGACCGATACCTCGACTCTATCGCCTATCTGACAGATATTCCCCTCTTCGGCAGCAAGCTGACATATATCCGACGTAGGATATGACGTAGTCAAGTACCAGCGGATTTCGGGAATACGGTCGTCGAAGGCGTCGACGGTATAATGATATTTATATTCAGAGTCAGGCATGAATTTGTAGGACAACGGTTCGACCGTGAATTCATAATCGACCGGTGCTTGTCCGCCCGGTAGAATAACAGCAAAGCGTCCGCTCTGATTGGTGCGGTAACCCTGTCCGCCCTGTATAAGCAAGATCGACGCGGGAGCTTCGAAACTTATGACATTGTCCTCAAGTACGCCCGACATGGCTATGGCCATGATTTCCGATATGTTGAGTTCATCATAGACCCCATAGAGCGATGAAATGACCGACGGTCCGTCGCCGTCGTCGAGGCCTGCATCCTGAGGATATATCTTCACTGCGTCAGGATCCGTGGCATCGATCTCGATATAGAAATCATCTGAAACGGTGACAGATGCACCGAACTTTGATGCCATCATCCTCATCGGCCAGAACTGCCATGGGTTGACCAACCGATACATGCCGGGATTATTCGTGTCGGCCTGCATCATCACATCATAGATGAGAATACCTTGATCAAAATCGAAGAAACCGGTGGTAATATCATCGACAATCATACAGTCGCCCTCGATGTCGACCCAACTGGCCTCGGCTCGCTCGGGCGGAAGAATCGAGCACGTTATCGGAGCTGATTCAATTTTTACGGATGCGCTTGACAGCAGTGAGCATGCAAGCGACAGCAGCAGAATAGACATTTTTTTCATATCGCCAAACTTCAAGAGGTTGTTTAATAATATTAATGTAGCAAATTTACACAATATTATTTAATCTTAAAGACTTTTGATGTGTATATTCCAAAAATAACAGATAATTTGCCAACTAAACCCAACTAACAGGCAACAATTGCCGCCTGACAGTCGGCAGACAGTTGTTTTTTCAGGGCATCAAGATCGGTGAAACATCGTTCGTCGCGGATCCTGTCGAGGAACATAACTGCGATTTCCTTTCCGTACAGGTCACCGTTCCAACCGATTACATGCACTTCGACAGACAGTGGAGCCTCGGCGGAATGATCGACTGTAGGTCGTCGGCCAATGTTGAGCATTCCGCGGCTGACTTTGCCATCGGGAAGTATGACATCGACTGCATAGACTCCCGAGCCCGGGATCAGCAGATTGCTGTCGCCAGTATCAATATTCGCAGTGGGAAAGCCGATGGTTCGGCCCAGTCGCTTTCCGGCAACGACAGAGCCTTTCAATCGATAGGGGTAACCGAGCATGTCATTGGCTGACAGTATATCACCGCTGACGAGAGCTTTTCGTATGGACGAACTGCAGATCGGCTCATGCCGGGTATGGTCGCGCAGTTCGCCGGCCCGGAAGATCTCTATGCCGAGGCCGCGTCCTATCTTCTCATAGTCGGATATATCCGGGAGGCGGTCGCTGCCGAACCGGTGGTTAAAGCCCATCATAAGGGCTTTGACCCCATAACGGTCGCGGAGTAATGTTATGAACTGCGCAGCGCTGAGAGACCTCAGGTCCCCGTCAAAGTCAAGCACCTCGACAAAGTCAGCTCCTGCCCGGCGGATGGCTCTGATCTTGTCCTGGACACACATCAGCGATGCAGGAGCCTTGTCAGGTGATATCAGCGACAGGGGATGGCGGTCGAAGGTAAAGACGGCAGCTGACATGCCGCGCCGCGAAGCCTCGTATTTGAGACCGCCGATGAGCGAACGGTGGCCGCGATGGACCCCGTCGAACATGCCTACCGTTGCAAATTTCGGCTGCCCGCTCATTTTATATCCATATCGGCCAACTTGTCGGCGAACTCCTCGCCGGGCGCCACATGCAAGGTCTCAAACCCGAGCGCGGCCGCCGCATCGAGATTGCTCTGCGAGTCATCGATGAATATTGTCTCGCAGGGATCGATGCCGAATTTTTGAGCGGCAAATCTGAAAATTTTTTCGTCGGGTTTCAGCGCCTTGGCCTCAAACGATGTCACCATGCCGTCGAAATAATCCTCGCGGCTACAGCCTTCTCGGATGAACTCATCACGGATCATTGATCCCCACATTATAGGATTGGTATTGCTCAGAAGATAGACCGCATGACGTTCGCGAAGCCGCCGCAGATCAGCCAGTCGTCCGGCAGGTATGCCGATAAGAAACTGACAGAAAGCGCTGTCAATCTCGGCGTCGGTAACATCGCCGTCGATCTCGGCGCGCATCGCCTGGTGGAAATCGTCGACCGTCATAGTGCCTTCCTCAAGTCTGAGAAACGGACCCTTCTGGGAGTATTCGCCGAAAAACGACGCCGCATCGCGCAGACCGAGGCGGTCGAAAGCCGCTACACAGCGCTCTTTCTCAATGTCCATTATGACCCCGCCGAGGTCGAACATAATATTCTTAATCATAGTCAAATTAGTCGATTAGAACTGCAAAGTTAACGCTTTTTTCCGACAGGATCAAACGTATCAGAGGGCGCGTATGATATATTTACGCTCGGCGGTATCCCGATATTTATCATTGCATTATATTCTTGCTATATTTGGGCGATAATTTTAGATCCATATTACCATGAAAAAGATTTTATTACTTGCCGTGACGTCAATATTTGCATTAAACGCGTATACGTCACTTCTTGTTGCAGCTGACATCACCAAGAAAAACAAGATTGGTGTCAAAGATAAATCCGGTGTGTTTTTGGGGGTCTGTCTAACAGCAGCGAGATCATTTTCAAGGTCGTCGAGCAGTCATACAATTACAACGGAGATATAAAACAAAACCGATAAATACACATGACAGTGCTGTCTCAAATTTTGCCTATCTGCGGTCACTTGACGGGAGTGGCGAGTCGCGAGGAGACAAGGGTGTTAATGCGTGAGGTGACAAAGGGGGTCTGACGCAGACGGTCGGCGCGGCTGAGATATTCGATTGCCTCGTCGCGTCGGCCGCAGATGTCGTAGTAATTGCCGAGTTTCAGTAAGGTCAGATAGTTGTCAGCATCGATATCGAGTATGCGCTTCCATGTAGCGGTCGCGCCATCGAAATCACCGATCATGACATATCCATCGGCAAGATCTGACAGGTAGGCGATAGACGAAGGCAGGCCGGCGAGCATCTTTTCGGCATATACGATAGTCCGGCTACCGTTACGGCGGAAAATGTAGTATTGCAGCAACTCGGAATCGATGGCGCGCTCGAGCCACGGACAGTCGCGCTGCGAACGCAGCATAAAGTCCTCATATACGTCGGGCTCACCGACCTCGAAAGCCACGGATTTGACTCCGCTCATCAGGCGTGGGAAGCTCACACCGGCTTTCATGGCCTCGGTCAGCAGATGCGAGGCCATGTCGGGCTGACCGAGCATCGACGAGGCAATGATGGCATTGACATAAGTCGAGTCGCAGTCGGGTCTCCGGTCAAGCATGAGGCCGTAGAGAGCCTGAGCGCTCGCCCATTCACGGGCGTCGAAAAAGCGCTCGGCCTTGACAGACAGAGCGTCGTAAGAAGCTACGGCTCCAACCGTCAGCGAAACTGCGGCGCATAAGGCCGCCGCTGTCCATCGTTTTATTTTGCTGAAGACTATCATTAAATTCTAAACAACTGACTTGGAAATTGTTCTTGACAGGAGTTGAAAAATCATGCGATTTCTCATCAACCCGGCCAATCAGACATCTATCAGACGGACGGATCAATATTTGAACGAACTGCCGCCGAGGAACTCGCGCAGCACGCTCGTCGAAGGCACGATGTGCTGGGGGATCGGCTGGAAATAGCTCAAGAACTTGCGCAGGCGGTAGGCCTCGGCATATTCGGGAATGTCGTTTGGAACATCGCGCAACAGAGCCTCGGCCTGATCCTTGATCACAGCCAGCTCGAAGAGGAGCGACGAATTGAACATCGCATCGGCATTTTCCTGATAAGGGAAGATCCATTTTTCCTCGCCGCGGCGCACACTCGACCAACGGCGTATGGTCTCTTCGGGCGGCATGGCGCGATATTTGGCATCACGGATTATGCGACGGAGCAGGCGGTTGTCGGTCGTCGGTATCCAGTTATGGTCGTCAATAGAAATTGTGGTCAGCGCCGAGACATAAATGCGGTATTTCATCTGTTCGGCAATGCCGGCAGTAAGTTCGGGATTGAGCCCGTGGATGCCCTCGATAAGCAGTATCGATCCTTCGTCGAGTTTCACGCGGTCGCCGCGGTACTGCCGCACGCCGAGTTCGAAGTTATAGTAAGGCAGCTCGACCTCTTCGCCGCGGATGATAGCGTTGAGGTCGGCATTAAATTGCTCGAGATCCAGCGCGTAGAGCGACTCATAGTCATAATCGCCAGACTCGTCGAGGGGAGTCATTTCGCGGTTGACGAAATAATTGTCGAGCGAGATCATCCGCGGCTTGAGCAGGTTAGTCATCAGCTGCACGCCGAGGCGCTTGGTCGTCGTTGTCTTGCCCGATGACGACGGGCCAGAGATCAGCACCACTCTCGCCCCGCCCTCGCGGTAGCGGCGTGTGATCTCGTCGCTGATACGCGAGATCGCTTTTTCGTGAAGAGCTTCGGCGAGATAGATCATCTCCGAGGCCTTGTGCCGCTCGACGATTTTGTTCAGTCCGCCGACAGTGCTCACCCCGATGATGCGGTTGAACGACAGATAGTCGGTGAATGCCTTATACATCTTGTCCTGAGCGACAGGTTCGGGAGTGACGCTGATGTCACGGGGATCAAAGGATAAGAGCAGGAAGCCTTCTTTATACTTCAACAGATCGAACACTCTGAGATAGCCGGTCGACGGCACAAGGGGGCCATAATAGCTGTCGCTGATGCCGTCAAGAGTGTAGAATGTCGTGTAGAGCGCATGGGTAGTCTCGAGCAGAGTCACCTTGTCGTTAAGGTTCTGATCCCTGAATATCTTTATCACGTCTGCGGTCAGGCGCTCGGCTCTGACAAGAGGCAGATCGGCCTCGACGAGGCGCCGCATCTCGGCACGCAGAGCATCGATGACAGTGTCTGTCGCCTCGCTGTCTACAAGACGACAGTAGTAGCCGTTTGACATCGAATGCTCAATGCGTATTCCCGCGCCGGGGCAGACCGCGGTCACCGCACGATAGAGCAACATGCAGAGCGAGCGGACGTAAACTCTCGAACCCGACGGAGAAGTGATCGGCAGGAACTCGACCTGCTTGGGGTTGTAGATCTTAAACGACAGCGCCTCGTTCTTGTTGTTGACGTGGGCGCAGACCGGTTCGAAGCCAAGCCTTTCCTCAAGTCGACGGCCTATCGACAGCAGCGCTTCGCCGCCCTCGATGTCGATGTATTCGCCGAGATTTTTGCAGTATATCTTTATTGTGTCTGTCATTGCGGTAACGGATGAATGTTTCTATGCAAAGATATAGATAAAATCACATAATAATAACGAAGTCCGGCTGATTTTGTCAGAAATCGTCCAGATTATTCATCCAATCTACCAAGTCTCTCCAATGAGCATGACGATGCGCTTAGAGATAATATTGTAAGCGTGATATCGTTTATTGTTTGGTATCTTTCTTTTAATTTTGCTCCGCTTTGATTTTTCATCAAGCTTCGAGCTCGTTCCCCAATATTTGTTAACGCTGGTAAAAGGGGTCGAAATGACCATGATCGTCATCGCGGCAAACAACCCCATCGATATCCGCAGGCTACGCTCTCAGTGTATCAGGTTGAGAGTGTCAGTCGAAAAGTCCGGCCTGATCGGGAGTGCGTGAGAGGCCGAGGTGGCTGAATGCGAGATCGGTGACTTCGCGGCCGCGGGGGGTGCGTTTGATGAAACCTTCCTTTATGAGATAGGGCTCGTAGACTTCCTCGATCGTGCCCGGATCTTCGCCAAGAGCCGTGGCGATGGTCGACAGACCGACAGGACCGCCCTTGAACTTCGTTATAATGGTCGTGAGTATCTTGTTGTCGATCTCATCGAGACCGTAGCGGTCGATATTTAGCGCCTCAAGGGCATAACGGGCGATCGTAAGGTCGATCGATCCGTTGCCTTTGACCTGGGCGAAGTCGCGGACGCGACGCAGCAAGGCGTTGGCGATTCGGGGTGTGCCGCGGCTCCGCAGTGCTATCTCGGTGGCGGCTTCGGTCGTTATGCCGACGTCTAACAGCGAGGCCGATCGGCTGATGATGCGGCGCAACACCTCATGGTCGTAGTACTCGAGATGACAGTTGATGCCGAAGCGGGCGCGCAGGGGCGATGTCAGCAAGCCGCTGCGTGTGGTCGCGCCGACAAGGGTGAATGGGCTGAGAGTCAGCTGCACACTGCGGGCGCCGGGGCCCTTGTCGATCATGATGTCGATGCGGTAGTCTTCCATCGCTGAGTAGAGATACTCCTCAACGACGGGGCTGAGGCGGTGGATCTCGTCGATGAAAAGCACATCGTTCTCCTCGAGCGAGGTAAGTATGCCTGCAAGGTCGCCGGGCTTGTCGAGTACGGGACCGGAAGTCACCTTCAGTCCGACACCGAGTTCATTGGCCACTATGCCGGCCAAAGTCGTCTTGCCCAGGCCGGGAGGACCGAAGAGCAGTATATGGTCAAGCGCCTCGCGGCGCAGACGGGCCGCGTGGACGAAAATACGCAGGTTCTCGATTATTTTATCCTGACCGTTGAAAGACTCGAATGTGCCCGGTCGCAGGGCGCGCTCGAAATCGCGCTCGGAAGCCCCGGGAGAGGCATTTTGTCTGATATCGAAATCGTCGGCGGGAGAAGACATATATTATATATAATACTTATTTATTTGAATTTAGACAGAACTTTATCGGCGACAACCGACGGCTGAATAGCGGTCAGACACATATAGTCGCCGCGGTGACATGCTTTGCCGCCAAACACCGAACACGGCCTGCAGGTCATCGGCAGCTGGACGATGTCGGCGTCGGACTGCCGCCACCCCTTGAATCCGCAGTAGGGATGCGTGGCGCCCCAGACGCTTATCACCGGCACAGAGGCGATCGAGGCCAGGTGCATGTTGGCCGAGTCCATCGTCAGCATGGCGTCGAGATGGTTGATCAGAGCGAGTTCGACCGCAAAACCGTATTTTTTCCCGGCCAGCGACACTGAGCCTTCAAACTTGTCGGCCCAACGCCGGAGAGTCGACTGCTCGTCGCCCCCACCGCCGAAAAAGAAGAAGCGGATCTCCGGACAAGCCTGTCTGATAAGCTCAAGCGCTTTCTCAGTCAGTTGGGGTGGATAGATCTTGCCCTTGTGGGCCGCAAACGGAGCGACACCGAGCCACTTCGCACCATCGGCTTTGGGAGCGGTGATGACCGAAAAAACCGCCGGATCAGACTTGCCCTTGCCGCCAAACAGACCGTTGAAATTGTCGTTGACCGGCAGACCAGCCTTGAAAAAGGCCTCGCGATAGCGTGCGCGCTGGGATATCAGTGGCAGCAGACGCTTGCGGTAGCGGCGCGTGAGCGCCTGCTTATGAGCTTTGCCTTTATGAATGGCGCGCGACTTTATGCCGCTCAAGCGCCAGAATATACGCAGCATGCGGGTTCGCAACACATCATGCAGATCGACGAAGAAGTCGATGTCGTAGTTGCGGCACAATTCGTCGGCCAGACGTCTCATGCCGGCGACGCCGACATAGTCGGTCTTGAGATCGACGCCGACCACAGCCAGATTGGCAGGCGGGTTGACAAAAATTCCTGCCATTGTGCGGCGGGTGACAAACACGAAGCGCACATCGGGATAGGTGCGGCAGACACTGTAGACGACAGGCACTGTCATTGCGACATCGCCTATCGCCGAAAAGCGGGCTATCGCCACATTGATAAGCCCGCGGTCATTACCCGCCCTGTGGCTACTTCGAGCCATAGAGCACCGGATTGGTGTCGGCGTCGTTGTACATCTTC
Organism: uncultured Muribaculaceae bacterium; assembly: GCA_910587545.1. Taxonomy (GTDB): domain Bacteria; phylum Bacteroidota; class Bacteroidia; order Bacteroidales; family Muribaculaceae; genus CAG-873. The sequence goes on along the minus strand of CAJUMI010000007.1, from coordinate 31,388 downwards.
ATCTGACGGTAGACCTTCATATATTTGCGTCCTGCGGCGATGTCGCAGAGCAGAGTGTCGATAGCCGAGATGAGATCGGCACGCTGCTCGGTGAGCACGGCGAGTTTGGCGGCACACTTGGCTTTGTGGGCCTCGGAGGCATCACTACGGTCGACCTCGGCCTGCATGTGATAGATCTTCAGGGCGAGAATCGACAGACGGTCGAGAGCCCATGCCGGGCTTTCGGTGTTGATGGTGGCATCGGGGCTGACATCGACATCCTTGTATTTCTCGCGGAAATAGGTATCGAATTCCTCGACCATGTCGGTGCGGTCCTGGTTCGACCGGTCAATGCGGCGCTTCAGCGCGAGGGCGGCCACCGGATCGATGTCAGGGTCGCGGATTATATCCTCGAGATGCCACTGCACAGCGTCGATCCAGTTTTTTGCATATAAAGTATGCTCGATTGTCGAAGCCTCGAAGGGATTGTGCGAGGGAGCGTCGACATTGTCGGTCTTGTGATAGTCATTGGTCGAAGCCTCGAAGATGTCATAACATCTTACTGCAAAATTATCTTTACGATCGGTCATGATGAAATAATTAGCGTTAAAACTGAAGATCGGCGACAATCGCCGCTGAAATAATACAAAGGTATGATTTTTTTTTGATTCAGCATCAAGAACCGATTTCACAATTCCAATTCTCTAAAGTTTGTTACGAGTCTGACCCTCGTAGATGGTTCGATATCCTTCCGCACTGATGACCGTAGCTTTGATCCGGTTCTCTTCCTCGCCGACATGGTGGCTACGCTTCGGAATATCGCCGCAGCCATCCAGGCATAGTAATCGCAACGCCCGAAAGGGATAGAGAACAGCGTCTCAATCCGTTTGGGCGGGCAGTTGAGTACGTTCCATGAAAACGGCCTGATTACATCACTGAGATTTCGATTTAGCCGCGGAGCTAAAAAGATCTACACATTTCAAAGAGGATATCTAATAATATTTGTCAACTTACAGGTCAACTATTTGAGACAAAGAGAAAAACACGCTCAAAACTTTTGATGTGAATGCATTTGTTTTTATTCGGTTTATATCGTTTCTTTTATATTGTTTGGAAGATATTTTGAAATTAGTTTTGTTCCGATGTCTTTTCGTCAACCTCCCCATTGCTCATCGGTTACACGGCAACCGCTATGCTCGCTCTCAGCAAGCAAAGCGATTTCGTCGATGACTTCACAATGTGAAATTTATACAAAAATCCATCGGCCTGTGAGTTGACTAATATTATGAAACACCCTCTAAACCGCCACGCACGATCCACAGACCTCACTACACTTTGCCAATAAAAAGCTGATTTCGTGTGAAAAAATCGCAAAAGTGCGATAAAAATTGTGATTTTTGTTCATAAATTACTAATTTTGCAAATTAACAAGAAATCAGACTAACGGAAACGCAAATGGAAAAGATAGACAACCTCGATCGCAAGATCCTTCAAATCATCATGCGCAACGCGCGCATACCCTCAAAAGACGTAGCCATGGAGTGCGGAGTGTCGCGCGCGGCAATCCATCAGCGCATACAGCGCCTCATCGACCTCAAAGTCATCACCGGATCGGGCTATAACGTCAATCCAAAGGTGCTCGGCTATGCCACCTGCACCTATATCGGCGTCAACCTCGAGCGCGGCGCCATGTATCGCGACGTGGTGCCCGAGTTCGAAAAGATCCCCGAAGTGGTCGAATGCCATTTCACTACAGGCCCCTACACGATGCTCATCAAACTCTATGCACGCGACAACGAGCATCTGATGGATCTGCTCAACAACAAGATACAGATGATCCACGGAGTGACCGGCACTGAGACACTGATCTCGCTCGACAATTCGATTGACCGCGTGATCCCTATCTACTGCGAATAAGGCAGTCGCTCCTGCAAATCTATACACTGAATATATAGCCGCCACAGACTTCCCGCGGCCGGAGAGCATTGCCACTCCGGCCTTTCCGGCGCGGCGCCAGGAGGCCGGCGGCACCATCCAACCGACATTAACCGATGAAAAAAATCACCTCATTGCTAAAAGACTCTCAAGTCAGAGGATTCATCATCTCAGTGGTGGCACTGGTCGCAGTGTCGCTCGCATTTTTCTATCCCGACGCTTTCGACGGATCATCACTGCAACAGTCAGACATCCGTCAGGGCATAGCCAACGGCCGGGAGGCAGCCGACTACGAGGCCGCAACGGGCGAAAAGGCGCTGTGGACCAATTCGCTGTTCAGCGGGATGCCGACATTTCAGATCTCGCCGACCTACCCGTCCAACTCGCTGTTCAGCTGGATAGACTCCGTCTACGGTCTCGGTCTTCCGGCTCCGTCAAACCTGCTGTTCATGATGATGTTCGGTTTTCTGATCCTGCTGTTTGTCATGAAGATGCGCTGGTACTACGCTCTTCTGGGATCGATAGCATGGGGGTTCTCGACTTATTTCATCATAATCATCGGTGCCGGCCACATCTGGAAGTTTATCGCCCTGGCATATATCCCGCCGACGATCGCCGGCCTTATGCTTGTCTACCGCGGCCGCTACGTCAGCGGTGCGGCCATGCTCTCGCTCTTCGCGATGATGCAGCTCAACGCCAACCATCCGCAGATGTCTTATTACTTCTTCTTCGTGATGGCCGCGCTTGTGATCGCATGGCTGGTCAGCGCCATAAAGGAGAAGAAGCTGCGCGACTGGGGCATAGCCACAGCAGTCGCCGTCGGCGCCGGCTGTCTCGCTCTCGGAGCCAACCTGCCGAGCATCTACAACACATACGAGTATTCAAAAGAAACAAAGCGCGCCCAGTCGGAGCTGACTCCCGTCGGCGACGCCGCCAATCAGGGCGAAAGAGCCGTGCGCCCCACAGGCGGCATGCCCTATGACCAGATCGTAGGATGGAGCTATGGACAGGCCGAGACCTTCTCACTGCTCGTGCCCAACATCAAGGGCGGTGCGTCAGCGCGTCCCGAGAACGGCCGGATGGAATATCTCGGTCTCGACAAGCTGCCCGACGCAGCCGCGCTCGAAGGTCAGCCACAGGCGGCTATGCTGCCCTATCTCAGCCAATATTTCAACGATTCAGAAGGCACCAACGGACCGGTCTATGTCGGCGCGCTCATATTCGCGCTCTTCATCCTGGGATGCATCATAGTACGCGGCCCCGTGAAATGGGCGCTGCTCGCAGTCACCGTTCTCGCCGTACTGCTCGCTCTCGGCCGGAATTTCTCGTCGCTTACCGACCTGATGATCTATAACTTCCCGCTCTACAACAAATTCAGAGCGGTCGAAAGCATACTTGTCATCGTCGAGTTCACCATGCCGCTACTGGCGGTGATGGCGCTCCACACGATGTTTACGACTCCCGATCCTCTGCGGCGCTACCGCAAAGCGCTCTGCTGGTCGTTCGGAGTGCCGGCGGCGATCTGCCTTGTGGCTTTTGTATGGCCGTCGGTGTTCGGTCCGGCCATCACGTCCAACGACCATTCAGTGGCCCAGAACATCCAGCAGCAGGTTCTGGAGATGACCCGGCAATACGGCATGGACCGCGCGCAGGCCGATGCCGCCGTCTACCAGTACTCGCTGTCCAATCCGGCCAACGTATCGTCCATCGAAAGCCTGCGCTACGGCCTTGTGCAGAGCGACGGACTGCGCTCTCTGATCTTTATCGCCTTGGGGTTTGTCGCTATATTATTTGCCTGCCGCAGAACGCTTAAGCCCGCCACTGCGACACTCGCGATCGCCGTTCTCGTGCTTGTCGATCTTTATAGCGTCGACAAACGCTATATCTCCCATTCGAGCTTTGCGCCCGCCACGGCCGACGCCCCTGCGGCGATAGCGGCCGATGACATCGACCGTGCGATACTCGGGGACACGGCCTCGCACTACCGTGTGCTCGACATACCGGGCTTCGACCTGCCCGACCGCTCATACCACCACAAGATGATCGGCGGCTACCACGCGGCCAAGCTCATACGATATGAAGATCTGATCCAGCGCCGTCTGCGCCCGGTGCTCGCCCTCGGCTACTATCCCGAACTGCGCGACGACTCCGTAGCCTCCGGCTATCAGCCCGCGGTCCGCGACGCAGCCGCCAACTACCGCATCCTCGACATGCTCAACACACGCTATATAATCACCGGCGACAAAAACTATCCCGTCGAGGTCAATGACCACGCTTTGGGCAACGCATGGCTCGTCGACGGCATAGAATATGTCGACGGCGCCGACGCCGAGATGGAAGCCATCGGCCGCATCGACCCGGCTCATCAGGCCGTTGCCGACAGCCGCTTCCGCAACATTCTCGGCGAGAGCGTACCCTCGGTTGTTCCCGGCGACACGATATACCTGACCAAATATACGCCCAACTGTCTGACCTACCATGTCACGACCAAAAACGGCGGCCTCGGAGTGTTTTCCGAGGTCTACTTTCCGTGGGGATGGCATGCGACTGTCGACGGAGAGCCTGTCGGCCTCGGCCGCGTCAACTATCTGCTGCGCGCACTGGAGATACCGGCCGGAAGCCATGAGATAGTGATGACGTTTGACCCGCAGTCGATCCACACTTGCTCGGCGATCGCCTATGCCTGCGTCACGCTGATCTACATGCTCTGTCTTGGTGGGATCTTTATCGCAGTCTGCAGATGCGAATCGAATTGACACGCCGCTTCAAGCGCTGGCGACACGGGCGTGGCTTCGGCATACACTCGCCATTTGCCTATTCTTTTGTCAAAGAGACCCTGCGCCAGAAGTTGCCGTATTACGCCTACGAGCTTATCGACGCCATGACATTTGCAGACGACTCCGAGACTGACATTGGGGCCGCAAAACTGAAACTGATTTTCAGAATTGCCGTGCGCTTCAGCCCGACGCGGGTCGCCGTCGTAGGGAAACGCAACGCCGAAGCACTGCGGAAAGTCGTCGCAATGGCTCTGCCGCGCAAAGCGGATATAAACTCTCAGATTGAAAACGCCAAAATGGTTATTGTCTGCGATGGCGCGGCTGCGCCTGCGCAAAGCGAAGCCGTCTACATCTTTCCCGACACCGAAGCCTGCGCTCCCGGGGCCTGCGACAGGATATGGGATGGAGTCACCCGCGGCATGCGCTTCGACAACGGAAAAGATATGACAATCATCGTGGTCGCGTCACACCTTCCCCGCCAACGCTTCTCTATAAAATTCTAACTACCTCACCTCTTTTTCGGAGAGAGGCCAGCCTGTGACGGTTGCAATATAAGGAATCAGCATCATGGCCATTTTGCGCTGGCCCTGATAATTGGGATGCCACACCGCTCCGCGGTCACTGTCCCAGTTGAGATAGTCCTCTGACATGCGGATCTTGTATATGCGTGTGTCGACCGCCCGACTGATGATTTCCCTGAAGTAGTCATCGACATCCGAACTTATCGAATAAGGCACCACACACAGTATAGGTGTGTCCTTGCCATAGTTGGCTTTGATGCTGTCTATCAGCTCGCAATATGCCTTGACAAATTCGCTTCGGTAGGGATGAGGCTCTGTCGAGAAATCATTGGATCCTAGATTTATCACCACGAGATCGGGACGATAGTCTCCGAAATGCCAGCGCAAAGCAGTGTCAGTGTCGAGAGTCTGCATGAATTTATGGCGCATCGCCCTCTCAGACACCCTCACCGAGTCGCCATAGTTGCGCACGATGCCACGCCCGGAGTGGGCTATGACGGTATAGTCGGCGTCGAAAAAACGTGGTATGATAGTCGAGTAAGCCAGATTGCAGTTCTCCGACTCGGGAGTGAACGGATCGCGCGGATTGTTGCTCTCTGTCCCGAAACCGGCCGACAACGAGTTGCCGACAAATTCGATGTGACGCCCGCGTGGTTGCGCGGCAGCGAGTGTTCCGCCGTCAGGCAGGATGAACTGACGGACGGTTGTGACTCCTGTTTCGCCTTCGGTGCATTTACGGATGGCGATCTGATGGCGTCCACGCGGCAGTTTGTCGGCCACGGTTATAGTAGTGTCGGTGCTGTTGACCATTATTTTGCCGAGCTTGCGGCCATCCACGAAAATGTCGAAAAGACTTTTGCCTGTGTCGCCGACGCGCATCTTCAGCGCGCGGCCTTCGAGGATGGTCTCCATGTAGGTACCGCTCCAGTCAAAGCGTACGCTGCCATCGCCGGCGCTGCGATCGGTTCGACCGACAATGCGGACGGCCGCCGTATCGTTGGCATTATATACGGTTGCGGTACGTGCAGACACAGCAGAGACGGCACATGCAAACATGGTTATTGCAAGAATAATTGTTTTCATCAGCGTAATAATGTGATTATTTTTTGGTCCGCCTCTGTCGCGACGGCACTTTGCGTAGCACCATCGCCGAGCGCGCGGGCAGATAAAGTTTCAGCCATTCGACCCCGTGGGGCGCATACAAAGGATCGCTCACTGTCAGATGCACGACGCTCTCATCAATGTTACCATAGCCGCCGAACTCCGGACGGTCGGTCGAAAGAACCGTGCGGTAACTGCCGCCGGGGGCGAGGATGCCATAGCCCTCAAACGATTTGAACGGATTGAAGTTGAACACGAACACAAGATCGCCGCGCATGAACGCCAGCACCTGGTCGTCGTCCTTCTCCCACAGTTTTCTTATCGGCAGGGCCTGGAAATTGTAGTGAGAGCCGATCAGCTCGACCATAGCGTTGTCGAAATCATTGAGATACTGATATTTCAGATCTTCACGGTCGACAAGATCCCATTGCCGGCGCGCATATTTATAGCTCCAGCCATTGCCCTCACGCGGGAAATCGATCCACTCGGGATGGCCGAACTCGTTGCCCATGAAGTTGAGATAGCCGCCGTTGATGGTAGCGAGGGTGACAAGCCTTATCATCTTGTGGAGAGCCATGCCGCGCGCCACGGTCATGTTGTCGTCGTTCTTCTCCATGTGCCAGTACATCTCCTTGTCGATCAACCGGAAGATGACCGTCTTGTCGCCTACAAGCGCCTGGTCGTGGCTCTCGACATAACTGATGGTCTTTTCGTCGGCGCGCCGGTTGGTGAGTTCCCAGTAGATCGAAGTCGGATGCCAGTCCTCGTCCTTCTTTTCCTTGAGGGTCTTGATCCAGTAGTCGGGTATGCCCATTGCCATGCGGTAGTCAAAGCCGATACCGCCGTCCTTGATCGGCAGAGCGAGACCGGGCATACCGCTCATCTCCTCGGCGATCGTTATAGCGTGGCGGTTGTAATCGTGGATCAGCTCGTTGGCAAGCGTGAGATAGGTGATCGCGTTGGTGTCCTGGGCGCCGTTGTAGTAGTCGCCGTAGCCGCCGAACGCCTGCCCCAGGCCGTGGTTATAGTAGAGCATCGACGTGACGCCGTCGAAGCGGAAACCGTCAAAGTGATATTCTTCCATCCAGTATTTGCAGTTGGACAGCAGGAAATGGAGCACCTCGTTCTTGCCATAGTCGAAGCAGAGCGAGTCCCAGGCCGGATGTTCGCGGCGTCCGTCGCCATAGAAATAGAGATCATAGCTGCCGTCGAGACGCCCGAGACCCTCGACCTCGTTCTTGACGGCGTGGCTGTGGACTATGTCCATGATCACAGCTATGCCTTCGGCGTGAGCGGCATCGATCAGAGCCTTGAGCTCCTCGGGTGCGCCGAAACGGCTCGACGCGGCGAAGAAACTCGACACATGATAGCCGAACGACCCGTAATAAGGATGCTCCTGAATCGCCATGATCTGAATTGCATTGTAGCCGTCGGCAGCGATTCGGGGAAGGACCTTTTCGCGGAACTCACTGTAGGTGCCGACACCCTCGCGGTTCTGCGCCATGCCTATATGGCACTCGTAGATCAGCAGGGGCTTTGTGTCGGGAACAAAGTTGCCGCAGGACCACTGATAAGTCTCGGCCGGTTCCCACACCTGAGCCGAAAAAATAGCGGTATCGCTGTCCTGCACCACACGAGTGGCGTATGCCGGGATGCGCTGACCTTCTCCTCCGTCCCAACGAACCATCATCTTGTAGAGATCGCCGTGCCTGATCGCTTCGTCCGGGAGATTCACTACCCACACTCCGTTGTCGCCGCGCCGGAGCGCATACATCGCTTCTTCCTGCCAGCAGGAAAAGTCGCCGATCAGAGTGATGGCCGTAGCGTTTGGCGCCCATTCGCGGAATGTCCATGTGCCGTCGGCATTGTGGTGAAGTCCGAAATAATGGTGTGCGTTGGCAAAGTCAATCAGGTTGCCGCCCAGTTCCTTGAGTTTGCGCACGGCATCTTCGTGACGGCCGTTGATCGCATCGGCATATGGCTCGAGCCACGGATCATTCTTGATGATAGGCAGCAATTTTGCCGCTGCTTTGCGACGAGGCTGACGAGCGTTGACCTTCCCTGGCTTTACGGCCGCTTCCGGCCTTGACTTATTATCTTTAGATCCCATAGACGTGGATGTTGGTTGATTCAAATTTTTACAAACTTACTCAAAATCAAATGAAATCAGATACATTTAACACATTTTAAGCGCTCACTGACATCACCTGCCACCTATAAAACATCTCTTGCGATAAAACACTCTTGTAAAAACCAAAAAAATCGCTTAACTTTGCGGTGTCCATTCGCCCGGATGGCGGAATCGGTAGACGCGCCGGTCTCAAACACCGGTGGGGCGACCCATCCCGGTTCGATCCCGGGTCCGGGTACAAACAACGACTGTCAATCATTTGATTTTCAGTCGTTGTTTTTTGAAGGTCCACTAAAAGAGTACTGTTTGCGAAAATCACGCAATTCCAAGCGAATGATTTTGTGATTTTTAACAGCCATTCGTTATATTTAATTGCCTTTGTTTTCTTGTTGTATGGTAATAGAAAAAGCCGCCCGGATTAGGAGCGGCTTACTTGGAGAGTATGAATTGTCTGATTTATTCCTTTATGGAATTGAGGTCGCGGAATAGTTTAATATACTGCGGATACATATAAACTATTCCATAAATGATTGCAAAAACCAACGTAACTACAACGCACCAAAATCCTGTGCGGTTGAACTCCCATGCGTTTGGCAGAAGCAGCGTAAATAAGATGACTATACCCATGCCGAACACTATTTCACCGGAAAGCATCAGTATTCTTATGTTGGCAGTCTTGGAGAACAATTTGCCGGGCGTAAGGGCTGCGATGTTGATGCTTTTGAGTTTAAGATACATGAAAATGTACCACGCTGAGCCGAAGAGCAGATATACCACGAGGTATATTTTAAGCGATAAGGGGAAAGAGTGAGGATTGAGGTTGCCGAGTGCCATTGCAGCGAACACAATGGCGAGGATAAGGCAAGAGGTGAATCCCTGACGGAATTTTTTAAGTATCTTGGTCTGCGCGGTTTCGGAGGCAGACACGTTTATCTTTATATCGGTGTTTGTCTTTGCGAGCACTTGCTCAAGCGTTGACATACTTTTTTTGAGTTCGTCGAGTTGCATGTTATATTTGTTTTGAGAGTTTATCTTTGATGCGGTGAATTTTTACAGCAACGGTGTTGCGTTTAAGTCCGAGGGCGTCGGCTATTTCATCGTATGAATATTCATCGAGCCATAGAAGAATGATTGCCTTCTCCATATCTTCAAGTCTGTTAATCAGAGAGTGCAGGGCTTGAAGATTCTCGCGCTGTGAATCGTCAATTTCGGTCGATACTTCGAGTAGCCCGAAGTCAAGTGACACAGCTTCGATTTTTGGCTTTGACGAACGCAAGGCCATTAGCGCCGAATTTACCGCTACCCGATAGATCCATGTTGACATTTTGCTATCACCTCTGAACTGGTTTAATCCGAGCCAGATGTTGACATAGATTTCTTGCCGGAGATCATCAAAGGGCAATTTGTCTGTAGCGTAGAAATAGCTGACTTTGTTGATGATTCGGGAGTGCTGCTTTATAAGCGAAGCAAAATCCCTTTCATTTGTTGGTGGGGCTGTCATACTGAGTTTATTTTGTTTGCTTTGCCCCGTTAGGTGCAGATGCAGCCCCGAAAGTTTCATAATCGTGAAATATTTTTCATAATATCCTTTTATTCAAACCATATGCTTTTGCCATTTTGCGCAGCGGCCGATCCGATTGTTGATTCACACTAAACCGTCTATGACTCCGGCGAAATGAATCTCCTCGAGAGCACGGACTTTTGCGGCTACGTCGCCGGCACTGTCATCAGGCGAGACCTCTACGGCTGCCTGAAAGATTATAGTTCCGTCGTCATAACGGTCGTTGACATGATGGATGGTTATACCTGTCTCGCGCTCACCGGCTGCGACAACGGCCTCATGGACACGCATGCCATACATGCCTTTTCCGCCGAATTTAGGCAGCAACGCCGGGTGGATATTTACAATGCGCCCGCGATAGCGTTCGATCAGACAGGGCGGTATCATCAGCAAGAAACCGGCAAGCACGACAAAGTCAATATCCTTAGCCGCAAGCAGGTCGACAATTGTCTGTCCGGCGGCAAAGTCATCGCGGCTGATTGTGACACACTCTACGCCGAGCCGTCGGGCGCGTTCAACGACGGGCGCCGACTGACGGTTGGTGACAATGAGAGCGACCCGCGCCCGTCCGCCGTCACGACGGAAGTATTTTACCAGATTTTCGGCGTTCGTACCCTCGCCTGAGGCAAAAACCGCTATTCGTTTCATATATCTGTGACTATGAATATTGTTGTCTTACGATCGTCGAGTGTCAGACGGTGCCACTCGACGTTGTCGCGTCTCTGAAGCAGACACGCCTCATAGAGATCGAGAGCCACGCCGTTGATAGTGAGAGAGACTGCCGTCGGATCATACTCGAAACTCACGCCGTCGCTGAGGCGCACGGCGCCGATCTCTCCACGGTCGGAGCGTGAGAACAGAATGCCGCCGTCATCATAGCGCAGAGTCAGCGGCGAACCGGCTATACGCGACGACGGATCGGAAAGTTCCGGGCTTATGTCGGGCTCAGACGACGGCCGGTCGGCCACCTCGACGCTGTGGCCCGAACATGCCGCTGCCGCCGACATCATAATGATCGTTATATATTTTACTACTGTTCTAATCATGGCTCAACAGTGATTATAAGTTTACCGCGCGATCTGTCGCCGGCATAGCGAAGTTCATGCCGCCCTACAGTCACTTCGTCAAGGCTGATCGACTCACCGCTTACCGCACTGCCGTCAATGGTCCACGAAGATCCTGCCGCGACATAAGGCGAGCGCAGATCTATCCGGCGGTCAGCGGAGACGGAGTAACGGGCTTTTAGCATTATCGGTTCCTCGGACGGATCATCAGGATCGGACGGCCCGTCAGGGTCATCTCCGCCGGGAAAAATCTCATCGCAATGCACTCCCCAGATATATTCAGCCAGCTCCGGACAACTCACAAACGGATTGCCGCAACCCTGTTCGAGGGCGATCGCCGAGTCACGCTTGCGCTCGAGATCACTCACCGGATCCTCGCGGTGCCATTTCAGCAGTATGTCACGTCCGTAGGCGGTCAGCAAAGGGTAGTAGCCGTCGGCGTAGATCATCGGCGCGCGCCCCGACCATAGCGGCTGAGGATAGACCGCGACCATGTACATATATATACGGGCGAAATCGCCTTTAAACCTGTCGGCCGGTTCGTAAAAATTGGTCTCCATACCCTCGATCGCGCCGATACCCGAACACCAGAATCCATTTGTGTAGAGAGGCTCAGTGACAACACCCGGCGGATAATCGCGGCGGTTGGACGCCACACCGGCGTTGGCGGGCACGATATTGTGAAGATCAGCCTCAACCGATGAAATGCCAGACGCGGCATCCCACCACGACAACGATACCACCTCCAGACGGCGCAGATCACTCAGTGACATGGCGACGGCATCCGAGAAATAATCGAGACAACCGCCATGCGGCAGACAGGCGTAGGAAGCGATGATGCGGTCGATGTCGTTGGAATTTGCAACGATTTTTGTCGGCCGGCAATCCGAACGGATACGTTCTACAATACCGCGGCTGTCCAGCCCGGCAAACTGTGAATCTGCGGCATGGGCAAAGATGCCTGACACCGGCGTGAACATAAGCGCTACACATGCAACGACCGTCAGAAGGCCTCCGGGGTTCATGAATGCCGACACGACTGATGAAATCATGATTTCTGATACTCTGTAGGCGACTGCCCGGTCATGTGCTTGAAATACTTTCCAAACGACGACTGGTTGGAAAAGTTCAACGCATATGCGACCTGCTGGACATTCTTGCCGGAAAAGCGCAACAGATTTTTAGCCTCCATCAGCACCAGTTCGTCGATCCACCGTGCAGCTGATTTTCCTGTCACTTCCTTGACAAGGAGAGACAGATATTTGGGGGATATGCACAGCTTGTCGGCATAAAACCCGACAGAGCGCTCCCGCGAGAAATGTACGTGAGCCAGCTTCATGAAGTCATGGACATAGGCATTGCGACATGAGCGTTGCCCTTTTGACGACGACACCTCTCCGATGTGTTTGTAATAGAACGATACCATTTGATAGACCATGGCGGCCACAATGCTTGTGGCTATATTGACTTCTACCTGTTCATTGACTTTTGCATTCGCATTGATGCCGAGGATGTCGAAATAACGCATTATCAGATCATACTCATGCGGTTCGAGCTGCTGGGCGGGAGAGTGGTCGACAAAAGTCGGGATACTGATGGCCGTGAAATTGATATTGATCAGGTGCAGGAAATCGGTCGAAAAAGCCAGCACGACGATATCGCTTTCGCCTTCAGTACAATGAAACCTGATTATCGCGCCATGGGGTATCACGACCATGGAATCCTTGGCCATCACATGACGCTGCATATTGATCTCTATATCGATAGCCCCTTTTTTGACGAGCGCCATGATCATGCCGTCGTTTTTATATGGTGCCATGCCGGCAGGGCCGTTTATACTGAGATTGTTGATGTGGGCATAGGCATAATACCGCCCTAACGAACTGAAATACGCCGAAACGCTTTTCAGCGCTGCAAAGATATCCATCTTGTATTCTTCAGCCATAGACTGTAGCTTTTAATTTCTTTGCCAAATTTACACAATATGCGACAATCTGACAACTTTTTTAGTCAAAAATTCCGAAAAACCATCGGTATCGCTTTTGTGAGAATATCTCACAGAAATGGGCTACTCCTCTCCGGCGGGGAGGGTAAGGCGGACGAGTTCGATGCGGTTTGCCGATTTCTTGAGGATGTCAAAGCGGAAACCCTCAATCATCACAGTGTCGCCTTCGTCAGGTATATTACCGGTTGTATGGAGTATATATCCGGCGAGCGTCTGATAGGCGTCATCCTCGGGCAGGTCAACGTCGAACTGTTCGTTAATGCCTGCTATCTCGCAACGGCCGGAGAACTCATAAACGCCGGGCGACACGGCCTTGGCAGTGAGTTTTGTGTTGTCGTGTTCATCCTGGATATCTCCGAAAATTTCCTCAACAAGATCCTCAAGGGTGATCAGTCCGGCCGTGCCGCCGAATTCATCGACCACTATCGCCACGTTTTTTTTCTGTTGGAGCATACGGCGCATCATCTTGTTTGCCAGAAGATTTTCGGGTGCATAAAGCACCGGCATGAGGTGATCGCGCCACTGCGACTGAGGATCGAACAACTCGCGGACATGGATATAGCCGAGTATGGAGTCGATGTCGTCGCGGTAGACGATGATCTTTGAGCGTCCGGTGCGGGTGAAGAGTGCGGAGAGACTCTCGCGTGTAGTTTCCTCGATGTTCACTGCGATCAGCTCATTGCGGGGTATCATGCAGTCGCGCAGATGAGTCGACGAGAAGTCAAGAGCGTTATGGAATATCTTCACCTCGTTTTCGACACGTGTCTTTTTTTCCTCCATCGTGTCGATGGTTTCCTCGAGATAGTCGTTTAGATCTCCGATCGAGATCGCGCGCAGACGCGTCGACGAAGCCTTGACCCCGAGCAGTTTCATCAGGCAGCGCGACAACCACGTCGAGAACAGCGACAGCGGATAGAGCGCTATATAGAATATATAGATCGGCAAAGCGAACACTTTGAGCGAACGGTTGGGGTTGATGCCGAAAATGGTCTTGGGAATGAATTCGCCGGCAAGGAGTATGATGCCCGTGGAGATCAGGGTCTGGGCGATGAGGATGAGGGCCTCGTTGGCGGTCCACTGCTCTATGACAGGTTCGAGCAGAGCCGCTGCGGCCATGCCGTAGATCACAAGGACGATATTATTGCCAACCAGTATCGAGGATATGAAGAATTCGGAATTGGCATAGAAGCGGTTGATTATGCCTGCTATGACACCGCCCTGCTTGACGTCTATCTCTACACGCACGCGGTCGGATGTGACATAGGCCATCTCGCAGCCCGAGAACAAGGCCGAGACAAGCATCGAGACTATACCGATTATCACCCAGGTTGTAACATCCATGTTAATGCTGTTTTAATTCTTGACTTTAATTTTCTTGGAGCTGCCCGGAGCGATGACAGCCGGGTGGAGAGTCAACGTGTCGCGATTGGCCGACGGGCGAGCCGGAGCCTGTCGGCGTCGGTTTACTGCCGTAACGGTGTCGACGGCCGAACTGTCGGTCAACGCAGCCTGCGTCTCGTCATGGGCGCCGGGACGACGGTTGACAGGCAGGATGGCCGTTGGACGGTTGATAGTATAGGCCGTCATGTTTTCGTTGGACTCGAAGCCATAGCCTTCGATGATGCGGTCTGAACGCACGATATGGATAAACGAGTCTGTGAACACACGGCGCTTGGCCTGATCCCAGAAAAGCTGTTGGGAGAGAAAGGTGTCGCGCAGAGTGTTGACCATGATGACGTGGCCGTCGAGCTGCCAGAGACGCTTGCGGCTGTAGTATATTGCGGAGTCGCACTCCATCGTGGCGTCGGGATTGAGCTGCAGATCATACTGCTGCAGGTCGAGCCCGTCAGGAAAACGCCAGAAAGGCTCTGATGCCTCTTCAAACATCATCCAGACCGGTGTCGAGATATGATAGCGCGTGTAGCCTGAGTCGGATATGAATGTCTCTACCTCGTAGGTGGTCATTGTCGGCGATCGATCGCCGTCACCGATATTGGCAACGTATGAACGTTCTTTCTCCCCGCATGCTGCCGCGACAAGCAGCATGAACACCACTGCGGGCAGCCAGCGCATGCCCTTCGGAGCATTCTTTCGGCGAGAATATCCCATCAATAGATCTTGCTGGGACGGAACCAAAGTTCGTTGATGTTCATACCGAGCGTGATGCTCAGATAGTTTTCCTTTATAAGCGGATCAGGAGTCGCCTGACGGTGGCTCCACTCCAGGCCGAGGCTGATGATAGTCTTCAGCGACGGCACGGGCAGGCCGAAGCCTATAGACGCGCCGTACTCGCGGACATTGTTGCCGAGTATGCGGAGATAGTCGTGATTATAGAAACCGCCGGCGCGATACTCTATGCGCTGAAGATAACTGCCGCGCAACTTGGGTATGAACTTCAGACCGGCCGCAAATTTGTAGCGGTCGTCGAGCTGGGAGTCGCTGCCGTCCTGCATCACGCCCTGATATTTTGTCTTGCTCCAGGGCTGATATGTGAAGTCGACTTCGGCATAAAGACGCTTGTCCCATTCCCACCCGATGCCGGCGCCCCAGCTCTCGGCCATCGAGAAATTATCGCGTAGCCTGACATTGTCGGTCTCGACAGGAGCGGTCTCCTGGGCCATGTCATAGGCATAGGTGATGGCGTGGCCGTTGAAATCTTTCTTGGGGCTGTAGACCACACCGAGGTTGATGCGGTTTTTACGGGAGATATTGAAACCGTACTGCACGCCTATGTCCATGCGCCAGTCGCGGACCTCGAATTCGCGTTCGAAGAGAGTCGACGAGCCCGACGAAGTGTAGGCATAGCTGTCGTTGAAAGTACTGCCGAACAGATAGGCGACATTGACGCCGACTGACAGGTCTTTGTAGATCCGGCCGGCCAGACCGAGATAGAGTTGGTTGATGCTGCCCGTGCCCTGGCGCGAGGTCGCGCCGTTTTCGATCTCGCTGCCGAAGGAGTAGCCTACCGACGAGTAAGGCAGGATGCCGAAACTGGCGCCCATGAACTTGCCGATCGGAAACTGCATGGTGATATAGTCGAGGCCGCCGCCCGACTGCTTGTCGGAAAGTTTATTGCCGTCGACAGTCTCGTTCTGCCACATTGTGGTGAAGTCAATACCCATATCGAAAAGGAAAGTCAGCGAGTCGATCGCGGCATATGAGGCGGGGTTCATCACATTGATCTGCCGACCAGAACTCATGGCGTAGCCGACACCTCCCATATTGCGTTGCGCCGCTGTGGCATTGTCCTTGAGAATGCCATAGCCGTAGCGTGAATACGGAGTCATGGTGCCGTTCTGGGCAATGACCGCCAGTGTGCCTGATAATTGCAATGCAATGAGAGCTGATAGGATCTTAGATATTTTCATTATAGTTGATTATGCTGTTTAGTCCTTTTGATACAATTTCAGTGTCGACGATGAGGTCGAAGCCCGCACGCTGTGAGACGAGATCGGCCGATCCGCCGGTAAGCACGACCTTGGGGTCGGCGACAGGCAGCAGGTTGCGGTAATATCTCATTTCAGACACCACACCGCTGATGGCGCCAGAGCGCAGAGCGGTCTCGGTGTCAGTGCCCCAGCGGGGACAGTCGCCCGAAGTCTCGACCAGTGGCAGACGGGCGGTGTAATGGTTGAGGGCCTCGAGTCTCATGTATACGCCCGGGGCGATATTGCCGCCGAGAAAAACGCCGTCAGGCGAAAGCACGTCGTAGGTGATGGCAGTGCCGCAATCGACAATCAGAGTCCAGTTGCCCGCTGTCAGGCCGTAAGCCCCGACGACAGCCGCGATGCGGTCTCTTCCGAGAGTCGACGGTGTGGAATAAGCCACTTTGACGGGCAGCGGGGTCTTATCGGTAAGCTCGATGAAGCGACGGCTTCTGTCAACCATCGTCGCGATCACCCTATCGTCCGGATCCTTGACCGATGAATATATAGATGCGTCGAACCGACCGCCGAAATCATCGGCGAGCAGCTCTATGTCTGCACCGGTGAGATTGCGGTGAACCGTTTCGGCGACAATCGAATCGTCGCGCCAGACGGCAGCTTTGGCCGCTGTGTTGCCCTGATCTATTGTAAGCTTGATTGCCATACAGTCGGCAAAAATACAAATAAGCGGTGAAATAAGACAAAAAAGCTTAATTTTTAACTATTAATTAAGACTTTAGCCGTGAACATTCACGGTTGCATCAGAATTAAATTTTATTTTGCCCTCACTTATCCGTAACTTTGCAGCAAGATGAACACTCTTCAACTCTACATATCAAAATCGTCGCGCGACAACGTCCGTCTCGCCGAAATCAACCCTACCGATGAAGGGCGCCGGGCGGCGGTCGACATGAAAGCCGCGGTATCGATGGTCGACTATGCGCCGTCGGCAAAAATGGCATTTTTTATCGTCGTCAATATGCCAGGCGGCTATGCGATCCACGTCATCAGAACCATTCCCCCTACACGCCCCAACCATCTCGACGCCACGGTCTACATCGACAAAAATCTCGACGTAATGGCTGAAGATCTCGAAGAGGTGCTTTCGAGGGTCACCGATATCGTTCTCGCAAAAGCTGTCACGGAGAAAGAGATGGCCGAACTCAACCGACTGTTCGGCCGCGAATATGATCTCTGCGACAAAGCACCGCGCATCAAGTCGTCGCGAGGAAAAGACATCGCCCTGCTACAGTATGGCGACAACAGCGGACGCTCGCTTGGCGACATTCTCAACGAAGGCATATACCGCGCCGAGTGGAGCGGCTACAAGGCTGTAGTGCTTCTCGACGACTCCGTTTCGACGCTTGGCAACTCAATGGTCAACCTCGACGATCCCGAAGAGGAGCCTGACGCTGATGAAGATGGCCCGGATGACGACGGCAACGCCGTCACGCAACGCAAGGCCGCGTCAAAGTCGCGCAGCTACATCTTCTCGCTGCCTATATCCACTCCTGACGGCCGCACCGCGCTCGAATTCGAGGTCGAATCGTCAAAACCCATGACTCATAGCCCGGTAGCGGGCTTCGTTATCTCCGGCCGTCCCCAGACCGGCCCCGACGCTGTCAACAGACTGCACAAAGGCAACAGCCGGCAGACAGCCGCCAATGTGCTGTGGGGCATTGCAGGACTGGCCTTAGGCATGCTCGTCATGTTTATAGCCGGACTGTTTTCCGACGGCCCCGGATCTGCCGGTCCGCAGGACTCTTATGTCGAGGCTCCGACGGCAGAACAAGCCGACGTCAGCAAGGCTACCGAAGCGACGGCCTACCTTGACAACAACCGTATATGGAATCGCGACGACATGGAGAATATCGACGGTCTCGCCGGATTGTTCGACGATATGAACAATTATCGCTTTGAAATCATTACCGATAAGTGGGCCTCGTCTCTCGGCGCGTCAAAAAATTTCGCCAAAGTGATCAGAGCTGCCAACGATGCGATAAACAAGAACTCGGATCCGCGACGCGCCGCAGACCACAATCCGACCTATAACCGTGAAGGCGACTATGCCATCAGCTGGCGGGGCTATACCTACTGGATAGATCCATAACCACAAAAATTCCCTCATACCGATGAAAGTATATTGCAAAAGAACCTTACTGAAGACCTTACTGACGGCGTGGTTTACGGCGACATGCCTGTCGCCGGCGGCGGCACTGGAGTCGATCTCCGCCGTCACGCCACAGGGACGCACGGTCGAGGTCAGCGTCATCAATGCCGCCACATTGAAAGTGACAAACCGCCTCGGCGACGAAACAGAGCTAACAGCCAACCGCCTCGACAGCTCAGCCGGCGATGTCGCCGTCAGTAGGTCGACGATTGACGACAACCTGACATCCATCTCAACAGGCAGCGTCACCGCTATAATTGACGCCCGCACGGGAGCGCTCACGATCTACGGCGGCGACGGGCGCGTGGTAACAGACAGCGGCATACGCACCACTACCGGCGGCCGTCTGGAAATCGAGCTTGCCACTACCGCCACCGGCGCTTACTATGGCGCGGGCGAGCGCGGTCACTCGCTTAACCTGCGCGGCGACACCCTGGTCATGTACAACCGACCCACCTACGGCTATACAGGCAACGACCCGCGCATCAGCCAGATGAATATCACCATGCCGCTCATTGTCTCGGTCGAAGGCTTCGCTCTGGTATTCGACGATTACGCGGCTTCGACTCTCATTCTCTCCGATCCGATAAAGTACGTCACCGAGGCCCCGGGCGCCGTGAGCTACTATTTCGTCAACGGTGTGTCGACCATAGCCGACGCCGTCGAACAACTCACAGCCATAACCGGGCGTCAGGATCTGCCGCCACTGTGGGCGCTGGGCTATATCACGTCAAAATACGGCTACAAGACCCAAAACGAGACCAAGGAAGTGGTCAGGAAGTTGAAATCGTCGGGCTATCCGCTCGACGGCGTTGTACTCGACCTTTACTGGTATGGCAAAGAGGAAGACATGGGACGCCTTGACTGGGACCCCGACCAATGGCCCGATCCCGAAAAAATGCTCTTATCGCTTGCAAAAGAAGGCGTCAAAGTGGTGCCCATATCGCAGCCCTACGTCCTCCGCAACGGCAAAGGCGCTGAAAACTATGACTCGCTCGCCCCGAAAGGCATTTTTGTACGCGACTCGACGGGACGTCCGCTCGATGTCGAGATATGGGTCGGCAAGGGCGGCATGTTTGACGTCTCCAATCCCGACACACGCGCATGGCTCGCCAAACGCTACGGCGAACTCTCCGACATGGGTGTCACCGGATGGTGGGGCGATCTCGGCGAACCCGAGAAACACCCCGACGAGGCCTGCCATGCCAACGGCCTCAAGGCCCGCGAATATCATAACCGCTACGGCAACCACTGGAGTAGCATAATCTATGATCTCTTCGCCCGGAAATATCCCGACCGCCGCCTCTTCACACTGATGCGCGGAGGCACGACGGGCCTGCAGCGCTACAGTGTGTTTCCGTGGTCAGGCGATGTGTCACGCTCATGGGGCGGCCTCGAGCCACAGATCACCATAATGCTTAACTCGGGGCTCAGCGGCCTCGGCTATATGAGCCACGACGTCGGCGGTTTCGCGCTCGACGACGCCAATCCGATTGATCCCGAGCTTTATGTGCGCTGGCTGCAACTCGGACTTTTCTCGCCGGTGCTCCGCACTCATTCACAGGAATACGCCGAGCCATACCATTATCCGGCTCAGGCCGGCATAATAAAACGGCTTATCGACGAGCGCTACAGCTGGCTCCCCTATAACTACACCCTCGCTTACGAAAACTCGGCCAGGGGACTGCCCCTTGTGAGACCGCTCAACTTCCACGGCAGCCGCCGGGAGATTTGCGACACGATCAGGGACGAATATCTCTGGGGACGCGACATACTCGTGGCTCCGGTTCTCAAACAGGGAGCTGTCAGCCGCCCGATCGTTTTCCCCGACGGCAGCTGGATCGACATGCGTGACCCCCGCGTCAGCTACACCGGGGCAATCAACACATACGATGCTCCGCTCGACGTCATTCCGCTGTTTGTCCGCGCCGGAGCATTCATACCGCATGCTGACTATAAGATGAGGAACACGTCGGACTACGATCCGTCGCGCCTGACTGTCAGCTACTACGCCAGTCCTGGCATCGAGTCAGGCTACACGCTATATGACGACAACCGCATCTCACCGCGTTCGCTTGCCGAAGGCCGGTACAGACTCATCAACTTCAAGGGGCGCTGCACTGACGACGGCGACGCAACGGTCTGCATCAGCTCCGAAGGGACATACGACGGCGCACCTGACAAAATCGACATCGACTTCAGGTTGCCGGGACTCGCGGCAGCACCTTCATCGGTGACTGTCAACGGCAAAAAGACAAAATTCACCTACGACAACACGACAGGCAGCCTGTCTGTGAAACTCGTATTCATCCCCGGCAAAACAACAGAAATATCAATCATCCATTAAAAAAATACAGCCATGTTCTCAGGAATTGTAGAAGAAGCGGCGACCGTAACCGCCGTCACCCATAACGAAAGCAACGTTAACCTCAGAGTAAAATGTTCGTTTGCCGACAAGCTCCGCATCGACCAGTCCGTCGCCCACAACGGCGTGTGTCTTACAGTCGTTGCACTCCACCCCGACAGTACTTACGAAGTCACGGCGATACGCGAGACCCTCGAGCGATCCAATCTCGGAGATCTTCAGCCCGGCGACCTCGTCAATCTCGAACGCTCGATGATGATGAACGGCCGCCTTGACGGCCATATCGTCCAGGGACATGTCGACTGCACGGCCGTCTGCACGGAAATAGAAGATGCCGACGGCAGCCGCTACTTCAAGTTTGTCTACGACATCGATCCTGCGATGATCGCAAAAGGCTACATGACTGTAGAAAAAGGCTCGGTGACAGTAAACGGCGTCAGTCTAACCGTATGCGACAGCGAAATGCGTTCATTCCGAGTGGCCATCATACCCTTTACGCTCGAGCACACCAACTTCTGCAACATCAAGGTCGGCGACCGCGTCAATCTTGAATTTGACATCATCGGCAAATATCTCGCACGCCTATCGGAACTGAGCAGATAACACTGCAGCGCAATTTGTTTATTATTATTTCACTATTTTTCACAAATTTAGGCGCAAGTATGCTTTATTATGAAAAAAGTTGTAACTTCGCAGCCAAATTTAAGTTAGCTTTATATGAAAAAGCTTTGTTTTGTGGTTTTTAGCTCACTTTGCGCACTGTTTTTGCAGGCCGAAGGTTATCAGGTCAACACTTTCAGTGCGAAGCAGACAGGCATGGGCCACGTAGGAGTAGCTATGAAACTTGGCGCGGAAAGCAACATCTTCAATCCGGCAGCCATATCGTTCTCCGAAAAAGTACTTGATGTTTCGGCAGGCATGAGCGCTATAAAAGCTGATGCCAGTGCTTTTGTTGACGGGGCGGAGTATAAGACAAGCAACAAAGTCAGCACTCCTTTCAACATCTCGGCCTCATTCCGCATCTACGACAATCTGTCGGCCGGGGTGTCACTCTACACGCCTTACGGCAGCTCGATCGACTGGGGCGACAACTGGCCAGGTGCCGTGCTTAACCAGTCGGTTGATCTCAAAGTGTTCACCGTTCAGCCGACCGTATCCTGGCGCATATTCCCGAAACTCTCTGTCGGCGCGGGACTCATGATCTCATGGGGCAACGTCAATCTCCACAAAGGCCTCGTATCGGCAGGCTCGCTCAACGCACTCCAGCAGCTGATGGTGTCGACCGGCCAGCTGCCCGCGGTCCTTCACCAATTCACAACCACTCCGGCATCGGTGATCCTCGACGGATCGTCAGACCTCGCATTGGGCTATAACGTCGGCGTGATGTACGACATTCTGCCCAATCTCACTTTCGGAGCGTCGTACCGCTCGAAGATGGAAATGAAAGTCGCCAAAGGCAACGCCGCCGTAAACTACGGCAACGAAGTCGCCCGCACTCTGCTCGGCTCTACACTCGACGACATCAGCGCCACCAATTTCGCCGCCTCGATGCCGTGTCCATATGTGCTGACGCTTGGCCTTTCATACGAGCCGACATCCCGGCTTCTGCTCGCGCTTGACGCACAGCTCAACGGCTGGGGGACCTACAAACAGCTCGACATCGCATTCGACGGACTGCCTCAGTTTGACCAGCACCTCACCAAGGACTATAAAAACGCATGGACCTACCACATCGGTGCGCAATATGAGCTGACAAAGCGCTTCGACGTCCGCGCGGGCCTGATGATCGACACTTCGCCCTGCAACAAGTCATATTACAATCCCGAGACTCCCGGCGCAACAAAAATCGAGCCGTCGATCGGTCTGTCGTTCCGCCCGATACCCCGCCTGTCGATCGACGCAGCGTTCATGTATGTCCACGGCTGCCGCGTCAATAACGCTGTCGGCCGCTACGAAGATTTTATAGCCCGGAGCTACCCTGCTCTCGAACAATACTTCGGCATCTCGCCCGAAGGAACATTCACGGCCGACTACAAGGTCAAAGCCATAATTCCGGCTATCGGAATATCATACTCACTATAAGAGTCAAACACTAAATCTATTTTTAACAATTAATTTCTATTCAAAACGTTATGAAAAAGTTATTCTTTATTGCAACAGCCACTATCGCTATCCTCGGCATGGCTGCCTGCTCAGGCAAAAAAGCCGCTGAAACAACCGAAACCGCTGACACAACCGTTGTAGCCAAAGCTGCCTACACCGGCATTCTCCCCGGCGCTGACTGCGACGGAATCTGGTACACACTCCAGCTCAACGACGGCAACTACGACATGATCGAGACTTACTTTGCCCTCGACACAACCGCCAACCTCGGCATCAACGAGATCCTCAGCATCAAATCTGAAGGCACCTACGCCACCGTCGACACCAACGGTTACTCTTACATCAGACTGACTCCGTCAGTAAACGATTCTGCAGTTGAAGACATCTGTTTCCTCAACGCTACAGACTCGACTCTGATCCTGCTCAACGAAGAACTCGAGACTCCTACAGCTCCCGACTTCTACACTCTCAAAGCTGTGAAATAATCATATCTCCCGGATAGATTCATGAAAAAGGGTTGCGCCAAGCCGCGCAACCCTTTTTTCATATCCGGCAACTATAATTCAATAGACCACCTTGTCGACACGAGAGCCTACCACACGCACATAAAGGTTCCCTTTGACAGGATCGGCGACAGGATATCCCTGAAGGTTATAATAGACCGGGGCAACTGATTCACTCTCATCCTGACCGGACATCACCTCATCTATGCCGCTTGAATTGTCGGGAAGCGGATAGAACAACATTATGTTGGTCGAGCCGTAAAGAGCAACAAGGTTCTGCTGTATATAAGCCCCCCAGAGCGGTATCTGCAAGACAGTATTACCGATATTGTCCTTGGTTATATTTGCGCTGAAATAAAATCGTCCTTCACCGTCGACAACAGGCATACCATAATCAGAGCCACCATTAAGGGCGTTGGCAGCATAGAACGGAGTCATTCCGCCGTCAAGATTCTGAAGTTCATCGATCTTTGCATCGAAGGCCCATGCGATCCCCTTTGCATTATCATAGTCCATCGACATGTTGACATGATAGCCGAAATTGGCGAAATTGGATATGTGCAATTTACCATCATCAGCATAGCTGTAGATGTTGCACAACATAGCCATCATCTGTTCATCGACATCAGCGGCGACCGTATAAAGCATCACTCCGTTGAACTCGTGGAAACGGGGGTATATCGCACCACCGAATCCTGAGAAACCGCCGGTGTCAGGGTTAATCATGCCAAGATAGAATCCTATTACGTCCGAATCAGCGAGGACTTCGAAACCACGCTCAGTGCGAAGCAGTCGCATAGATCCTTCAGCAGATATGTTCCAGCCAGCGGACACCTTCCTTATAGCGAGTAAGGAGATGGGATAGGTATAGTTGCCCGACTTGAAGTCAAACAGATGCTGCCCGCATTCGATAGACATTACTCCGGTAGCAGGCTCGTAAGCGGCTTCGACGTCATTCACGGCAAAGTCCTTGTCGCCCTCGGGTCGAAATGTGTCAGCAAACAAGCCTTTGATAAGGTATTTGCCCTCTGTTACACTTGCCACAATCTCTGTAATCGTAGTCTCCCATGTGCTTGAGATCGCTCCGTTGTTATCAAGCCAATAGTAGCAGCAATCATAGTCGGAAGCGATATTATTGTCATACTCCTGTGCTGCGTCGCGGGATGAAGGCAGGACTGAGTTGCAAGCATCATAGCTTTCAACCGACGTTTCTTCCTCTGTCGAAAATATTATTTTGTCGCAGTCTTTGAATTCCGGGAGTGTTTTTGTCGCTGACATACTCAAGACTGCCGGCAACAACGACGATATAAACGCCAGACGCAGACCACTCATCTTGTTACAAAAACTTTCTTACCGTTGACGATATAGATACCGGGATCGAGCTTGTTCACATCCGCCTCTTTGATCCTGCGGCCGAAAAGGTCATAGATCGTTGCAGGAGTATCAACGCCGTCAGCCTCGACCTTGTCAATTCCGGAAGTACCCTTGAGGGTATAAGTAGCAGTGATGGGAGAATTGACACTGTATCCCTCACCTTCGTCGTGGCTCTCTCTCTGATCAAAATCGCAAAGAGCGCTTTCGGCAAGTTGGAATGTATATGTGCCGGGGGTAGTCGTTTTCGGGAAATATATATATGCCTTGCTGATTTCGCTGCCATGGGTACCTGCCTCAAGATTTATTGCTTTAATAACCGTAGATCCGCATGTAAGCGTGGCATAATTGCCGATACTCGTCGTAAGGATATGGGCATCAATGCCATCGACGGGATCGGGGAAATCGATAATTATCGTCTCCAACTCATTAACGTCAGAGCCGTCAGCAGGACTGATCGTATACTTCAACATAGAATATCCGGGCATACTTTGTGCTGATATACCGGGAGTCATAACTGCGACGGCCAATGCAATGCCGCCAAGTAAGGTGTAAAATTTCTTCATATCTAAATCTGTATTAATGATTATTAACAGCTGCAAAATTAAGCATATTTCTGCAATTTACAAATAGTATTGATCATTTTTCTGCATTTAGAGCCGGTTTGACAAAAAAATGCGACAATAAATGTTAATCGCAGGGACGCATAGATAATTTATCGTTCTGATAGCCATCATTTTTGAGATTGGATGTATTCCGTTCTATAGCCTACCCGGTCAACACAGGTTGTCAATGGAAAAAGTCACCCACATATTTTCCAAGGCCGGCAACGGTTATCGTGGCGTTAATTCCACAACCGACGGGATGGTTGCGGAGTGCGTGAAATCATTATATCCGCGAGGTAGAATACGGGGGGCGAGCGGGGAGGGGCGAGCTTCCGGGAATGATGGGAGGCTGATAAAAGCTGCGGAACCCGAACCGCCGACGCTGTCGCAAAAAGTGACATATCGCAGCCGAGAGGCGAGCGGCCTATAGTTCCGGACCTATAGCCGACATACTCGGCAGCGATCTGATCGATAATGCGTTGTGCACGGCGGTCGTAACGCATCACAGGCTTGAAATCGTTTTCGAGCAACCACACGAGCAGCACAGGTGCTGTAACTTCGTAGTCTGACGGATCGCGGCCCACGATGCCGGAGATCTCTATTGCAGCATCGCGGTAGCCGTAATCATAGTGCGACAGGAAACGCAACAGAGCGCGGCGGGTCGATCGTGATTTCTTGTCGGTGAGTTGTAACATGGTTTCGCAGTTGGATTGTTATTTTTTCTTCGCTGCAAAGTTATGTCAAGAATCAAGCGTATTGTCAGTGTTTTTGACCGGCCGGGAGATTTAACACTCGCAAGGCTGCGGGGAACAGCAGATATCAGATTAAGTGTCAGAGTCTTGTCTTGAATTATTTATCGGTAATTTTTTAGAGAAGGAGGGGCGAGGGCTTAGGGTCTTTAGAGTCTTTAGGGGGAAATGTGGCAGCCCGAAAGCTATGGGTATTGCTTTCGGGCTGCCGATTCAGGTCATCTGACGTTAACGGGGTCAGATGCGTTTTTTGATGGCCTCGGTCTCGGCCTCGTAGCCGGGTTTTTCGAGAAGGGCAAACATGTTTTTCTTGTAAGCCTCCACGCCGGGCTGATTGAAGGGGTTGACCTCGAGGATGTAGCCGCTGATGCCGCAGGCAGCTTCAAAGAAGTAGATCAGCTGGCCGAGATAGTACTCGGTGAGCGCGGGCACGCTGACATGGATGTTGGGCACTCCGCCGTCGACGTGGGCGAGGACCGTGCCGAGTTCAGCCATCTTGTTGACCTCGTCAACGCGCTTGCCGGCGAGGAAGTTGAGACCGTCGAGATTTGCCTCGTCATGACCGATGCGCAGTTCGTGTTTCTGATCCACAACCGAGATAACTGTCTCGAAGATGGTGCGCTCGCCGTCCTGGATCCACTGTCCCATGGAGTGAAGGTCGGTAGAGTTGTCAACAGCTGCGGGGAATATGCCCTTGTGATCCTTGCCTTCGCTCTCGCCGTAGAGCTGTTTCCACCATTCGCCGAAGTAGTGGAGCTTGGGGTTATAGTTGACGAGAATTTCGGTCTTTTTACCAGCACGATAGAGTGCGTTACGGATCTGAGCATAGAGCACTGACATGTCGGACGAGCCGCCGAGTGTGCTTTTCTCGAAGTCGGCGGCACCGGCGACGAGGGCGTGGATGTCGAAACCGGCCACGGCTATAGGCAGGAGTCCTACGGGAGTGAGCACGGAGAAGCGTCCGCCGACGTTGTCGGGGATCACATAGGTCTTGTAGCCTTCCTGAGTGGCGAGGCTGCGGAGAGCGCCGCGTTTCTCATCGGTGATGGCAACGATGCGCTTCGAGGCTTCCTCGCGGCCAAGCTGACGCTCGAGCTGCTCTTTGAGCAGGCGGAAAGCGATTGCCGGTTCGGTGGTAGTGCCTGATTTCGAAATGACAACGATACCAAACTTCTTGTCCTTGAGATAGTCTGAGAGTTCGTAGAGATAGTCTTCACCGATATTCTGTCCGGCAAAAAGGACATGTGGATCAGAGTCATGACGATAGGCTGAAAATGAGTCGGAAAGGGCCTCGATCACAGCTTTGGCACCGAGATAGCTGCCGCCTATGCCGATCACGACGATAGTGTCACAGTTTTCGCGCAGAGCGGCAGCTGTCGAGTTGATGTCGTCGAGGAGCGACGCTGTGGTTTCAGTTGGGAGTTTCACCCAGCCGAGAAAATCGCTGCCGAGACCGGAGCCGTCGGTCAGTTTTTTCAGTCCTTGCAGAGCTGCGTCTCTGAGGGCGTCGACATCGTGACGCGATGTTGCGCCCAATGCATTCTTGATGCTAAGTTCGATTTGCTTCATTGAGGTTGTTTTTAAAAGTATTTATTCTTGAATTTCAGTGTTGTCAGTCAAAATATTCGGCCATCCGCGCGACAGCACCGGCCGGCCCGGCCTTGCGGTAAAGGATATCGTAGACACTGTTCATTATCGGCATCATCACGCCGTGGCGTCTGTTGATCTGATGGATGCACTCTGTCGCATAATATCCTTCAGCCGTCTGCTCCATCTCCATCCTAGCGGCTTTGACCGAGTAGCCCCGGCCTATCATCGAGCCGAAATAATGGTTGCGCGAGAAGCGCGAATAGGCCGTCACGAGCAGGTCGCCGAGATAGACCGAGTCACAGATGTCGCGCGCGCCGGGAACAACGGTGTTGACAAACGCGGCCATCTCGCGGATGGCGTTGGACATGAGCATGGCCAGGAAATTGTCGCCCATTTTCAGGCCGTCGACTATCCCCGAAGCTATGGCGTAGATGTTTTTAAGCACGGCCGCATACTCGATGCCGTCGACATCGGTCGAGGTGATCGCATGGATGTTTTTGCCCGAAATGCTCTGGGCGAATACAGCCGCACGGTCGATGTCGCGGCAGGCGATGGTGAGATATGACGGGCGCACCATGGCCACTTCCTCTGCATGGCACGGACCGCCCACGACGAGACTGCGATCGGTGCCCACTCTGAAACGCCGGTGCATATAGTCGGTTATCAGTTCGTTGTCGCCGGGTACGATGCCCTTTACCGCCGATACAATGTTCTTGCCGGAGATGTCGACGGTTATCTTGTCGGTCTCGGCCTTGAAATAGGGCGACGGCGTAACGAGGACAATAGTGTCGGCCTCAGAACAGACGGCATTGATGTCACTCGAAAAACGGATGCGGTCCACATCAAATTCCACATCGGTCAGATAGGCCGGATTGCGGCCGGCGGCGATAAAGTCGGCGATGCGGTCGTCGCGATGGATATACCACCCTATCGACTCGCAGTTGACAAGCAACAGCTTTGCCAGTGCAGTGGCCCAGGTGCCTCCGCCGAGCACCGCTATATTGCCGGGAAAGACCGGTCTGCCGGAATCTGATGAGGAGCGGTTCATGACAGAGTTGTTATTGACGCGCAGCCGAGGCGGCAGTGATCCATGCAGACACTTCGTCGGCAGTGGGATTTTTGAGGTCGAGTTTGAATTTCTTGTTCAGACCGCAGAGTTCCTGATGCAGTTTTCCGGCAGAGGTGACGTCGGCAAGAGAGTCTACTGTCAGCACACCCGCTTTCTGCAGCGGAGCCACCCATTCTTCGGGCACCCCTAAGGCTACATAGACCTCTGGCTTGTCGCGGCGCTCGACTTTTTCGGGGCGCATCTGTGGGAAGAACAATACTTCCTGGATGGTGGTCTGACCGGTCATGAGCATGACGAGACGGTCCATGCCTATACCCATGCCGGATGTCGGAGGCATGCCGTATTCGAGGGCGCGGACGAAGTCCTGGTCAATAATCATCGCCTCATCGTCGCCTTTCTCGCCAAGGCGCATCTGCTCGACGAAACGCTCATACTGGTCAATCGGATCGTTGAGCTCCGAGTATGCGTTACAGAGTTCTTTGCCATTGACCATAAGTTCGAAACGCTCGGTCAGTTCTGGATTTTCGCGGTGGCGCTTTGTGAGCGGCGACATCTCGATAGGATAGTCGGTGATGAATGTAGGCTGGATGTATTTGCCCTCGCATTTCTCGCCGAAGATCTCGTCGATCAGCTTGCCTTTGCCAAACGATGCGTCAACCTCGATATCGAGCTGACGGCACACCTCGCGCAACTGGTCCTCGTCCATGCCGGTAATGTCGACACCGGTATGCTCCCTGATCGCGTCGATCATGGTGACGCGGCGGAACGGAGCCTTGAAGCTGATCACATTGTCTCCGACACGGACATCGGTCGTGCCGTTGACGTCGAGGCATATACGTTCGAGCATCTGCTCGGTGAACCTCATCATCCAGTTGTAGTCCTTGTAGGCCACATAGATCTCCATGCAGGTAAACTCGGGATTGTGGGTGCGGTCCATGCCTTCGTTGCGGAAGTTCTTGCCGATCTCGTAGACACCCTCGAAGCCGCCGACGATAAGACGCTTCAGATAAAGCTCTGTGGCGATACGCATGTAGAGAGTCATGTCAAGCGAGTTATGATGGGTGATGAACGGACGCGCCGCCGCGCCGCCGGCTATCGACTGAAGAATGGGGGTCTCGACTTCCATATAGCCGTGCTCGTTGAAATATCTGCGCATCGAATCATAGACCTTGCTGCGCTTGATGAAGATATCCTTGACCTGATCGTTGACAACGAGGTCGACATAGCGGCGGCGGTAACGGAGCTCGGGGTCGTCGAAAGCGTCGTAAGTCACACCGTCCTTGACCTTCACTATAGGTAGCGGACGGAGCGATTTGCTGAGCACGGTCAGCGTACGCGCATGCACAGATATCTCGCCGGTCTGAGTGCGGAACACATAGCCCTCGACGCCGATGAAGTCGCCGATGTCGAGTAATTTCTTGAACACGACGTTATAGAGATCCTTGTTCTCGTCGGGGCATATCTCATCGCGCGACACATAGATCTGTATTCGTCCGAGAGAGTCCTGAAGTTCGACAAACGCAGCCTTGCCCATAATGCGGCGGCTCATGATGCGGCCTGCGACACACACGTCGCGCGCGGGAGCGTCGTCCTCAAATGCGGCTTTTATTTCATCGGAGTGAGCCGTGACGGGATATTCGGCTGCGGGATAAGGATCTATACCCATCTGCCGCATGGCGTCGAGGCTGCCGCGACGGATGATTTCTTGTTCGCTGAGTTCCAGTGGATTCATATATGCTTCTGTTTAAATTTTCCTGCGCCTGTGACGCATCATTACATACAACTATAATATAACGTACAAAGTTACAAAAAATCAGCATAATTAACGAATCTAACTAAAAATCGCCAGCTTCGTATTTTGAGCGGACTTAGAACTTGTTTAGACGACAGAAGTAAAATTAGGGTTGTGGACTTATTGATTAAACCGCCTTGAAGAAGGGGAGGTGAAGCGGGCCATATGGCCGGTGGATTTTGTATAAATTTCACATTGAGAAGTCAACGACGAAGTCTCTTTGCTTGCAAAGAGCCATGTGACCGATGAACAATGGGGAAATTAAAACATCGAAGCTATACGTTTGTGTAAAATTTGTTAAAATCATGATGTATGTCAGTATATACTGTTTTATTCTTTATCTTTGACATCCAAATCAAAACATAAACAAATGATCTAATAATTGACAACATCTCCTTATACCGGCTCAATCATAATTTTAATAATATCTCAGCATTAATCAAATTTTTATAATTTGAAATTTAGTTCCAAACCATGAAAATAAAACATCTTTTACTCCCCGTCTGCATCGCATCGTATTTAGAGCTTGTTTAAAAACGATTGTTAACAGAAGTGAGTTTTCGGAGAGTAAT
>CAJUMI010000006.1:4119-50945 GCA_910587545.1 uncultured Muribaculaceae bacterium | reverse complement strand
TATGTCGATGATGCCGCGGCGCGACATCGAGGTGATGTTGGCGTTGCGGTCGTAGGTGTACTCCGTGCCGATATCGGGCGCATCAATGCTGCCTGAAAGGCCCGACGACACAGGCTCAGAGGCCGTCAGCCGTCCGTGGATGTCATAGCTGTAGGCCATGAGATATCCGCCTGACTTGCGGCCCGATATCCTGCCGTCGTAGCGCGGCGTGCAGCCGTCCGCTGCGTCGGCATAATGGATAGTCTCGCTGAAAAACGATATTCTGCGTTTTTCAATGATCGGGAGAGCAGCCGAGGCCGTGTATGTGCCTGCAGTGGCGGGCAGCTGTGGCAGGACGGCAGGCCTCATCGATGTAGTCGCGTCAGATGCCGTCAGACGCCCTGCCACATCGTAGGTGAACGTGCGTCTCACATCGTCGCCGACTTTTATCGTGTCGACGCGCCCGGCGCGGTCGTAGGAGTACACGAAAAGCGCCGTGCTGTCGTTCTGCGTGATTTTGGCCTGCTTCAAATGCCCCGATGACCAATAGGTGTTCTCTGAGGTGAGAGTTACTGCCTGCGGGGCGACAGTTCGTTCTAACTGACCGGAGAGATTGCCCTCGTAACTGTAGCGGAGATATGTCTCTTTATCGGGCGTTTTCTTCATATCGCCGGAGACGCGGCGCACAATGCGGCCGGCGTTGTCGTAGAACACCGTCTCGAGCCATCCGCCGGCGGCCGTCCCTGTCTCCAATCCGGCCGCCGAGGCGCGCGGCCGTGAGTAAAGCGGCGGCGGGGTGTAGTAGTCATCCCACCCCTCGTTAAGATCGATCGTGAAGTCGTAGGAGTCGTAATAATGAGCATCGACAAGTTCGGTAATGGTCAGAGGGTATTTTGTCCGGCATACGTAACCGCCGGTATTGTTGTAAAGGAAGCTCGCCATGCCCGGTGTGATGAAACTGAGCGTCCGGGCTGCCGCGCTCTCGATCTCGCTGTCGGTCGCTGTAGCCACAGCGGAGAATGCCGGCCGGCCGAGATTGTCGTAATGATGCACGATCCACTCTCCGCGGTCGCGCATGTTGCCGTCCTGTTCGGCAAACAGACGGTTGCGCGTGTCATAGCGGTAGCGCGTCTCCGTGCCGCCGGGCACGGCGGCGAGTGTGCGGTTGCCGCGCGCGTCGTATTCGTAACGGAAACAGTCCTTAATCCCAGCTGAGGCAGGAAAATTCGGCTGTATCACGAACAGCAGGTCGCCGTAATCGTTGTAGACATAGCGCGTGTCATGCCAGTCGCCGGTCTCTCCCTCGCGTGTCATCACCGTCAGTCCGCGGCGATCGGTAAAGGTCATGGTGACATGTCCTTCCTCGTCGGTGATTTCCTCTACGCTCAGTGTGCTTGCGGGATAGTAGCGCGACCTTCTGAGCAGCGTGCTCGATTGCTCATATTCGGGGCATGCATAGTCGCCCGAAGCCGCGTTGACCAGGCGGCGCACCGTCACGCGTCGGTCTGCGTCATGCCATTCCTTGCCCGCCTTAAGCGATCCCGTCGTGACGGCGAGCGGCGAGGCCTCGTAGAATGTAGTCGTATAGGCATATTCGGTGCCGTAAAGTTCATTGGCCGCGGTCGCGATATTATTTGCTGTCGGATGTTTGGCGTCGACGTACACCGGCGCCCATGTGCGGTACGGCCTGTCCATCGCGTCATACTCTGTCAGCGTGGCGTAGAAATCACCTTGCTTTATCAGAGGGGGTATTGCTCTTGCCTCGTTTTTCGGCCACGGTATCACCTCGAAAAAGAGTTCATCGGGGTCGGGAGCCGCGGTCAGTCTCGTAGTCTCGCGTCCGAGACCGTCATAATTGACAATCAGGCGCGTGGCAGATGAGTTCTCCGAATTATAGGTAGACGAAGTCATATAGTTCTGCCGTCCTTCCCGCACATGGTAGCTGTATCCCTCAACCGGGCCGTGGCCGTCGACCGACTTCAGGATGAGCCTGCCTGCAGAGTCATACTCATAGCTTTCGGTCAGACCGCAGGGCTGCCGGAGCGATGTCATGCCGACGAGCGGCTTCCACAGAGCCTTGGTCACATGCCGCTGTCCGGGCTTCTCGAGCTTGGCGGTCAGATCGGCGAGGTCGGCGTTGCCCCCGAGGGCGTTGACATTCTGAACCAGTGCTTCGATCTCGGC
Organism: uncultured Muribaculaceae bacterium; assembly: GCA_910587545.1. Lineage (GTDB taxonomy): Bacteria > Bacteroidota > Bacteroidia > Bacteroidales > Muribaculaceae > CAG-873. The sequence goes on along the minus strand of CAJUMI010000006.1, from coordinate 48,782 downwards.
AAAGCCTGCACCGTCGATGCGGTAGACGGGGTAGATGCCGCCGTAGCCCCACAGATAGCTTGTGGCCACGCTGTCCTCGCCGCGGTATTCGCGCATGTTGCCGTAGGCGTCGTAGTCATAGCTGCCGGCGAGACGGGTGTCGCCGCCGCGCGTCAGCCATACCTTGGCGGGACGGTAGACGCGGTTGCCGTAATGCTTCATCTCGCGCCGAGCCTCGGTTACGGCAGTGCCGAATGTATGGCGAGTTTTCAGGGGCGTCGCGGTGATATTGGCGTTGACCATAGCCCGTTCGACTGCCGTTCCCGAGGCCGATGGATAGGTGAGATCGACGCGCTCCGTGCGGTCGTCGCCCGTGACTGTGGTGACAACCGAGGTGACAATCGATGTCCCCGGCTTGTATTCGTAGGTCTCTGTCTGCGTGAAATCTCCGTTGTCACGATGATAGGTCACAGACTTCGATTTCAGACGTTCGGAAATCAGATTGAGCGGATAGCATGAAATCCTGTATGGCGTATAGTCGCATATAAGGTGTTGGGGGGTGACTACGTATATATATTTATAGGTCTTTAAGTTTGGCCTGTCAACCAGATCAGGTGATTGGAATTTTTCACCGTCGGTAAAATCCGGAGAAGAGGTCAGATGCTCCACGGCCTGCAGCAATACCCGGCTGATATGTGAATTGTCAATTGCGTTCCAACCGGTTTTTTCATAGGCAAAACTTGTGGTCTCGACCGGCTTGTATCCGGTGCTGCAATCTTTGTACACTGTCTTTCTTGTGAGTACAGGCCCTTTTGAAAAGACATTGTTGAGCGAAAGCGGATAAAGTACGCCCCACTCGCGTTTTTCCTGACTCGGCGGGTTGACGCAACTGAAATTATATTCAGTCTTACCTTCTTTGCCGTATTCGGTCACTTTTGCATACCATATATCGGGTTCTCCGATATGGTTGTTCATATAATTGGATGAATGGCCTACAAATGTGTGCCGGTAATCAAACGGGAAAACGTCACCGTTTGATGAGGAGAGACTGACGGCGTAACTCGTCGAAACAAATGTCGAAGCAGAGGGAACTGAAGTTACAACTACTGAATCATATTTATAAGTGCTATACTGTAATATATGGTTGTCCTGTGAAAGTGTCGTTATCGATGTCACCCTCAGCCCGCCGCCCATGTCTAACCATGGATCTGTTTCTTCTGAAATATGGCATTCGGAATCGATCCTCGTCTTAGGGAAGCGGTGGGCTTCATATTCAAAACAGCTTGATCCCCCCGTAGGATATGTGATCCGGGTCAGGATGCCCGCCCGCATTGCTTTTTCATCCGGTGTCCGGTCGGCATGACCGATCCAGTCTTTCGTCGCAGGTGAATTTACGTATCTATTTATATTAAGTTCAAGATATGGTGTAAGGCAAATCTCACCGGGACTACGTCGCGGAGCTTTACCGTTATAATATCCCCACCAGTCCTGACGATGCCATAATTTGGGTTCATCAAAGCGCTGAGGGTCGTAATCGAATGAATATTTTCCTTCTCCGCTAATATTTATCTCTCTCAGAAACTTGTTCTCTGGGAAGTTCTTGCCAAAGCCGAAATTGATCTTGCGCACGGTATCGTTCGCCGCTATGACCACAAATGATGATAATGTTGTGTCCTGATAATTAAAAGCGGCAGTACCGCCGGGAAAACTGACGGATGCAAGGTGCATACGCTTATGATAGGTGCCGCGTGGGTTGTTCGGGAGTCCGTATAATGCTTCCGACCGCTCTTCGTCAGGCTTTATATATTTTGTAGTGGGGAATTGATCATTATAGGTATCCCCGCCGAATATTTTCTTATCAGTATGAAAGAAAAACGACCAGTCAAAATCGATAGTACGCCCGGATGGCAATATTATTTTCTTTATACCCCATGACGTTGTGAATAATTTTACGTCAAACGGTCCGGGTTCCGGGATTTCGACAAAATCTCCGCCAAAATGATAGATAATACCTTGTGCATCGGTAACAGTAATGTTCTCCAATTTCCCGGAAGATGAAACTATTATCTCATCGTCGCATTCGCCGCCTACAAATAATATGTTGCCATTGTCGTCCCTCTTCATCACTCTAGTATAAGTGCCGGAAGGGAGCGAAACGGTAAATATATCTTTTTCGGGATCGTATCTTTCGGAGATCGAAGATCCCGAATGCCACAACTCAGCGACCATGCAGGCATAACCTACGTGGGGATCTCCTCTCAGATCTTCATGTGAAATTTTTTCGCCCCAATAATCGAAATGCTCATCTGGACGCCCGCGCACAGTACGCACTATTCTCAATGCAGGTTGCAGACTCCACCCGTAACCGCAGGGGAAGGGATCGTCGAGGGGCTTGATGCCTGAGGTGTGATAGTTGAGGGTGAACGGTATTTTCAGCCCTTCGATATCGATTGTGTAAAGCGGTATCGACAGGTTGACGGCCCCGGTCGCCAATGCCGGCTGGGGACTCTGGTAACGCATCTGTTGGGCGCTCGACGGCGTCGGCGAAATGATCTCGTTGTTCTGAGGAGAGATTTTCAGATCCGACGAACTCTGTGCCACTCCGGGTAAAATAGAAATCACCGGCAACAGAAAAAGGAATATCATCCGAGCCGCTTTCATAATCATCGTATTATAATGATTCCCTTACGTGGCGCGACGGCTATGTTCTCTATTCCGATGGCCGCGATGTAACGGCCTGTACGCAGCGACCGGCAGTCGAGCGTGATTTCAGACTGCGCGCCGTCTGTTACGGTGCTGTCATGGAGATACAGACAGCCGGCTTCGTCCATGATGTCGAGCGTGAGGGTCAGGCCAGCCTCGGGAATGGCGGCTGTAACTGTTACTGAACGTCCGTCGCATGTGACGGACGCTTCAGATAACGCCGCTCCTATGGCCGGGACGTCGGCCGCAGGGTCTGTTTCCTGACTGTCATTTTCATGCCCGCGATTTTTCAGCGACCCTCTTTCGGGAAGATATGCCGATGAAACCGCCGGCTCGGCATCGGCGGTCACCGCTGCCGAGGCATAGACCGATCTCTGCACGGCGAGAGGAAGCAGAGACGCTGCGCCTTCGCTGTCATACCACCGGTATGTAACCGTCGTCATGACCGTACTTGCGGCCGGGCTGTCGTCGGGAAAAGAAGCCTCGACGTTCCTGATCTCCCTGACCGCTATTGCATTGCGGACGGTGTCGCCGGGGGCTAATATCAGTGTGCCGGGCTGTCGGGCGACGGCAAAACCAAGTGTACCGCGCTCAGATACTGCAAATCGTCTGCCCCCGCCTTTTCCCTCTGCTGTAAATGTGATGCCGCCGTTGGCGCTTCCCGGAACCAACGGCCCGGAAATCATATATACCGGCCGCTCGGCGACTATGGTCGTGAGCCGGTCTTCCTCTCCGTTGTAGAAAATTGAATCCCCGCTGATGCAGTACCAATATCTTCGCCCCGCAACGGTCTCTGCGAGCAGCGAGTCGCCATAAACATGAACCGAAGTACCTGACCTGTCGTCGCCCGACCATTGCTGCGAGAAATCCCATACGTCGGTATCAAGAAGTTCGCCTTTGAGCGGATCCACAACCAACGGCAGCATGATCTCCCGTGCATAAACCTGCAACGCGCTCAGTATCGCGAGTGCAAAGACAAACTGTTTTCTGACCGTCGGTATCATGGCAGAATACGAGATATGATTAGTTTTTACAAAGTTAATACACCTTAAATAACATTTGCAAATAATTTTATATGTTTTACAGCATATCATGCCTTGTGTGAACACGTATTGCGGCGTTAGAAAACGCGAAATCTCCGTGGATGACGGAGATTTCGCTGTTCAGTGAAGAGAATATTGTACTTCCTTGATAAGGTCGATGATGGCTTTGTCCTCGGCGTTATCGGCGCGAAGAATGAGTTTGTACTGATTATTTATTTTTGTCAAGTTTTTCAAGCAAAGTACGGACGGATCCTTCAATCTGCGCGTCCTTGCCATTCATCACATCGTCGGGACGATTGTATATCAATACATCGGGATTGAGCTGATGGTTCTCAAGCACATTTCCATGCATGTCAATTGAAGTGACCTGCGGAATGCCGAAGACCAGCGTCGGGTCAATCTGTTTTTCCCACCATACGGCAGTCATTGTGCCCGGGACGGGGGCGCCCACGACATCTCCGAGTCCGAGCGTCTGATAGACGAAGGGCGAACCGTGGGCGTCGCTGTAGTTGCTTTCGTTGACAAGCATAACCGACGGTTTTGTCCACTGTGAGAAGGGTTCGCTTCCGATATAATTGCCGCGTGGCACAAAACGTACATACTCCTTGCCGCCGAGAAGAATGGCAAGGTCGTTATGAAGCCATCCGCCGCCGTTCCAGCGGGTGTCGACGATAATGGCTTCGCGGTTGCGGTATTTGCCAAGCATCTTGTCAAATACGGTGCGGAAACTCGGGCTGTCCATGCCTGCAACATGAACATAACCGATTCTGCCGCCTGAAAGGCTGTCGACCATGGCTTGATTACGTTCTACCCAGCGTTCGTAGAGCAGATTGTGCACACTGCCTGCGGGTTTGACCTCGATGCGGTCGGTTTTTCCGTTGCCGCGTAAAACTGTGAGGACTGTTTTATGACCGGACTTGCCTTCAAGCATAGGGAAGTAGTCCTTGCCGGCTTCGATCGTGGAACCGTCGATCGCCATGATTATATCGCCGGGCTTAAGGTCGAATTTGTTTGGCGAAAGCGGTCCCCGCGGAAGAATTTCCGAAATTTTCAGGCCGTCTCCCTCGTATGTGTCGTCGAAGAATGCGCCGAGGTCGGCTGTAGACATCCTTGCTCCAGGTGCATAATAGCGGCCGCCTGTATGCGATGCGTTAAGTTCTCCGAGAATTTCACTAAGAAGAGTGGCAAAATCATAGTTGTTGTTGATGTGAGGCAGGAAAGAGCGGTAATGCTTACCGTAATAATCCCAGTCTACACCGTGGAGATTGGCATCATAGAATTTGTCTTTGACCTGTTTCCACATGTGATCGAATATATATTCACGTTCTTTCGACGGTTTGCGGTCATATGGAGCCTCAAACTCTATGCTCTTGGTTTCAGCGCTTGCGAGGTCGATCTTTTTCATGCCTTTGCCGCTGATGACAAACAGGTTCTTGCCTTCTTTGTCGGGCACGAAGCCGCCGCTGATGCCTTTGACAAGCACTTTGGTATCGCCCTTTCGCAGGTCGTGGACCAGAAGGTTGCTGCCGCCTTCGGTAGCTGCCGCCGAATAGTACAGTTTGTCGCCTTTTGACGAAAGGTAGTAGTCGCCGAGACTTGAAGACGATGCGGTCAGTCGTCTTGTGCGGTACTTGCGGTTGGCGAGATCGAACACGAGAGGCTTTACATCAGGTTTGTTGTCCGCTTTTTCCTTGTTTTTCTTAGATTTATCTTCTTTTGATTTGCTTTCCGGGACATCGTCTTTCTTTGTTTGGTCATCTTTTTCGGCGAGCGCTGACTCTTCCTCGGTCATGTTGAACTCATCCCAGGCTTCTCCGTCGAGGACCATCAGGATGATATCTGATGTGTTACCCCAGCTGCCGTGGCTGCGCATGCCGTAGCGTCCGGTGGAGTAGGTTATGGCCTTGCCGCTGAGCGCCCATTTTGCGTTGCCGTCGCTATAGCCGCTTTCGGTGAGGTCGATGACTTCCGAGCCATCGGCTTTGACAAGGGCTATGTCGGAATTATTCCAACCGCCGGTTCCGATGTAGTCGGCGAGCAACCAGCGGCTGTCGGGGCTCCATTCAAAGCTTATGTCGCCGTCGGTGTAGGAATAGTTGAACTTGCCGTCGAGCGCTGTATTGACAGCCTTGGTTTTCAGATCGATCACGCGCAGTTCGGTGCGGTTTTCGAGGAATGCGACTTTTTTGCCGTCAGGGCTGAAAACTGGCTGCTGAGCCGCCGTAGAGCAGCTGTAAATGGGTTCTTCGACAATCTCTGACGCATATGCAAACTGCTTGTCGTCGTCATTAGCCGGTTTGGCTGTGAACAACTGCCACAGGCCGTCGCGATCGCTGTCGTAGACAAGCATGCGTCCGTCAGGCGAGAATTCGACGCATCGTTCCTGTGCGGGAGTGTCGGTGATGCGTTTTGTAGTCTTGTATTTTGTCGAAGTCACATAGACATCACCGCGGATGATAAATGCGACTTCATCACCTGACGGCGACACAGCCATCGTGGTAGCTCCGGAGTTTCTCAGGTCCTTTATCAGATCGCTGTCATAATCGTCGCTTGTGATTTCGATGTTGACTTTCCGAGGTGTCGACCCTTCAGTCAAGGTGTATATTTCACCGTCCCAGCTGAATGCCATGACGCCGTCAGCCGAGGCCGACAGCGAGCGTACCGGATGTTTCTCAAACGAAGTCAGACGGGTGGTTTTTCCGTCGGGGGTGCGCTTGTGGATATTGAGTGTGCCATCCTCTTCGCTTATGTAAAAGAACGATTTGCCGTCAGGCGCCCATACGGGATTGAGATCGTGGCCGTTGAAGTCGGTCAGTTTCGTAAACTTATCGCCGCTTACCATCCATATATCTGATGTTCCCGACGAGCGTTCGTGTTTGCGAAGAGGATCTTCATATCCTTTTTTGTCTTCATAGAGCATGTCGCCCTGTCTGTTATAGCTCAGCGCGCGCATCTGCACCGACATCTCCATCTTGGGCCGCGCGTCAGGACGGTCTGTCTCGACCGAATATAACTGGGTCTGGAACGGTCCCTGTATCGCATCTTCGGCCGGACGGATATTGGCTGAGAACAAAAGTTTTCCTTCCGGTGAAAAGCCGAGCGGAGTCTCGTTGCCGCTGTGTGTGGTCAGACGGCGCACGTTGCCTCCGGCAGCATTGCAGATAAAGATGTCAGGCGATCCTTCGCGGGTGCTGCTGAACACGATGCTTTTGCTGTCGGGAGTCCATAGCGGTTTGCTGTCAAATGCCTTGTCGGTTGTGATCTGCCGTGCTTTGCCGCCTGAAACAGGGACGGTGTAGATGTCGCCTTTATAGGTGAATGCGATCTCGCTGCCGTCATTGCTTATGGCCGCATCACGGAGCCAGAGCGGAACGTCGGCAAGGGCCGGCATCGCTGCTGCGGCAGCAAGGAGTGAAATAAACGTTTTTTTCATTTGTGGTGAATGTTGGTTGTATATATATGATGCAAATATAGTCTTTTTGTTACAAAAAATACAAAAAACGATCGCAAAGAGCGACCGTTTTTTATGATAATGGGGTGAAAAGCGGTTTAATTGCCCGATTTGGAGCTTAGATCGACGTTGGAGACTGGCTCAAGTCCGCGGTTGCGGAGAAGTGCGTCAACCGAAGGCTCATGTCCGCGGAAGTTGACATAGAGAACCATGGGATCTTCTGATCCGCCTTTTTCGAGAACGTTTTCTTTAAATGCCTTGGCTGTCTCGGGATCGAAGATGCCTTTTTCTTTGAACAGTTCGAAACCGTCGGTGTCAAGAACTTCTGCCCAAAGATAAGTATAGTAGCCTGATGCGTAGCCGTCACTTCCGAATACGTGTTTGAAATAGGGCGAACGATAGCGGAATGTGAGTTCGGCAGGCATGCCGAGTTTGTCGGCGACACGTTTTTCGAATTCGACGACGTCGATGTCCTCGGTGGGATTGAGTTTGCCGTATTCGAGGTCAAGCAGCGCGGCGCCCGCGAGTTCGGCGGTTGCGAAGCCTTGATTGTGAGTAGCGGCCGCCTGAAGTTTGGCGATCATGTCATCGGGAATGACTTCTCCGGTCTTGTAGTGACGGGCGTAGGTCTTGAGCAGTTCGGGTTCGAGAGCCCAGTGCTCGTGGATCTGTGAGGGAAGCTCCACGAAGTCGCGATCGACATTTGTGCCTGCCTGACCTTTGTAGCGGGCACGTGAGAGCATGCCGTGGAGACCGTGGCCGAATTCGTGGAACATGGTCTCTACCTCGTCGAGTGTAAGGAGTGCGGGAGCGTCGGCTGTCGGACGTGAGAAGTTGCCGACATTGAATATGACAGGTCTTGAGGCCGAACCGTCATCGTTGATCCAAGAGCCTTTGAATTCGCTCATCCATGCGCCCTGACGCTTTGATTCGCGGGGGAAGTAGTCGGTCATGAACACAGCGACATGTTCGCCGGTATTGGCGTCGGTGACATCATAGACGGTGACTTCGTCATAATACCTGGGCGCGTCGGGCATTTCGGTGAATTTCACGCCATAAAGACGCTCAGCCATCGAGAAGATGCCGTTACGGACGGAATCAAGGGCAAAATACTCACGCACCTTGGATTCGTCGAGATCATATTTTTTCTGACGCACTTTCTCGGCGTAGTAGTAATAGTCCCAGGGAGCTATCTTGAAGTCGCCGCCGTTTTCGTCGACTATTGCCTGCATCTCTGCAACTTCTTCGTTGACTTTCTTGACGACCGGGCGCCATATCTGAAGCAGAAGATCTTCCGCGCGGTCGATCGTCTTGGCCATCACGTTGTCGGTCATGTATGCGCCGAAACTGTCAAATCCGAGCAATTGCGCTTTCTTGGCACGTGCCTGAAGAATCTTGCTGATGACAGGGTTGTTATCATATTCGCCTGATGATGCGAGGGTTGTGTAGCCTTCGTACATCTGTTTGCGCAGGTCGCGGTCGTCGGCATACTGCAGCAGGGGCAGACGGCTGGGAGCATGGAGCGTGAACACCCATTTGCCCTCGCCGAGACCGCGTTTTGCAGCTTCTTCAGCGGCTACGGCGATGCTTGATGCGGGCAGTCCGGCCAGACGGGCGGAGTCTTCGATGACGATGTTGAAGCCGTTGGTGGCGTTGAGAAGATTTTTGTTGAACTGAAGATAGAGATCGGTGAGTTCGGAGTTTACTTTTTTGAGTTCTTCCTTCTTGTCTGCGTCAAGCAGGGCACCGTTGCGGGTGAAACTCTTGTAGGAGTCTTCGATCATGCGACGCTGGTCTGTGGCATATCCGAGCTCGGGGTGATCATAAAGATATTTTATACGTTCGAAGAGCTTGTCGTTCATCGATGTCTCGTCGCTATGCTGGGAAAGCATGGGGTAGAACTTCTCTGCTATCGCGACCATCTCGGGCGAAGAGTTGGATTCGTCAAGATTTGCGAATACGGCCACGACTTTTTCGAGAATTTCGCCCGAGCGGTCAAGCGCGAGAATGGTGTTCTCAAAAGTGGGAGTGTCAGGGTTGGCAACAATAGAATCGATCTGTTCCTGATGTTGAGCGATTCCGGCCTCGAGCGCAGGCAGGTAGTCGTCATAGGTGATCTGATCGAACGGGGGGATCTCGTAGGGAGTGGTGTACGCTTCCAGGAACGGATTCTTGTGGGTGTTGTCGCTGCATGCGACTGATGCGGCGCCGATGATTGCGGCTCCGCAGGCAGCACTTAGAATGTGACGTTTCATTTCTGTAGGATTATTATTGATATTATTGATTATTATTTGTATCTGATATGAAAAAAACTAACGGCAAAGTTACATTAAAATAATGTTATAACTGATCAAGGTCGAGGAAATTCCATCCTTGGGTTGTATCATTTCCTATATCAATTCCTATAGCTTGCTCGTCGTTTGTGGCTTTTGGGCGAGTTGGAGAGCCTGCCCGGCTGATATCTCTATTGGCTGTCTGTTTTCATCGGCAATGACAAACTCACTGCAATCCAATACTTCCGGCAGAACTGTCACGGACGCTGTCGTTTTTCCGGCACCGTTACATCCGGTTGTGATATATGGTATGGTTTTTGTTGTCATATTGCCTATCAGTTACAAAGTTATAAAGAATTTTTGAGACAGCGGCCGTCTTGTGAATAAAACACTGATTTATCTCGCGCTGTCCGTCGGCGAGGGGCGGCGGATGCCTGTTTCTTCAAGGCGCTTGAACAGGCGGTGGGTGAACTCGTAGTTTTTCAGCCCCCAGCGGGGGGCCATAAGTAATTCGTCGGGCGACTGGGATACAAAACGCTCGATGGCTATGTCGGGGCGCAGACGCCTGACTATCTTGGCGCAAAGGCTGATATACTCCTCAATGTCAAAAAGCCGTATGTCGATGATTCCGTTGTCGAAATCTTGGGCGAGGCGTGTCCCTCTGATGATCTGAAGCTGATGGAATTTTATGCAGCCGACTGGGAGCGCCGAGCATCTGTCGACAGTCTCAAGCATCATTTCCTCGGTTTCACCCGGCAGGCCGAGTATGAGATGAAGCCCGACGGGCAGTCCGGCATCGTTTGTTCTGTTCACGGCATCGACAGTCGCCGACCATCCGTGGCATCTGTTTATAAGAGCGAGGGTGGAGTCATGGCTGCTTTCGGCTCCGTATTCAATGATGACAGGTTTGGACCGGTTGATGCGTGCGAGCTCGGACAACAGTCGGTCGGGCATACAGTCGGGGCGTGTTCCGATGATAAGGCCTACGACATCCTCAGTCGAGATGGCTTCGTCGTATAACGACAGGATGCGGTCAATCTCGCCATAGGTGTTGGTATAAGACTGAAAGTAGGCGAGATAGCGCATGTCGGGATATTTGCGACCGAAGAAGCGTTTGCCGTCTTTGATCTGATCTCTGACCGATCTGCCGCGTCTGCCTGTCGCAGGGGAGAATGAAAGATTGTTGCAGTAAGTGCAGCCGCCTGTGCCGAGCGATCCGTCGCGGTTGGGACAGGTGAATCCGGCGTTGACGGTGATTTTCTGGACTTTGCCGCTGAAGTGTTCAGAGAGAAAGTCGGAGTAGTCTTTGTAATATTGGTTTCGGGCCATATCGGATGTCAGATGCGAGCGGTGCGGTTGAGTAGAACGGCGTCAAGCAAGACTATCGCCGCCATGGCTTCGACAATAGGCACGGCACGCGGCACAACACAAGGATCATGGCGCCCGCGGGCTTTCAGAATTATGGCCTCTCCGCGGTCGTTGACGGTGTCGACGTTTTTAAGCAGGGTGGCTACAGGCTTGAATGCTATCCTGAAATATATGTTCTCCCCGTTTGAGATCCCGCCCTGTATGCCTCCCGAATGATTCGAGGCGGTCACGATTTTGCCTCCGTCGCCGGCTGTGAAGCTGTCGATGACTTCAGACCCTCTGCAGGAAGCACCGGCAAATCCCATGCCGTATTCAAATCCTTTTGCGGCGTTGATACTCATCATGGCGTCGGCCAGACGTGCATGGAGCTTGCCGAAAACAGGGTCGCCCAATCCGGCCGGAACGCCTTTTATGACGCAACTTACTATGCCGCCGACAGTGTCGCCGTCGGCTTTGACTTCTTTGAGCAGCGACTCCATGCTGGCTGCTATGTCGCGATCGGGACATCTCACTGCGTTGCCGTCGGTCTCCGATAGATCAAGCGACTCGTAGCCGCGATTAAGGGCGATGCCGCCGATCTGCGATGTGTAGGCGTGGATTTTTATGCCGAGTCCGGCGAGCGCCTGCATGGCCAGCGCTCCCGCAACAACTCTCGAGGCTGTCTCTCTCGCCGACGATCGTCCGCCGCCACGGTGGTCGCGTATGCCGTATTTTGTCTGATATGTCAGATCTGCATGCGACGGCCGATAGCAATGGCGCATGGCTTCATAATCGTTGCTATGCTGGTCGGTGTTCTTTATGATAAAACCGATGGGGGTGCCGAGAGTCTTGCCTTCAAATATTCCTGACAATATCTCTATGCGGTCTTTTTCCTGTCGGCCGGTGACGATGGCCGACTGTCCGGGTCTGCGCCTGTCAAGTTGCCGCTGCACTTCATCCAGATCGATATCTATTCCCGAGGGCATGCCGTCGATCACGCCTCCGATGGCCTGCCCGTGGCTTTCGCCGAAGGATGTGAGTCTGTAGATGTGTCCGAAAGTGTTCATGACAGAGGATCGTTTGATCTGGTGAGGTCAGCAGTTCCGGCTTTTACAAACCCGATCAGGTCTGTCGGGCTGATCTTTATCTGCAGACCTCTGACGCCTGCACTGACAAATATCGCATCATGGTCTGTCGCCGATATGTCAAAGAAGGTGGGAAAACTTTTTTTCATGCCGACAGGAGAACAGCCTCCGCGGATATATCCGGTGACAGGCAGCAGCTCTTTCATCGCGATCATTTCGGCCTTCTTGACTCCGAATGCGCGGGCCGCTTTTTTCAGGTCGACTTCTTTGTCGCCGGGAATGACGCATACGAAATAGCCCGCGCGTTCTCCTTGAAGAACGAGAGTCTTGAATACAAGGGAAATGTCTTCGCCGAGCTGTTCGGCGACGTGAGTCGCAGCGAGATCATTTTCGTCGACTTCGTATGGAATGACGTCAAACTTTATCTTTGCCCGTTCGAGAAGTCTTACGGCATTTGTTTTTGTGTTATTAGCCATGAATATATTTTTTTACAAAGATACGAATAATAATACATTTTCGTATAATAACAATAAAACATTATGGTGTGCCCCGCTGTTTATGACAATAAGGAATCAGACGCTCAAAATGGAGAAATCATCACAGTCAAAATCACGGCAGTACGTCGAAGATGCAGATGTACCAACAAATACCCGTCTTAGGTTCATGACCAAGGCGTCGGGGAAAGTCAGGTTGTTGGTGATTTCTGTCATAATTGGAGTTATTGCCGGTATAGCTGCTGCGGTATTGAAGTGGCTGGTTGAATATGTAGTCTCTTTAGTCGACGGGTTTCGTTTTTCAAGTGGTCCGGACTGGTCAATGCTGTGGATTCCGATCGTCGGCATAGTGCTTACAGGTATTTATCAGCGATATATTTTACGTGATCACATATCCCATGGGGTTGACAGGCTTGTTAATGATCTTGAGACTCATAGATACCTTTTGAGTTTCAAGCTGATATATGCGCCGATAATAGCAAGCTCGCTGACACTCGGGTTCGGCGGATCGGCCGGATCTGAAGGCCCTATCGCGTATTCAGGAGCAGCGATAGGAAGTAATGTGGGACGCATTTGCGGCGTCTCGCCCAGGACACTCTATATTCTTATAGGTTGTGGAGCCTCGGCAGGTATCGCCGGAATATTCAAGGCTCCGGTCGGTGGGGCGCTGTTTGCACTCGAAGTGCTTGGTATGACATTGACAACGGTCTCGATCATAGCTCTTTTGACATCATCGATAACGGCCACTCTCGTGGCTTATATTCTATCTGATTACACCTCTGATTTTAATTGGATCCACAATGTGCCGTTCGATCCGGGTATCCTGCCATGGGTTTTGTTATTAGGTTTGTCGTGTGGCATATATTCTGTCTACTATTCCTATATAATGGGGAAAATGAGAAAATTCTATGATACGATCGAAAATCCATGGTTGAAAAATATTATTTCAGGTGCGGTCCTGGCTATTACGATCTTTATATTTCCGAGTCTTTTCAGTGAAGGATACGATATTATAGGTATGGTTATCAATATGGACTGGGCTAAGCCGTTTGGGAATTCGCTGTTGTCGGGTATCGACATGGGAGATATGTCCTTGATCGTTGTGCTTGGCGGGGTGCTGTTGCTGAAATGTTTCGCTTGTTCGGCCGCCAATAGCGGAGGCGGCGTTGCAGGTGATTTTGCTCCGACGCTTTTTGCCGGATGCATAGCAGGCTTGCTGTTTGCGTTGTTGATAAATCGTTTCTTTGGGCAGAATTTACCTTCTCAGGTCTTTGCATATATCGGTATGGCCGGGGTTATGGCCGGAGTTATACGCGCTCCGTTTATGGCGTTGTTTCTGACCGCCGAAATGTGTAACGGGTTTGATTATATCATGCCTCTTGTGGCGGTTACGGTTATTTCATACGGTGTGGCCAGATTATTCGGCAAACATGAGTTCTATGGTGCGCTGATACGATTTGAACAACATATCCGTGATCGTGACATCAGTAAGTTCTGAGCGGAGATACGAACGCGTCAGAGATATGTTCGATCTTATATTGCCCGGGTGTGCCGTTGACAGCAATAATATCGAACTGCATGTCGTGGTCGATTTTAAACGCGTCAACGTATGCTACAGCCGCGCGGATCAGGCGCATCGCTTTGTTGCGGTCGACGGCTTCGAGCGGATCGTCATTGTCGGAGGAGCGCGTTTTGACCTCTACGAATATAATGCGGTTTCCCTTATAGGCGACGATATCGATTTCATAGTGCCCCGAACGCCAGTTGCGGTCTGCGATAGCGTAGCCGTTAGCTGCAAGATAATCGGCAGCCAATGCCTCGCCCCAGCTTCCCGTCAGGTTGTGCCGTGCCATCTGAAACTTATTTACAATATTGTTCAATATAGGCCTCGCATGCCTCGACCAGCTCGTCATACCATTCACGGCCGAACCGCCTTACGAGGGGCCCTTCAAGGAACTGATAGAGCCGTATGCCCCTTTTGTGGCCGAGTATCTCGGCGCATTTGCATATCTTCCAGCGGTGATAGTTGACTGCGGTGAAACTCGGATATTCGGTAAGTCTGACGGGGTATAGATGGCAGGACGCAGGCTTGAGAAAGTCGGTCTTGCCTGCGCGGCAGGCTTTCTCGATGGCGCAGTGGCACATGCCGCCTTCGCCGAATGTCGTGAACACACAGTTGCGTCCGTCGACAATCGATGTCACCAGATCGCCTTCCTCGTCGGTGTATGCAACTCCGTTTTCCTCGATTTCCCGACGCGCTGCAGGCAGCAGGTCATCCCATACGACAGGAAGGATCTCTTCGAGGCGTTTCTTTTCTTCCTCTGTGATCGGGGCTCCGGCATCACCTTCGATGCAACATTCTCCCAGGCAGCTGTCAAGGTCGCAGCAGAAAAAACGCTCGGCAAGGTCGAGGCTGACAAGTGTATTCTGTATCTGTAGCATTATTTCTTCTTCTGTTTCTGTCATTTTAATGGATATTTTCAACGGTCGGATATAATCCGGCTGACGCCGATCAACCGGTCGTAGCGGTCTCCCGGACGTCGGGTATAGACTTTGACAAGATATTCATTGACTGTCTGATATCTGTCGCCTTCGATTTCGGCGGTGTATCCGCGTTTTTTTCCAGGCGGAACTGTCAGATACTGATAGTTGTAAGACCCCTGTTTCAGCAGCATGGCTTTTTCGTAGCGACTTGTCGAGCGGTTATAGACCATTCTTGATGTCTCGTCAAAGCGGCGGTCGGTCAGATCTCCGTCGATAAAGAACATATAGCCGGGCATCTCGGGGTAATCCAGCGTGAAATGGACAATCACGTAATCGGCCATAGTGTCGGCTTCGTCTGAGTCGTATTCGCGTATCTTATATCGTCCCTGCTGCGTGCTGTCGTAGACGTAGCTTTCGGAACTGCGGGGCGCGTCCGTCTCGAGTGCGACGTGGTAGTAGGGGTTGACATATTGTGTGCCTGCCACACGCATGCCGGGATAGTCGATCGAGACGGTCTCGAAACGGCGGTATTCGTTCCCGGCTTCGAATATGAGCTGAGGCCGGTGTTCGTAGACTGCTTTGCGTCCCGACATACGCATCGGCTGGCGCATCGCTGTCTCATTGTCGAGACGGCCGTTCTGTTGGATCATGACGGTCATGTCGTTGAACGGATCGCTGACATCGGTCCTTTCGGTGTCGACGGTTACGGTCAGTTGCTGGTGGCCATCGTTATAGTCGACATCGGTTATCGTTGTCAGGTCGATTCCGATTTTTGCCACATGCTCATTGACCATGATGCGCCATTGGGCCAATGTCTCGTCGGGGTTGTTTTCTTCGTAGACAGTGACAAGATAATTGCCCGAGACCATGGGGCGCATTCTGCCGTCGGGAATATGGAAACGGTAGTTTACATAGTTGACGGTCGTGCCACGCGAGAAAGCGTAATCTTCGATTAGTCCTTCGTTGAATCCGTCGATTATTTCAGAGTCGACGAGACCTGACGGTTGCCAGTTGGCATTGCAGTGGACAAGTCTGTAACGGAAATAGGCTCTGTCGTCGGCAAGATGGTCGAAACTGAACGTCAGTATGTCGTTAGTCCCTATCGTGATAACCGGCGGTGCGAACATATCACCGTTAAGTGTGACCTGCAGGGTGCGTATGCGTTCGTTGAAAGAACCCTGCAGGGTGTCCGGCTGCCCGGCGGCTTTGACATTGCAGCTGACGGCGCAGATGATAAACGGAATGACGGCTTTTATATAATGTCTGGATGACTTCATCACCAGTCGATGGTTTGTTGGCCGTGGGCTTCAAGCCAGGCGTTGGCCCGGGAGAAGTGTCTGCACCCGAAAAAGCCACGGTAGGCTGAAAGCGGTGAAGGGTGGGGTGCTGTCAGCACAAGGTGGCGGCTACGGTCGATGAATTCGCCTTTTCTGATAGCATAGCTTCCCCAGAGCATGAACACAAGTCCGTCGCGGCCGTCGGCAAGAGCTCTCACGGCCGCATCGGTAAATTCCTCCCATCCGCGTCCCTGATGCGATCCGGCCTTGTGGGCGTCGACTGTGAGGGTGGCGTTGAGCAGAAGCACCCCCTGGCGCGCCCAACGTTCGAGATTGCCGTCGGCAGGCATCTGTCGGCCGAGGTCTGCCGACACTTCCTTGAATATGTTGACAAGCGATGGCGGAAGATCGACCCCTTCGTTGACTGAGAAACACAGACCATTGGCCTGGTGCGGCCCGTGGTAAGGATCCTGGCCGAGAATCACGACTTTGACTTTGTCGAATGGACAGGCGTCGAACGCCGCGAAAATTCTTGATGCCGGCGGGTAGACGGTCGTCGTCTGATAGCGTTGCCTGACAAAGTCGGTAAGCCTCGCGAAATAGTCACGGTCCCACTCTTCTTTCAATTGTTCTTTCCATGTAGTTTCGATTCTTACATTCATTGACCAATTCTTTTTTTGCAAATCTACGAAATTAATCTTAAATTTGCACGGTTTTAACATGAAGAACTTTTTTGCACCCGTATTTCAATGGATAGAATAGAGGATTCCGGTTCCTCAGATTAGGGTTCGATTCCCTACGGGTGTACAAATACTTCCTATTTGTTAGCAAAATCGTATTAATAACCAATTTTACTAAGAAAACATGGCTGAAATTAAAGAAATTGCCTCAAAATTTGATCTGCTCGGCAAAGTCGTTGATGCGAAACCTTGCGGCTCCGGCCTGATCAATGACACGTATCTTGTTACCACTGAGTCTGACGAAACACCAAACTACATTCTCCAGCGTATCAATCACTCGATCTTTACCGATGTCGATCTGCTACAGGACAACATGGTGAAAATCACCAATCACATCCGCAAACGCCTTCAGGCTGCCGGAGCATCAGACATCGACCGCCGCACTCTTACAGTCGTTCCCGCCAAAGACGGCAAGTTGTATTATTTCGACGGTGAAAGCTACTGGCGTGTGACCATCGCTATCAGAGGCTGTGTGACCCACGAGCAGGGCACCCCCGAAATGGCCTATCGCACAGGCCGCGCGTTCGGCGAGTTCCATGCTTATTTTATAGGTGACGATGTCCCGCAGCTCGGCGAGACCATTCCTGATTTCCATAACATGTCGGCGCGTCTCCGCCAGCTCGACGAGGCTATCAAGGCTGACAAAATGGGTCGTCTCGAAAAGGTGAGACCCATCGTCGACGAGGTGATCGCCCGTGCCGTAGAGATGACTCAGGCCGAGCGTCTTTATGCTGAAGGCAAGTTGCCCAAGCGTATCTCGCATTGCGATACAAAGGTCAACAACATACTGTTTGACAATGATGACAACGTGCTCTGTGTGATTGACCTTGATACCACTATGCCGGGCTTTGTTCTCTCTGATTTCGGCGACTTCATGCGCACGGCCGGTAACACCGGAGCCGAGGATGATCCGGACCTTTCGCGCGTGGGCGTCAATATGGAAGTGTTCCGTGCTTTCACCAAGGGGTATATCGAGACCGCAGCACCCATGCTTACCGATATCGAGAAGAAAATGCTGCCTTTCGGCGCTAAACTTTTGACCTATATGACCGCAGTACGCTTCCTTACAGATTATCTGAAAGGTGATGTGTACTTCAAGATACAGCATCCCGAGCACAATCTTCAGCGCACGATTGCCCAACTTCATCTTCTTAAGAGCTTCGACGAGCATACCGAAGAGATGAATGCCTACATCGCGTCGCTCTGATCCGATAAACTATTTAACAACGAAACATACCTGATCGATGAAAAAAACTAAATTACATTTCTCTCTGCTTCTGGCGGCTGCAATCATGCTTCCGTCATGCTCTCAGCCAAAATCTGACGATAAGTATGAAGTGAAAGACGGAATCATTTGTACGAGAGTTGAGGAGCGTCCCGAAGGACAGACTGACGTCGTGGCTCTCAGACATGCACCGATGGATTCCGTAAGAATAGGTTTTATCGGTCTGGGTATGCGCGGACCGGGTGCTGTCTATCGCTTCAGTAATATCGACCGAACCTCGATCAAGGCGCTATGCGACAAGTATCAGGATCGTGTCGACGGTGCCCAGAAGATTTTGGCGGAGAATAACCGTCCGACAGCTGCCGAGTATGTCGGTGACTCCGCGTGGATGGAACTGTGCCGGCGTCCAGACATAGATCTCGTATATATCGCTACCGACTGGAACAACCATGTGCCTATGGCTGTCTATGCCATGGAGCAGGGCAAGAATGTCGCCATGGAAGTTCCTGCCGCCCAGAATCTCGACGAGTGCTGGCAGCTCGTCAACACCGCCGAGAAAACCCGCAAGCACTGCATGATGCTCGAGAACTGTGTCTATGATTTCTTCGAACTCACAACCCTCAACATGGCTCAGCAGGGTCTGTTCGGCGATATTCTCCATGTCGAAGGTTCGTATATCCATAACCTTGAGGATTTCTGGAACGAATATGAAGGCAACTGGCGTCTCGATTTCAACGAGAAGCACCGCGGCGACGTCTATGCCACCCACGGCATGGGGCCGGCCGCTCAGCTCGTCAATCTCCACCGCGGCAACAAGATGAACTATCTTGTCGCCATGGATACAAAAGCCGTTACAGGCCCCAAAATGGTTGAGCGACAGGGCCGTCAGTCAGACAATTTTCAGAATGGCGACCATACCATGACCATGATCATGACAGAGAACGGTCAGACGATGCACATACAGCACGACGTCATGAATCCCCGTCCTTACTCGCGAATGTATCAGCTTACCGGAACCGACGGTTTCGCAAACAAATATCCCATCGAGGGTTATTGCTTCCGTCAGGTGACCGATTCTAGCATTGTGGCTGATCATGAAAATCTTTCGGCTCACGACTTCCTGCCCGCTGATGTCAAGGATGCTTTATTGCAGAAATACAAGCATCCGATTCAGATTGAGCTCGAGGAGCGAGCCAAGGAAGTCGGAGGCCATGGCGGCATGGATTACATTATGGACTCGCGTCTCGTCTACTGTCTGCTCAACGGTCTGCCCCTTGATCAGGACGTATATGATGCAGCAGAGTGGTCTTCGCTTGGCGAACTCACCCGCATTTCGCTTGAAAACAACTCGGCTCCGGTCGAAGTTCCCGATTTCACCCGTGGTGCCTGGAACAAGCTTAAGGGATATCACCACTATATGAAGGGCGAGTAATACTCGTCTTTCATCTGATAATTATGCGTACGCGCCTGCTTATAGTCTTGTGCTTTATCACGGCTATATGCAGTGCGCGTTCAAATTATGATGTGAATCTTGATTCTATACTCACGGTTCTCAATCGTGAGATCGAGATGAGAGATATCTATAATAACCGAAAAGAGACTCATATCGAATCAATTCGCTCACGTCTTAAAAGCGAACGCGATAATGTCGCAAATTTCGATGTCCTCGATCTTTTGTATGAAGAGTATCGCCATTATCAGTCCGATTCTGCGTTCTATTATTCCAACCGGCTTTATTCAATAGCTGAAAAATCAGGCGATGAGACATTGATGTCAATAGCTCGCTCCACCAAGTTTGACTATTTCATGTCAGTCTGGATGCTCGATGATGCTTTTGGTGAGTATGAGCATATCCGGGAAGAACTCTTGTCTCCAAAGGACAGGATTCTGTATTACAAGAATTGCGGTTACATGTTCTTTCGCATGAAGCTCCGCTGTGAAGAGAATGGAAGCCCGCGTGCCGACGAGTATGATCAAAAATATTTTGAGTACATCCGCAAGCTGGTGTCGGTAGATCTGCCCGGAGTGTTTGATTATGAATTCTTCAAGTTGCAGGTCGAGGAAGCCGATATGGGAGGCGTGGATCCTGACGAGGCAATACGCCGTCGTTTTCAGCTTTTGTCGCGATTTGATTTCAACGACCATGAACTCGCTGTGATGTATGCAAGTCTGTGCTCTCATGCCAGGCAATTGTGCGATCAAGATCTCGAGGCGTATGCAATGCGGTGTCTGTAATTCACGATATTCGTTCATCGACCCACGAAACCGCGTCGGTTTTTATGCTCGCCAATCTCATGAAGCAAAGCAATGATATAGAAAGGGCTGTCAGATATATGCGTGTGGCCTTTGACGATGCGTTGTTCTTTAATTCGCGAGTGAAGCAGTCACAGATCGTCATGATGCTGCCTTTGCTTGAAACGATGCGTCATGATCAGCTGGCAGGTCAGCGGAGGACGCTCGCCGTGCTTCTGGGCTTGATTTCTGTGCTCCTCGGTGCGTCGGCCTTTCTGCTCGTCAAGTTTTTCAGGCATAACACCCGGCTTGAGAAAATGAAAACGTCGCTGAACGACACACAGCAAAAGCTCGTCGAAGCCAACAGCTCCCTGTCGGCGCTCAATGGCAAGCTGAAAGAAACCATTGAGCTGAAAGACCGCTATATCATGCAGTCGCTCTATGTCAACACTAACTTCCTCAAACAAGTGGAGACGCGGTGCCGCACAGCGATAAACGATATGAAGACCAAAGGTCTCGAGGCAATGCGTTTTCTGCCTTATCAGATGGGTATAAAAGAAGAGCGCCAGCGTGTGATGCGTAGTTTTGATGAGACTTTCCTGCAGGTATTTCCTAATTTTGTTGATGATTTCAATGCTTTGCTTTGCGAGGGTGAAGCTATCGGCTTGTCTGACGACGGATCGATGCCGACCGAGTTGCGTATATTCGCGCTGATGCGTCTCGGAGTTACGGATACCAATGCCGTAGCTGAATTCCTCAATATTTCGGCCAACTCGATTTATGTCTATAAGGCCCGCGTCAAGGCCAAGACTGATCTCTCAAAAAGCGAGTTTGATGCTGAAGTCATGGCCATAGCCAAGCCTTGACCGGACTTTTTCATATCTTTATTTTTGCGTTTCTGATCTTAATTTTGCGGTTTAGTCAATGGCGTTAAACCGCTTTGTGTCATTTAGATATGATTTATCGTGATCTTAATTATGATTAAATGCTTTTTTTCCGCAATCCGCAAGGTTAATTTTGCTTTTGGAAATTTAATTTCACGTTTATAAACATAATCGGCGATCTTGGATATTTTTAACATGAACGATCGATGATCGACTCTTCTCATAATTTTGCCGGAGCGTGATCTCAGGAAAACGCTTCAATTCAATTTGACAGGGTAATAGATTTAGATAGGTAGAGCGTCCGGGCTCTGATTCAGATCGGAGTCCGGATGTTCTTTTTTATTTGTCTTTTTTACCCATATATTTCAATTGGAACTATAACCTTAATATAATCCTAACTAAAACTAAAGTTTATGCTAAAACGACAGTGCTTTTTCAAGCTATGGTGTCTGGCGGCTCTATTGGGCCTTTCACCGTCCGGTCTGCTGGCGTCGGAAAATCCTTCGCCACAAGCAGCCGCAAGCAAGGTTCAGGGTGTGCTTTCCAAGATCACGGGTACTGTGCTCGATGAATTGGGTGAAGGCATTCCGGGTGCTTCTGTGAAACTGAAAGGAGGTTCGAAAGGAGCTATTACCGACCTTGACGGATCTTTCTCAATCGAAGTGCCGAAAGGCTCAAAACTTGAGATCACATATATCGGCTATACCCCAGAGGTAATAACAGTTGATGATGCGTCTTCCTACACTGTTCAACTTCATCCACAGAGCGAGATGCTTGACGAAGTTGTGTCGGTCGCATACGGTCGTCAGAAGAAAGAGAGTATCGTCGGCGCTATATCGACCATCGATGCAAGTTCGCTCAAAGTGCCGGTGGGAAACCTTTCGTCGGCGATCGCCGGAAAGATCGCCGGTGCGGTCGTGATGCAGCGTAACGCCGAACCTGGTTCCGGAGCCGATTTCTGGATCCGCGGCATCTCGTCGTTCGGCGCCAACAATCGTCCGCTCATACTTGTCGACGGTATCGAGCGATCGATGGACCTTGTCGATCCCGAAGACATCCAGACATTTTCAATTCTCAAAGATGCTACGGCAACGGCGCTCTATGGTGTGCGTGGTGCGAATGGTATCGTCCTCATCACCACCAAGCGCGGTTCCGAATCAAAACCCCGCGTCAGCGCTAAGGTTGAATATGGTTTCACCAATCCGGTCAAGCTGCCTGAGGTTGCGTCGGCAGAGCAATGGTTTAAGTATTATAATGACATCCAGCTCGATGCCAGCGGTTCGATCGCACAGCCGGAAACAATACGTAAATATCTTGACGGCACAGATCCCGATCTTTATCCTAACGTCGACTGGATGAAGACAGTGTTCAAGGATCATGCAAGCACTATCCGCGCCAACATCAGCGTGACAGGCGGTTCGTCGAGAATCCGCTATTATATGGGCGGCTCGGTCTACTCCGAAAGCTCGATATTCAATATCGCCGACAACGACCGTTATGACTCGCAGATGCGTTATACCAAATATAACTTCCGTGCCAATGTCGATGTCAACATCACAAGTTCTACCGAACTCGG
Source organism: uncultured Muribaculaceae bacterium (assembly GCA_910587545.1). GTDB lineage: Bacteria > Bacteroidota > Bacteroidia > Bacteroidales > Muribaculaceae > CAG-873. The sequence goes on along the minus strand of CAJUMI010000006.1, from coordinate 25,989 downwards.
CCTTTCGATCTCGACTCTCTATGCAACCAAGAATCGTCCGGGCTATGGTCTGCAGGACATTTATAACTGGACCCTATACACCACACCGATCTCAACTCCGACTCAGTTCTCCGACGGCACTGTCGCCTTCCCCAAGAACGGTAACAATCCATACTATTATCTGAACCAGACAGGCTATGCTCAGGATTTCTCCACAAGCACACAGTCGCTTCTGTCCTTGACACAGGACTTCTCCGATATCATAACCCCCGGCCTGAAAGCAAATCTCAAGTTTGCCTGGGACGCCTATACGGGTTCGACTGTCAAACGTTACATGGAGCCTTCGCGCTATTACGTCGACCGAGACGTCGACGGCGGCCGAGACGAGAACGGCAATCTCATCTTCCACGAACTGCAGGCCGGCTATGACTATCTGACTTTAAGCAGCTCTAACAGCGGCAACCGCAATACCAACTTCGAGGCGTCAGTCACTTACGACCGCATATTCAACAATGTCCACCACGTGAGCGGCATGTTCAACTTCAACATGCGGGAATACGTCAACAACTTCCCCGGCAGTTCGTTTATCAACGGTATCCCCAACCGCAACACCGGTATCGCGGGTCGTGCGACATACTCTTATGACAACCGCTACTTCGCCGAGTTCAACTTCGGTTACAACGGTTCTGAAAACTTTGCCCCAAAGCATCGTTTTGGCTTCTTCCCCTCTTATGCCGTAGGCTATATCATTTCTAACGAAAAATTCTGGGAACCGATTACTCCAGTCGTGAGCCTTCTGAAATTCAAGGCATCCTACGGTGAGATAGGTAATGATCAGATCGGGGGTAACCGCCGCTTTGCTTTCAACTCCGAAATGCAGTCAGGCGTAAACGGCACTATATGGGGCCTTGACTATCATCAGGCGCCCAACTACTGGGGCATCGCAACAGGCGTTCCCGGCAACGAAGATGTGTCATGGGAGAAAGCCATCAAGAAGAATATCGGTTTCGAACTCGGCTTCTTCAATTCTTCGCTTACTCTTAACGCTGACTATTTCTACGAAAAACGCACCGGCATCTTTATCATGCAACAGTCTATACCGTCTGTCGTAGGTAACAATGTGACTCAGTATGTCAATCTCGGTAAGATGCGTAACGAAGGCATTGATGCCACTCTCGAATTCAACAAGCAGCTGGGCGACTGGTTTATATCTGCCCGCGGCACATTCACTTATAACCGCAATAACCTTATCGACAACGATATGCCGTCGCAGGTATGGCCTTATCAGAACACAGCCGGCTTTGCATATCTCCAGCAGCGCGGTCTTATAGCCCTCGGCCTTTTTGAATCCGAGGAAGACATAGCCCGCAGTCCGGTGCAGACATTCGGAGGCGAGGTGCGTCCGGGCGACATAAAGTACAAGGACATCAATGGCGACGGCGTGATCGACTCTTATGACAAGGTCGCCATCGGTTATTCGCAGATCCCTGAGATCAACTATGGTTTCGGAGTCAGCGCGTCATGGAAAGGCATTGATGTGTCGGTCTTCTTTCAGGGCGTGGGCCACATAACCCGTCTGCTCAGTGGCCCCGTATTCTACGGGCAATCGGAAAATATCTGGACCAAGGGGCAGATCTACGCCGAGGTGGCCGACAACCGTTGGACCCTTGACAATCCCGATCCCAATGCCATGTATCCGCGTATGGCCGTTACCAAAGTGGCCAACAATCAGGAGGCATCGACTTACTGGCAGCGTGACTGCAGTTTCATCCGCCTCAAAAATGCTGAAGTCGGCTATACTTTCCCCAAAAAATGGTTCGGCAAGATCGGCGTTTCGAATGTACGTGTCTATCTGACCGGTAACAACCTTCTTACTTTCAGTAAATTCAAACTATGGGATCCCGAACTCGAATCCAACAATGGCGCCAAATATCCTCAGATGCGCACAGGAGCGGTCGGGCTTAATGTTAACTTCTAATCCTCTATTTAACCATGATCAATAAATTAAAACTATTTGGGCTCGCACTGCTGTCATCTGCGGTAATGTTCTCGTCGTGCAGCGATTATCTCGAGGTCAAGCTCGAAGATCAGCTCACAATTGAAAAGGTTTTCAGTAAGCGGGCTTCGACCCTGAGCTATCTGGCTCACATATACAGTTATCTGCCTTACGAGGCCGAATATCAGGGAACCAATCAGACCGCCGAGGTCTGGCCCGGCGGCGACGGAGCGGTTGTGCCGATGAGCGATGAGGCTTTGTTCTCCACTTATCAGTGGTCGACTTACCTGAATTTCCGCACGGGTGACTGGGGCCCGACGACTCCTTATTTCAATATCTGGCGCTATCAGTACACCGGCATAGAGCAGGCCGGCATTTTCCTTGAGCATGTCGACGAATGTCCCGATCTTTCGGCAGAAGAGAAGCGGCAGATGAAAGCGGAAGTCCGTATGCTGCGTGCATACAGCTATTTTCAGTTGTTCCGCCGCTATGGCCCTGTCTATATCTGGGGTGATCATAGATCCAATCCTGTCATCAAGCCTGACGAGGTTGACCGTCATACCGTAGACCAGAATGTCGACTTCATGGTCTCGGAGATCGACAAGGCGATCGCTGATCTTCCCCTCACTCTTGCCGACACACAGACATTTGCCGGACGACTAACCAAGGGAGCGGCCATGGCAGCCAAAGCCCGCATCCTTCTCTATGCCGCAAGTCCTTTGTTCAATGGATGCGACCTGTATAAGAATGTGCTGAAGAACCGTTGGGGCGACTATCTCTTCCCCCAGACCGCCGATCCTGAAAAATGGGAAAAAGCCGCGCAGGCTGCCAAAGCTGTTATCGACCTCGGGATGTATTCGCTTTATACCGAAAATACTACCGACGACCCGATGACTAATGCAATTCAGTCTTATCAGGGTGTGCAGTTCAATGAATGGAACTGCGAGATCATCTGGGGCTATTGGCCGCGTTATCAGAATTTGTATTATAATATCGCATGCTTTAACCGCCATTTCGCCATGCCGCCGCTGATCACAAAAATGGGTTGCGGCCAGTACTGTCCGTCGCTGAAACTTGTCGATTCTTATCCTATGGCCGCGACCGGACGCTATCCGATCGATCCCGTTACCGATCTCGGCTACGACAGCAACGGCATGCCTGTTGTCGATCCTAAGTCAGGCTATGCCGATAACGGTTTCGAGAGCGGTTGGGAGCATCCTATCGAGGGACCGAAATATGGCGCTGTCAAAGCTCACAAGAGCTGTGTCGGACGTGATGCCCGTTTCTATGCGTCGGTCTTCGCCAACGGTTTCAAGTTTATCAACGACTTCATTGCCGGCGGTAACACCGAAGTCTACTTCCAGACCGGCGGTAACTCTCCGCTGCGTGCAGGCGACTGCGTCAAGGTCGGATATTTCTGGCGCCGCTTCATCCCGACAGATATCGACTATGAAAATGGCAACTGGGGTACATATTTCTGGTTCTACTACCGCCTTGCGGAGATTTATCTCGACTATGCCGAGGCTTGCAACGAGAAACCAAACCGCCAGGCCCAGGAAGCCCTGGATTATGTCAATAAGGTGCGTGCGCGCGTCGGCCTGAACACTCTTCAGGAAGCATATCCCGAATACAATTTCCTCAGTGATCAGAATGCTCTCCGTCAGATGATCCGCAAGGAACGCATGGTCGAGCTCGCTTTCGAGGGGCACCGCTACTATGATGCCCGCCGCTGGATGATCGCCGAGAAAGAGTTTACCGGCCCCAACTGGACTCTCAATCTCCTTGCCACCAACTACGAATCGTCATATTCCCGCACAACAAAAGTCTGGGCCGGTTCCGACAATCTTTTCCAGCCCAAACATTATTTCTTCCCGATCAACCAGATACAGTTGAGTGAGATGAAAAATATAACCCAGAACTACGGATGGTAATCACCCATAATATTCTATGAAAATGAAACATAACCTATATATCGGCCTGTTTGCTTGTGCCATTGCTCTTACAGCATGCGACAGTGCCATCAATAACTTTATGGTCGACGACACTGTGGCTCTTCTTACTCCCGGCCTGGTGAAGGAGAGTGTCTATCTCGGTCTTGACAATCCGACAGAGGTCTATGTCCTCAAAAGTGGTAAGGGCTTCAGCGGTGCTAACGTTTCTATCAGCGTCGACAACGAAGTGCTCGCCACCTATAACGCCACGGTTGATGAACCTATTGCGGCTATGCCGGAGGATTGCTACACGATCACTGTCAGTTCGTTGTCACTATCCCCCGATGACTATCAGTTGCCTTTCAGGATCTCATGGAACCGCGACCGTCTTGCCGCCGTTCTTGCCGATAACCCTAATGTGGGCATACCCCTGCGTCTGAAAGTCGGCAGCGAAGGTGTCAATGTCAATGAAGACCGTCTTACCACAATCATACAGCCAGTCATCGATATACCGTTGGTGTCGCTCTCCCAGTCAGGTTATCAGATCGGTCTGATGCCTACACGCCGCACATCTCTCGAGGAACTCGTATATATGAATGTTCAGGCCAACTTTATTCCCGAACGCGACATAGACTACACTCTCTCGATCGATGCTTCGCTTATCGAAGAGTATAATCAGGCCCATGGCACGGACTACAAACTGTTGCCGGCAGAGGCCTATAAAATCGATCTTGAAGGATGGAAAATCAGGAAAAGCATGAAGACTAACCGCTTCCACTTCACTTTCTGTCGCGAGGCGCTCATTCCCGAGGATGGCCCGTCCAGGTTCGGCGAATACATTCTGCCGATACGCATCAGTTCCGTATCTCTCTCCGACGTTAATCCCGAAAAGAGCTATGTTCTCTACACCGTTTCAGTCATCGCCTCGCGGATTGATAAATCAAAGTGGTCTATCTATTCCTGCAGCTCCGACATCCGCTCGATTGCCAATTGGGAGAAGGTTGAAGGAAATTATCCGCCTGCAAATCTGATCGACGGTACAACAAATACACACTGGCGTACCGTATGGTCGATCAAAGACAGCTCTGATCCGAGAGTGCAGTTTCCGGTCGAGGTGGTTATAGATCTCGGCGAGACGCGAGACCTTTACAAAGTGGGCATTGATGCCCCGACCGGTACCAACCGCCGTTATTTCAATTCCAAGAGCGGTGTGATCGAAGTGTCGGATTCGCCCGAGGGACCCTGGACTAAGGTTTCTGACTGGATCTATCCGTCCAAGACTACGTCGGCCTATGAGTTTGATGTCGATCCGGCTTCTGCCCGCTACGTCAAGTTTGTTGTCAGCGAATCTTTCGACGGCACAACCAAGATGGCTATATCCGAACTTACCCTGTGGGGTGAATGATAATTGATTTTATTTGTGGAAAAACCGGCAACAAAAACCGGTTTTTCCGCAAATTGTTTTTAAACAGTCCTTGGCCTTACGTTATTTTATATTTTTTATCTATCTTTGTTAAATGGATTGGCCGCTTTATTTCGGTATAGTGCGCCTGTAAACCTTAACTATTTAAATATCATAATTATGCGATCAAAAATCATGTTGACTGCCGTTGCTGTGTCCGGCCTTCTGCTTTCCGGGTCTACGGTTAATGCCCAGAAATGGGAAGATCTTGCCAAAACACCGCCTATGGGCTGGAGTTCATGGAATAAGTTCGGAGGAAATATCAATGAGAATTCAATCCGTGAGATAGCTGATGCTATGGTTTCATCCGGTCTTGCCGACTGCGGCTATGTCTATGTCAACATTGACGACTGTTGGCATGGCGGCCGCGACGAGGAAGGATATATTCAGAGCGATCCCGAGCGTTTCCCGTCGGGCATCAAGGCTTTGGCCGACTATGTCCACGGCAAGGGTCTGAAGCTTGGCATATACAGCGATGCGGGTTGCAAGACATGTGCCGGCGAACCAGGCAGCCTCGGCCATGAATATCAGGATGCCCGCACTTATGCTAAATGGGGTGTCGACTATCTCAAATATGACTGGTGCAACACTCCCGATCAGAATTCGATAGGTTCATATCGTCTTATGCGCGACGCACTTCGGGCCTCAGGGCGTCCGATCCTTTTCAGCATATGCGAGTGGGGCTCGACCAAACCCTGGGAATGGGCCGGCGAAATCGGCCATATGTGGCGCACAACCGGCGATATCGGCGCGATGTTTGACAATGACAAGTCTTTTGGCGAAGGCTTCTGGAACCCACTTGGCGTGATGCAGATAGTCGATAAAAACGAACCGTTGCGCAAATATGCCGGTCCCGGTCACTGGAACGATCCCGACATGCTTGAGGTCGGAAACGGAATGAAGGTCAACGAAGACCGCGCGCATTTTACCCTATGGTGTATGATGGCGGCTCCGCTTATCCTCGGCAACGACGTGCGTGACATGAGCGAGGAGACAAAATCGATTATCTCAAACCGCGAGGTCATTGCCGTCGATCAGGACGAACTTGGTGTGCAGGGCTGGCGTTTCATTGTGCGCGACGGTGTCGAATACTGGTATAAGCCTCTCGTCAACGACCAATGGGCTCTCTGCGTGTTCAACCGGAACGTCGATCCGCGCAAGGTAACGCTCGACTGGCACGATCTTGCCACCTACGATGTCATGACCAAGCGCTATTTCTCACCCGCTGATAAAACTCACTCCATACGCAATCTCTGGACTCACAAAGACGAAGGTCGCACGGATAAAAACATTACTATAACAGTTCCCGGCCGCGATGTCGTTCTATACCGTCTCGCTCCGCTGCCCTGACAACACAATCATCAACGCACTTTAACAGTATACTCCTAACAATGAACAGACTTCTTGCCATATCACTGTCAATTTTCCTATCTCACATTTTCATCATTGCCGCCGACGTGGCTTCGCCATCTGACCGCGTCAGGCTTAGTGTCGGACTCGATAAAGAGGGGGCGCCGGTCTATAGTGTCACGTTCGACGGCAAGACCGTAGTAAACGACAGCCATATGGGATTTGAATTACTCGACAGTCCGTCGTTGAAGTCTGATTTCGAGATAACAGGCCAACGCCACGACTCCTGCGATGAGACGTGGCGGCCTGTCTGGGGCGAGGAGTCGGTGATACGTTCCAATTACAACGAACTGCTCCTGAATCTGCGCCAGCGATCGACCGGCCGTCTGGTCGACCTGCGTTTCAGGGTTTTCGACGACGGAGTAGGGTTCCGCTACGAGTTCCCTTGCCCTCAGCCACAGTTGCAGAGCTTCGTGATCACCGATGAGTTGACTGAATTTGCCATTCCTTGCGACGCTGTCGCATACTGGATTCCCGGCGACTATGACAGCCAGGAGTTCAACTACACCCGTTGTCGCCTGTCAGAGATATCTTCGAAAATGGACGAGGCTCACGTCGGCGGACCGGTCTATCCGTCTCCGTTTTCGGACACAGGTGTTCAGACCGCGCTCATGATGAAATATGACAGCGGCCTGTATGTCAATATCCATGAGGCCGCCTTATATGACTATCCGGCGATGTGTCTCGATCTGGATGACTCCACTATGACATTCCGCTCGACTCTGACGCCTTATGCCAACGGCGATAAAGCCGTCATGCAGACCGGACGCTCCACTCCGTGGCGCACGATCATCGTCAGCGACGATGCCCGCGAAATCCTCGCATCGCGCATTACTCTCAATCTCAATGAGCCTTGCCGTATCGAGGACACCTCGTGGATACGCCCAGTCAAATACATAGGTGTCTGGTGGGAGATGATCACCGGCAAAAGCACCTGGCACTATACCGACGACGTCACATCGGTGGCCATTGATCAGACCGATTACTCGGCTCTCAAATCCAACGGACGTCACGGCGCAGAGACATCCAACGTCATGCGCTACATTGACTTTGCCGCTCTCCATGGCTTCGACGCCGTGCTCGTCGAAGGCTGGAACGAAGGTTGGGAAGACCAGGCCACGTCACGCAAATATAAGATTTTCAGCTTCACCCGCCCTTATCCCGACTTCGATGTCAAGAAGATAAGGGATTATGCCGCGTCGAAAGGTGTCAGAATTATGATGCACCATGAGACCGGCAGTGCGGTCGCCGATTACGAGCGTGTGCTTGACGAAGCTTTCAGGTTTATGGCGGATAATTCCTACAACTCGGTCAAGGGCGGTTATATCGGCGAATTGCTCCCGCGCGGCGAGCACCATTACAGCCAGGCGATGGTCAATCACTACCAGTACGTTCTGGAAAAAGCGGCCGACTACCATATAATGTATAACGCCCATGAGGCCGTGCGTCCTACCGGCGTTTCACGCACCTGGCCCAACCTCATCGGCAATGAATCGGCCCGCGGATCGGAGTACCACGCCTTCAGCGGCATCAAGCCCGGCCATACAGCCATTCTGCCGTTCACACGTCTTGTCGGAGGGCCCATGGACTATACACCCGGTCTTTTTGAAAACAATATCTCCAGATATAACCCTTATAGTTCGGCGTGGGTCAACACCACCCTTGCCAGCCAGTTGTCGTTGTATGTGACGATGGCCTCTCCGTTGCAGATGGCCGCCGATCTCCCCGAGACATACGAGCGTTTCATGGACGCTTTCCAATTTATCAAGGATGTAGCCCTCGACTGGGACCGCAGCGTCTATCTCGAAGCCGAACCGATGGAATATGTGACTGTCGCCCGCAAAGCCAAAAACAGTGATAACTGGTTCGTCGGTTCTACCGGCGGAGCCGAAGCGCGCAAGTCAAGACTCGACTTCTCATTCCTGCCCCAAGGCCGCAAATACCGCGCGACCATATATCGCGATGGAAAGAACGCCCATTACCGTACAGCTCCGCAAGACTATATTATCGAGACCAGGACGGTCGACTCACGTACCCGGCTCACGCTGCCCGTCGCTGCCGGCGGCGGTTATGCCATATCTCTGACTCCTGTTAAATAATTAAATCTATAACCCCAAACCCAAAAACAAGTATGAACCTTAAAACCCTTCTGTTGCTGGCTGCCGCCGCGATAGGCGCCAATGCACTTACAGCGGAGACTCCGGTCTATCTTGACGAGTCTAAACCGATAGAGGAGCGTATCGACGACGCCATCTCGCGCATGACACTGAAGGAGAAAATCGCTCTTCTCCATGCCCAGTCAAAATTCAGTGCTCCCGGTGTGCCTTCGCTCGGCATTCCCGAACTCTGGACTGACGACGGCCCGATGGGCGTCCGTCCCGAAGTCCTTTGGGACGAATGGGATCAGGCCGGCTGGACAAACGACTCCTGCACGGCATTCCCGTCGCTCACTTGTCTTGCCGCTACATGGAATCCCGAGATGGCTGTCCTATACGGCAAAAGCATAGGCGAAGAGGCGCGTTACCGCAACAAGAGCGTGCTCCTCGGCCCAGGTGTAAACATTTACCGCACTCCTCTCTGCGGCCGCAATTTCGAGTATTTCGGTGAAGATCCTTTCCTTGCATCGGCGATGGCTGCCGACTATGTGCGCGGCGTGCAGTCCAACGGTGTGGCCGTCTGTGTGAAGCATTTTGCGCTCAATAACAACGAAGCCAACCGCTATACGACTAACTCTATAGCAAGCGACCGTGCCCTATATGAAATATATCTGCCTGCGTTCAAGGCCGCTGCGGTTGATGCCGGAGCATGGAGCCTAATGGGCGGTTACAATCTCGTGGGGGGGCAGCATGCCACCTACAATCAGCGCCTCGTCAATGAAATCCTAAAAGGCGAATGGGGCTGGGACGGAGTGGTGATCTCAGACTGGGGTGCTGTCCATGATACACGTCAGGCTGTCGAAGGCGGTCTCGACATGGAGTTCGGCACGGGGACCGACGGTCTCACCGGCTCTGGAAATTCGTATGATAAATATTGGCTTGCCAACAACTATTATAATGGTGTTCGCGACGGCCTCTACAGCGAGGAACAGCTTAACGACAAAGTCCGCCGTGTGCTGCGTCTGACCATGCGCACAGCCATGGACCGCAACCGTCCGTGGGGGTCTATCAACTCTCCGGCCCATCATCAGGCCTGCCGCGAGATCGGCGAGCAGGGCGTCGTGCTCTTGCGCAATGTCGACCGCACTCTTCCCATTTCCAGGGACAAAGTACGCAGGATTGCTGTCATCGGCGAGAATGCCATCAAGCGCATGTCTGTCGGCGGCGGATCATCGTCGCTCAAGGCTCTATATGAGGTCTATCCCCTCGAAGGTCTGCAGAAGCGTCTTGGCGATGATTTCGAAATTGTCTATGAACGCGGTTATGTCGGCGACACCTGCACTCATTATAATAATGTATGGACCAAGCAGGATCTAACTGATCCGCGCACTCCCGCCCAATTGACTGCTGACGCAGTGAAAGCGGCCCGCGATGCCGATCTTGTCATTTTCTTCGGGGGGCTCAACAAGGCTGACCATCAGGACGCCGAGGGCACCGACCGTCTGTCGCTCGATCTGCCTTACGGACAGAACGAACTCATCGCCACTCTCGCAGAAGCCAATCCCAATATCGTAGTGGTCAACATCAGCGGCACAGGTGTGGCCATGCCTTGGCTCGACAAGGTCAAAGCCGTAATCCAGGGCTGGTATCTCGGCAACGAGACAGGCAACACCCTCGCGGGCATCCTCGCAGGTGATGTCAACCCAAGCGGCAAGCTTCCATACACCTACTATGCTTCGCTTGACCAGTGCGGCGCCCATAAACTCGGTGAATATCCCGGCACTCCGCGTCATGATCCCGTCGAGGGCGACATAATCGACATGCCTTACAACGAAGACATCTTCGTCGGCTATCGTTTCATTGACAAAAACAAACTCAAACCGACCTTCCCATTCGGCTTTGGTCTTTCTTACACTACATTCGAGTATGGCAAGGCCACAATTGACCGTAAGAAAGGCACGGCCGACGATATTTTCACCGTCACAGTTCCGGTGACAAACACCGGCGACCGCGAGGGCAGCGAGGTTGTCCAGCTTTACGTGTCTGACCTCAAGTCGTCGCTTCCCCGTCCGATCAAGGAACTGAAAGGCTTCTCAAAAGTCAGCCTCGCTCCCGGTCAGACCGAGAATGTGACTTTCGAAATCGGTCGTGACGCTCTGAGTTTCTTCGACGACAAGGCTCACGCATGGGTTGTCGAGCCCGGCAAGTTCGAGGCTCTGATCGGATCTTCTTCGGCCGACATTCACTCTAAAGTGGCTTTTGAAGTTCAATAAGCTCTCATGAGGACTGTTTCACTGTTCATATCGCTGGCACTTTCCGTCGTTACCGTCAAGGCGGGAATGCCGGTTGAGTTTGTTCCTGATAACGAGGAAGTGATCGTTGTCTGGCCCGACGGTGCGCCTAACGATAATTTTGCACCCGTCTCGGTGACGGATTCTGTCGAATGGAATGCTGTCGACCGCCCCGTAATCCATATGTTCCGTTCGTCACAGCCTTCGGGCAAGGTTGTTCTGATGTGTCCGGGCGGCGGCTACCGTCACCTCGGAGTGCAGAACGAAGGTTACAGTTTCGTGCCGTGGTACAACGGTCAGGGCATCGATGTGGCTGTATTGCAGTACCGTATGCCTTATGGTCATCCCGAGGTGCCTTTGAGCGATGTCTGGCAGTCGATGCGTATTCTCCGCGGCCTCTTCCCCGGCGCTCTTGTCGGAGTCCAGGGCTTTTCGGCCGGCGGTCACCTCGCGTCGATGGCGGCTACGCATTATACCGACTCTGTGACTCGTCCCGACTTCCAGATACTGTTTTATCCAGTCGTAGCTGTCAGCGGCTCTACGGCCCATGTCGGCAGCAGCCAGCGTCTCCTTGGCGAAAATGCGTCCGACGAGATGATCCGGCTTTATAACAATCATCTTCAGGTCACCCCTGACACCCCACAGGCTTTTATTGTCCATTCTTCAGATGATTCGATTGTTCCGGTCGCCAATTCTATCGACTATTACAGTGCATTGGTTGCCAACCGTGTGCCTGCAAGCCTTCATCTCTATCCATCCGGCGATCACGGATGGGGCTTTGCCACTGGCTTCGCTTTCTTCCCGATGTGGACGGCTGAGCTCGCTCATTGGCTTTCGCTGTTGAATTAATTCAAATATCATTAAATATCTTATGAAAAAGTTCTTTCTTTCACTTGTGGCAGTCATTGCAGTTTCGTCAATTGCATCGGCTCAGGCTGACGACTGGGCCGGACATCCCCGATATGCCGCTGCCAACGACGCACTGACCCGTGCGCCTGAAGTCGTGTTCATGGGCAATTCGATCACCGACGGCTGGGATGACAATCATCCCGAGTTTTTCACCGACAATAATTTCGCGTGCCGTGGTATCTCCGGTCAGGTGACCGGCCAGATGCTTTGCCGCTTTTACGCCGATGTCGTAAACCTTAAGCCCAAGGCGGTCGTGATCCTTGCCGGCATCAATGATATAGCAGGCAACAAAGGACCGATGGATGACAGGCATATCGCCGAGAATATTTTCTCGATGGCCGAGATCGCGCGTCAGAATGGCATACGTCCGCTCATAGCTTCCTGTCTGCCCTGCGATACCATTCCCTGGAATGCGGCAATTGTCAACACCGCCGGTCATGTCGCCAATCTCAATCAGATGCTCAGCGATTATGCCGAGGCCAACGGTATCACCTATGTCGACTACTTCTCGGCTCTTGGCAATCCCGACGGATCGCTCAAATCAGAGTACACAAACGACCGTCTGCATCCCAACCGTGCCGGCTACGACGTCATGGAGCCTATCGTTCTACAGGCTCTTAAGAGCAAGGCCCCTGTGCGCAAGAGCGATGTCCGACGCCATAACAAGCGAGGCCGCAGATAGTCCGGCTATAATTAATCCACAGTGCAGGCGGTTCAAATAAGACAAAAGGACAAAAAGACATAATAACTATTATTCCTTATTTGAACCGCATTGCACGAGCCATGCATCCCGTCTAATTTTTTGTCTTATTTGAGCCACATTGCGAGCCTGTCATGCTAATATCCCTCTTGTAGAGTGATTGCAAGATTATCATTATGACCTATATGTCCTGCATATCAAGTCCTATGGCCTCAATATTGTAGCCGTCGAAAAGATGTACGGCAGTGAGCATGGTTTTCACTTTACCTTCCAAAACCGTAAAATCTATATTCATTCGATTTCGCTTTATCTCGTAGATTTCCACTGTCTTGTCAAATTCATTGGCAGCGACCCTGTCTATCTCGTTTTCTCCTTTTCGGTTCCACCAGCTCCCGATCAGCGTGTACTTTTCGTTCTCAATCGCCTTTTCTCTGAAGTATCTTTCGAGAATAACTCCCGAAAATGTAGGGTAATACCTTTTTATCAAAGTGCGCAACTGCTTGTATCCTCCGATTTCGAGAATATGGGCGTATTTGAAAATATTACTGTCCGCTCAAAAAAAGTTTAGCGGACAGTAATAATTTGTTTCACTTTAACACAATATTAAACGTAAATTTGAACGGCATTGTCCAATCTGTCCTTGCACTTGCTGAAATTTTGCTGAAAAAAATTTTTGATTGGTGTAACGTTTGGCTTACTTTTGTGTCATAAGGACAAATCACAGTTTATGCACCGTTCTGAATTTGAATCATTCGTCAAGTCTGTCCGTCCGGCGTTGCTTGCCCGGGCAAACTCGGTTGTCAGCGATGCCGATGCTGCGGCTGACATTGTTCAGGATTGTCTGCTGAAACTTTGGTCGATGCGTCAGTCGCTCGACGACTATAATAGTCCCGAGGCATTGGCGATGACAATAGTTCATCGTCTCGCTCTCAATTCGCTCCGATCTCAGAAGATTGTGCTCGAGGTCCGTGACGACATTCTGTCGGATTGCGAGCCTTCGCCCGAGCAGATGGCCATTGACTCGGAGACTGCTGACGAAGTGCACAAGCTGCTTGCTTTGCTGCCTGACGCCTGGCAGTCTCTGATCTCCATGCGTCACATCGAAGGGCTCTCCAATGCCGAGATCGCTCAGATCACCGGCTCGACAGAAGGAGCCGTGCGCACTGCTCTCTCCAGAGCCCGTAACCGAATAGCTGAAATATTTCTGAAACATCAACTCTCCAAATAGATAGAATATGAAAACAATCAAATTACGCTTCAATCCGCGTCCGCTTATCAGCGATGACGTCGCCCGAAAGCTGACGGCTTCGTTTCTCGACGGATCGACAACGCCCGATGAGGAAAAAACGCTTTATGCCTACTATGGTGACGGAAAGGTGGCAGACGACCTTGAATGCTATCAGCCGATGTTTGCCTGGTATGTCAAACTCGAGCGGGAGGCCGCGCCGATGCGGTCGCGATCTCATCGCCCGCGTTTTGTAGCGGCGGCAGCGGCCGTATCATCCTCGTCGGCGCAGGTCTTTTTGCCGGCTTTTATGTCACGTCTTACGAAACGTCTGATAACAGACTGTATGCCGGAAGCTATATCATCCGTGACGGCAATAAGATCACCGACATCGATGCCATCCTGCCCGAACTACACAAGGCCGACCGCTATGTCGACAGCACACTTTGCGCAATCAACTGCCCGGTGCCTGAAAATCCAGAGCAGTCGATCATCAACGAAGCCGTAAGGCATATCACAGATCCCGACATCAAGGCAATGCTTCTCGCCGACCTCAATTAAATGTATTCGATAATTAATAATATAATTTTTTCAGCTAAAAATAAGTAATCATGAATAATCGTTTCATCACAACACTGCTGACGCTCATCGCTGTCGTCGCGTCGTCCGTGAACATATCGGCGCAGGCAAACATCGACCGCCTCGTCCGTGATCTTGAAAAGGAGCAGAACGTGCAGGTGACTTATACCGAGCACCGCAATCCCAAGACAAAAAAGATCATCAAACAAAACACCATTCTCAACGGTAATTCGGAGTCGCAGGCCAGAAAGCTCTGGAAGGCTTTCGAGAGCGAACGACAGAATTCGGTCAAGGTGACCAAAACACGTGACACCTCGTTTATCATCACCTTTCAGGACAGCAAATACAAGTCAAATTATGTGCTGAGCGTCAACGGAACTTCATGGTCTCTGGTCATTACGAAACGCGAACCGTCGGATCGCGATGATATCTCTTACAACGTCGACATCGACTTCGGCGATCTGGACAATTTGTGTTTTAACGGCGGTGAGTTGAATCTCGAACAGCTCAAGCTACTCGACGGGCTCAAATCTCTCAGCAATATCAATATCAATAATATCGACGGCGATGTCACCGTCTACGACGGCGAAGGAAATGTGATCTACAAGAGCAAGTCGACGAAGTCAGGCAAGTCGGTCAAATCGAAATCCAAGTCAACCTCAACTAAAATCCGACGCTCGGGTCGCCGAACAGTCACCACATATACAACGACAAACGACAACGGTACAACAGTCAGCGTCTCGACCATCTGATTCTCTCACCTCTACCCTTGAAAACAACATCGGCAATCCCCGCGGTTCAGGGATTGCCGATGTCGTTTTATTATGTCCCGTGGATTTATTCAGCCGGTTTGAGCGCTGAATAATCGCGACCATAGCGGAGCATCTGAGGCACATAGTCCTCGTCGTAGCTTACGGTTATGTCGGTGATCGTTCCGTCCTCTCCGGTGACAGGGGTGTATACCGGATTGACAAAACCTTTGTAAGGCGCTATCGACAGGCGTGCATAGCGGTCGAGGACCTCGCGGTGGATCTTGGGATCTACTTTTACGGCATAGGTCTCTACGAGGTCACGCGCGGCGGGATAGTCGCCTTCACTGGTGATACGCTGGATCTCTGCGAGCAGTTGTCCGAAGAGCCCGCGCAGAGCCTCGTAGTCGTTGATGCGGACATAGGTCTTGCCGTCCTGCTTGACAAGCTCGATGACGTTGTCGGCCTTGCCGTGTTCGTAGACCCACTCGGCGATGAGCTTGCGGTTGCGCATGTGCGCTTCTTCGACATCCTTGCCCGGCTCGATGCGCATCAGCTGGGTCATCAGGCCGTTGAGAATGTATTTGTAGTATTCGGCCTTATAGGCTTCGGGATTGTCGAGCAGACCGATTTCGATCAGCTTGGGATCGGCGAGATAATAGAGCGCGAATAGGTCGGCACGGGTCTCTTCGATAGTCGAGCCATGAGCCTTTAGGGCATCGCGAGCGACTCCGGGGAGCAATTTGCCCGAACCGTGACCGAGACACTCGTGAAGGTCGGTGTGGAGATTGTCGGTGATGAAGAGATAGTCGTCGAGCAGTTTCGAGGTTTCGGCGTCGATGACGAACTCTTCGTTGAAACCGTTGCCGTGGGAGGCCTCGTCATAAGCCTGAGTGATGTTTTCTAGGGTTACTGATTTGGAGCCGTGGGCGGCGCGTATCCAGTTGGCGTTAGGCAGATTGATGCCTATCGGAGTAGCGGGATAGGCGTCGCCGGCAAGAATTGCGGCCGTGATTACCTTGGCAGACACTCCTTTGACTTCGTCTTTTTTGAAACGGCTGTCGACAGGCGAATTATCCTCGAACCACTGTGCGTTGGAACTGAGCAGTTCTGTGCGGTGGCTGGCCTCTTCGTTTTTGAAGTTTACTATCGACTCCCATGCTCCGGTCATGCCGAGTGGATCGCCGTAGTCTTCGATAAATCCGTTGATGAAGTCGACCTTGGAGTCGGTGTCCTCGGCCCACAGTATCGAATATTCGTCAAATGTGCGCAGATCGCCGCTGCGATAGTAGTCGACAAGGGTCTCGATTATGCAGCGCTGTGCGTCGTTCTCGGCAAACTCCTGGGCTTTCTCGAGATTTTCGACGATCTTCTCGATGGCAGCGCTGTAGAGGCCGCCCAATTTGTAGGTCTGCTCGACAACTTTGCCGTCCTCTTTTATGACGCGGGTGTTGAGGCCGTAGCTGATCGGAGTCGTGTCAGCCGGATTTTTCAGTGCATCGTAGTAGGCTTCGACCTCAGCCTGGCTCACACCTTTGTAGAGGTTGTTGGCCGAAGTGGCGATCAGATCCTGACCTTCGGCCTGGTTGACGCGCTTGGCGGCCACGGCCGAGTCGAAAATGATGGTAAGGATGGTGTCCTGAGACGCCGTCCAGTCACCTGCGGGCAGTTTGTCGAGTTCGGCGACGAGAAATTCGCGACTGAAAGCCGGAGTGAATTTATCGGTGGAGTAGTGGTGGTGGATACCGTTGGCAAACCATACCTGTTTGAGATAGCGCTCGAAGTTCTTGAAGTCATCGCTGTTGCGGTCACCGTCATAGTTGGTGTAGACAGTCTCGAGCATACGGCGGATCGGAAGATTGTACTCGTTGTTCTGATCCCAGAGAATGTCGCGGCCCCAGATAGCGGCCTCGGTCAGATAGTAGATTAGTTTTTTCTGATTGAGCGAAAGGTCCTCGAAGCCGGGAACTTTGTAGCGGAGCACTTCGATGTCGGCGAATTTGTCGACTGTGTAGTCGAATTCGTCAGTTTTAACCTCGTCCTTATGACAGGATGTTGTTATCAGTGACATAGCCATAGCAAAAGCCGGAATTAATTTTTTCATTATGATATGTTTTGGATTAGTATGTTAAAAAGCGCTTATTCGACGTAAAGTATCAGCCCTTTGAGATATTCTCCCTCGGGGTGATAGATGTTGACGGGATGATCGGCGGGCTGGGTGAGCTGATGGAGTATACGCACCTTGCGGCCGGTCTGAGCTGCGGCTGAGAAGACGGCGAGGCGGAACTGCTCTTTGTTGACGGCCTGAGAGCATGAGAAGGTGAAGATTATACCGCCAGACTTGATTTTCTCGAATGCCTTGGCGTTAAGTTTCTGGTAGCCGCGCAGGGCATTGCGCAGGGCGCTGCGGTGTTTGGCAAATGCCGGTGGATCGAGGATTATCAGATCATAGTCGTCGACCGACATGTTGTCGAGAAACTTGAAGGCGTCTTCGGCAACGGCATTGTGGCGTCTGTCGCCGGGAAAATTAAGGTCTATGTTGGCGTCGGTCAGCGTTATAGCCTTGGCCGAACTGTCGACTGATGTGACCCGGTCGGCTCCGCCACGCATGGCGTAGACCGAGAAGCCGCCGGTGTAGCAGAACATATTGAGCACCTTACGCCCGGATGAATAGTGCTCGAGCAGCGAGCGGTTGTCGCGCTGGTCGACAAAAAAACCTGTCTTCTGGCCGCGCAGCCAGTCGATGCGAAAGCGCAGGCCGTTTTCGGTGGCTATGTCGTTCTCGGCTGAGCCGATGATATATTCGTTCTGAGGGTCAAGATGGGCTTTGTAGGGCAGGGTGGTCTCGGATTTGTAGTAGACGTTGCGTATGCCAGCTCCGGGCAGTGCGACCAGACAGCTGGCGATGATGTCGCGCGCGAAGTGCATGCCCGGCGAGTGGGCCTGGATCACTGCTGTCGGACCGTAGATGTCAACGACGAGTCCGGGCAGGAAATCGCCTTCGCCGTGGACGAGGCGGAAGGCATCGTTGTCGGGGCGTATCAGTCCGAGCGATTGCCGTAGCTTCAGCGCTTCTTGTAGCCGGCGGCGGTAGAAATCACCGTCTATAGGCTCATCGCTGAATGTCAGCATGCGCACGGCGATGCTACCGATCTGGAAATGGCCAGTGCCGATACGCCGTCCGTCAGAAGTCTCTACATAGACTAGGTCTCCCTCGTCTATGTCATCGGGCATCGTCACGAGCGCGCCCGAAAATACCCAGGGATGGAAGCGGTCGAGCGACTCTTCTTTGCCGCGACGCAGACGCAGAGTGGGAATATTGTTGTTCATAGTCGTCATTTGATGATCAGTCTGTAAATATCGTTGCTGTTGGCGTAGATTAGCAGCAGGAAGATGAACGCCATGCCGATCATGTTGGCATATTCGAGCACCTTGTCGCTCGGTTTGCGGCGGGTGATGAATTCGATCAGCAGGAAGAATATATAGCCGCCGTCAAGTCCGGGAATGGGGATGATATTCATGAATGCCAATATCACGGAGAGGAAAGCTGTGATCTGCCAGAATGAGTACCAGTCCCACTTGTCGGGGAAAAGGCTGCCGAGAGTGCCGAAGCCGCCAACGCTCTGCGCCCCCTCTTTGCTGAATACGAGCCGCAGCGACGAGACGTAGCTCGACAGTCGGTCGGTGCCGATCTCCCAGCCGCGTGGCAGGGCTTCGAGGAAGGAGTAGTGCACTTCTTCTATCTTGAAAATGGCCAACGGGCTAAGCATCTGTATGCCGATCTTGCCGGCGTCGTTGATGGCGACGTCGAGTGTCATTTCTTTGCCGTCGCGGATGATTGTGAACGGCAGGTTCTTGCCCTTGTTGGTCGCCAGCACGGGCATAAACTCTGTGATGGTGGGAGTGGTGTCGTTGCCGACCTTCACGATGCGGTCTGACTTCAGCAGACCTGCCTCGGCGGCCGGATCGCCAGACATGAGCTTGTCTATTACTACCGGGATTCTTATGGTCATGCCCTGATAGTCTTTTCCTTTGGTCACTATTGACGAGAGCAGGCGCTCGGTGACGGTGATGCTCACGGTGTCGCTGCCGTTGCGGAGTACGTCGACCGTGGCTCCGGGCTGGACGATGTCCCATGCCACGCTGTAGTCCTTGGCATCAAGCGGCGAGCCGTTGAGCGAGAGCAATCGGTCGCCGTTGCGGAAACCTGCATCCTGCATTTCGGAACTGAAGTCCATGCCTTCGGTCATGGCTGTGAATGGAACGACGCGGTCGCCCCAGTGCATGGCTATGCCAGCATAGATGACGATGGCGAGGATGAAGTTGAACAGTACGCCGGCCACCATGACCATAAAGCGTTTGTGGACGGCCTTGGATCTGAATTCCCACGGCTGTGGCTCACTCGCGAGATCTTTGGAGCTTTTGGTCTCGTCTACCATGCCGGCTATGTCGCAGTAGCCGCCGAGCGGCAGCCATCCGAGGCCGTAGAGAGTGTCGCGCCATGTCTGACGTCCGTCGGGGCGCGCCGGATGTTCCTTGCCGACCTTGAGGGTCTTCCATGCCTTCTCATTGCCGTCTTTGTCGGTCCAGCCTATCAGCTGCAGAGTGCCTTTGTCGGGACGGTATTTAAGGATCGAGAACCGGGGATTGAAGAACAGGTAGAAACGGTTGACCTTGATGCCGAAAACACGTGCAAAAAAGTAGTGGCCGAATTCATGAATTGTCACAAGAATGAGCAGGGCAACGATCAGTTGCAGAGCTTTCATAAGGGTACTTTCCATATCAGGGTGATAAATGTGATTGTAGAATTACTCAGATTAATGATGTGGCGAATGCGCGCGCCTCGTTGTTTGACGAGACATAGTCTTCGTAGTCGGGTTTCGCAATATATGGGATGGTGTCGAGAGTGCGATCTATGATGCGGTATATGTCGATAAAGCCGATACGTCCGTCGAGGAATGCGGCGACTGCGATCTCATTGGCCGCATTGATCACGCAGGCACTGTTGCCTCTGCGGTCAAGGGCGACATTGGCGAGGGTGAGGCAGGGGAAGCGGTCTGCGTCGGGACGCTCGAATGTAAGGTTGGCATAGTCGGCTATGCCAAGGGCTTTTTCAGCGCCGGCGAGGCGTCGGCTTTCGCCGAGGGCATAGGCTATTGGCAGTTTCATGTCGGGCAGGCCGAGCTGAGCCTTTATGGCGCCGTCGTTGAATTCTATCATTGAATGGACTATAGACTGAGGATGAACTACGGCTTCGATCCTGTCGGCCTCGAAACCGAAAAGCCATCTGGCCTCTATGATTTCGAACGCTTTGTTCATCATCGTCGCCGAGTCGATCGTGATTTTGGCGCCCATCGACCAGTTGGGATGGCGGAGTGCGTCAGACGCTTTTGCTCGTGCGATGCGGTCGGCTGTCCAGGTGCGGAACGGGCCGCCTGAGGCGGTGATTATCAGCTTTCTGACATCTGCCTTGTCTTCGCCCTGAAGACACTGGTAGATGGCTGAGTGCTCGGAGTCGACCGGATATACTCGAGATTTGGATTCGGCCAGCAGTCCGGTGATGTATTCGCCAGCCACGACGAGTGTCTCTTTGTTTGCGAGAGCTATGTCTTTGCCGGCTTTGATCGCCGCGATAGTGGGTGCAAGTCCGCTGTAACCGACAGTGGCGGTCACGACCATATCGACATCGTCGCGGCAGACCGCCTCACAGAGGGCGTCATCTCCTGCGGCAACGCTGATGCCGAGTGGTTCGAGGGCCTCGCGCAGACGGTTGTATTTGGTCACGTCGGCGATCACAGCGACAGCAGGACGGTGACGGCGCGCAAGTTCGATGAGATCATCGACGCGGCGGCCTGCCGCTATTACCGTTGCTTTGTAGAGATCCGGCCTGGAATTGATTATTTCAAGTGTTTGTGTGCCGATGGAGCCTGTAGCTCCTATAACAGCAATATTTTTAGGGGCTTTCACCATAGTTTTCCGTATTTTAACTACAAAATTAGCTAAAAACATCGAGCTTTGTGCCCGTAAAGCGGAAAAAGTCTGTAGCGCAATTTGTGAAAATACGAAAAACCACCGGATGAACTGTCTCCGGTGGCTCAATATCGTGATTGTCCCAGGTCAGAAACTGTATTGCATCATGGCTTCGAAGCGGTTGGCGTGGCCCGATGTTCCGTCGTAGTTGTGGCGCTTGCCTATTATGCATTCGGCTCCGACACGGAAATCGCCTGTGAGATTGTAGAAGCCGTTGACTGTGGCGTAAGTGGCGTATCTGTAGCTGTCGCCGCCTAAGGCCGAGCAGTCGTAGACTCTCGCCTGACTGAAGTTGGCGGTCATGAAGAACTTTTTGGAGAAGTTGTATGAGAGACCGGCGGTCCAAGCCAGCGCTCCCGGCGCTTTGAGTTCGCCGGTCACAGATGTCGGAACGAGATCGTAGCCGTTGCCGCTCAGATCGTTGATATAGCGCGCAATGCCTTCACCATAGGCGACATGTCCGAAATAGCCGAGGCCGCCGATAATATCTCCTACGCTGCTGAGATGGACGCC
>CAJUMI010000006.1:0-4109 GCA_910587545.1 uncultured Muribaculaceae bacterium | reverse complement strand
TTTTGGCCGCGACAAGGTCGCGATAGCTGAGGCGGCGGTAGATGGCCGAGACGCGGATATGGCTGTCGGAGTTCCAGGCATACTGCAGGTAAAGAGGTATGTCGGGGAAGCGTTGTGCGATGGCCTCTGACACTCCGTCGGCGGTCGAATAGCTTGCTGATGGGTTTTCAATGGATATTGCCGCGGAGAAGCCGCGGTATGAGCCGGTCTTGTATTGAAAGAGCATGTTTTTGGCTGTCACCTGTCCCGACGGCCCCTGACCGTCGATGGTCGGAGCTTCTGCTTCGCCGTCAGCGAACGAAGATCGGGCAAGACCTGCTGTGACATGGCCGAGGCTGACATAGGCTTGTTTGAGTTTCATTGTGTAGCCTTTAGAGGCCGAGTTAAAGCCAGTCTGGATGTAGACTATGATGCGTCCGTACTTGGTCGGTCGCGTGACAAGTTTGAGGAATACGGTCGACTGAGAGGCATCTGCTCCGAAACGCTGGCGCTGTGCGGGATTGAACGGGGCAGGGATGTCGAACGTCTCAAATCCCGAGCCGTCTATCGCTCCGTCGAAATCATACGAGCCTACGCCTTTGACGTAGCCGCCGATGCCGAGCGCTACTTTACCCTCACGGTCGAGAAACAGAAAACGCGGAGCCCCTGGCTCGTCAAACGACATGCCCTCGCGAGAGTAGAGAATTGCAATGTTTTCGCGGTGGTCGGCATTGGCCGAGTCGCCGCTGAGGATAATGGCGCGTTCGGGGATATACATGGTATCGCCGTAGATTTTAGCATCTGAATTAAAAGAAGTCATGCACGTTATTGCGGCGATGGCTACCGAGATGATTGTATGTCTCATTGTAGTGATGATGAATAAATAATAATTTATTTTAAAACATCTTCACAAGGCTTTTGGTTTTCAGTCTTGAGGAGACAGTATGCACGTATTGTGGATTTCTGTTGATATGCAGGTGCTTATGAGGTCTGTTCCTGCCTGTTGACATTGCAAAAAAAAGGCGGTGTGTCTTGATTTTGACACACCGCCGGGGGATATGGAAGGATTGGGTTTATTCTTTCACTTCGGGATCAAGTACAACAACGCGGTAGTTGTTCTGGTTGAGAAGAGCGCGCATGAAATCCTGAATGTCTTTAGCGGTGAGAGAGTTGATCAGGTCGGTGCGTCCGTTGAATACGTCGACGCCGTTGAGAGCTGTCGCAGCGATTGTGCCGCTCCAAGCTTCGTTCTTTTCAAGATCGGTTGTTGCGTTCTTTACCATATATTCTTTGATGGGGTTGAGTTCCTCATCTGTCACGTTATCGGCCATGGAGAAGATGATGTCATGGATTACACCAAGGGTCTCGTCTTTGAGTTCGGGTTTCATTGGGAAGGCTGTCTGGAGCACAGTGTTGATTTTACCCATGCGGTCCATGTCGCCCTGCATGCCGATCGAGTAGACGGCGCCCATCTCTTCGCGCACTTTCTTGAGGAGACGGTTGCTGAGGATCTGTCCGGAGATGCTTGCAATCACTTTGTTGCGCTGATCGTAGGGCATTGTGCCGAATGCGGCGATGTAGACAAATGTCTGGGGGGTCTCCATTGCGGTGGTGGTGACGTCAGTGCCGCTGCCTGTCAGGGGTTCGATGGCCGAATCCCATTTGATTTTATCGAATTTCGATTTCTTGGCTGTCGGCAGTGTTGCGACATACTGTTCGACGAGAGGGCGGAAACTGTCGAGGTCGATATTGCCAGCGAACACAAATGTATAGTCTGCGGCATTGGCCAAAAGATCATGGACAATGCCGAGGGTGATCTCGCGGTCAGCCGCATCGACGTCGCATGATGATAGCATTTTTTTCTTGGCAGACTTGAACAGAGTATCCAAGAAACGTTTGCCGAAGATGTAGTTGGGTGTCGACTCCTGATTGCCGAGTGCACCCTTGATCATGTTCTGTGTAGCTGCAAATTCGTCGGCGGTGATGTTGAAGGCCGAGAAGTTCATATAGATGAGTTCCATCAACGTGGGCAGATCTTTGACGGTCGTCTCGCCCGAGATCTCGCGGTTGTAGTCGTCAAATGAAATGTTGACCGAAACCTGTTTGCCCTGGAGATATTTCTGGAGATCTATGTTGGTATAGTCGCCGAGGCCATGCTGAGTCATGGCGTAGGGCAGGAATAGCACGGAAGCGGCTTTGTCGTCGCCGACAGTCGACAGACCGCCGCGTGCGATGGCGTTGAATACGATCTGATTGTCTTTGAATTTGGTCGGCTTGACGATCACTTTGATGCCGTTATCGAGAGTCCACTCTGTGGCGTCCCATTGCTTGAGTTCGGTCGTGGACACGATCTTGCCGGGAGTGGGGAGCTGCGGGATCAGGGGCTCGGACTTCATCTCATCTTTATATGGCTCGATTTCTTCTTCGTCGACAGCGTCAAGAGCTTCTTCGATCTGTTGGTCTGTCGGGATTATCACCTTGCCGTTGTCGGGGAGCATCGCGATGAACACTCGGTTGTCCTCGGAGATGAGCTGGGGCAGCAACTGGTTGATGGCCTCGATGGGGATCATCGGTGCGATCTGTTTGTACATCTCATATTCGACCTTGATGCCGGGTATGGGATCGTTGTCGATGAAGCTGCGTACGTATTCCTGGGAGTAAGCCGTCGACTCGGTGTTGTTGCGGTTTTCATAGAGGCGTTCGTAACGTGAAAGGAATTCGGCGCGTGCACGTTCGTATTCGCCGACGGTGAAGCCGCCGCGAGCGGCGCGGAGTATCTCGCGATAGATCGATTTGACGGCAGGGATAATGTCGTCGTTCTTGGCGATACATTCGGCGGTGAGCGCGTCTTTGGTCTTTGACAGGAAGAAGTCGCCGAGGCTGATGCCGGGTCTCGTGAAGTCGGATGCGGGACTCTTGGCTAACTCGCTCAGACGGCTGTTGAGCATGCTTGTCACCATAGACTTGAGATATTCCACGGGGAAGAACGCCTGGGTGTTGCGGAATTCTTTCGGGAGCATGGGCTCGGTCTTGAACATCATCATTATCTGGGAGTTGCGAACTTCAGGGTCGGCTCCTACGGCAATGATGGTGCCGGGATTGTCGTCGACCGGGAAGTAGACGCGCTCTTTGGGACTGTCGGGCATCTTGATCGGAGAGAAATATTCCTTTATCTTGGATTCGATGTAGGCGGGATCGATGTCGCCGACGACAATGATGCCTTGCTGGTCGGGGCGATACCATGTATGATAGTAGTCGATAAGGGCCTGATAGGGGAAATTGTCCACGACGTCCATGGTTCCGATCGGCAGACGATGACCGTAGCGGTTGTCGGGATATACCTCAGGAAGTAGCTTTTCCAAGACACGCATTTCGCCGGCCATAGACTGACGCCATTCTTCGTGGATCACTTTGCGCTCGGAGTCGATCTCGTCGGGATCGAGAGTCAGCGCACAGGCCCAGTCGTGAAGAATGAGCAGACATGAATCCACTACTTCCTTGCGAGTGGCCGGAACGTTGTTGATACGGTAGACGGTCTCGTCGACAGAGGTGTATGCGTTGAGGTTGTGGCCGAATTTCACGCCGACCGATTCAAGCCAGTCTATCAGAGAGTTGCCCGGGAAGTTATCCGTGCCGTTGAAGCACATGTGCTCGAGGAAGTGGGCAAGGCCGCGTTGGTTTTCTTCTTCGAGGATCGAACCGACTTTCTGGGCGATGTAGAAGTCGACCTGACCTTTTGGTGTGTTGTTATGGCGGATGTAATATGTTAGGCCGTTGTCAAGTTTTCCTACAGTGACTGCGCTGTCGACCGGCAGCGGCGGCAACTGCTGCGGCATTTGAGCTTTCATCGGGAAAGCGATCAGACCGGCAGCGAGCAGAAGCACGCTTTTTAATAATTTGTTCATTGTGTTGGATGAATTAGTTTATGTTTGATGTTTGATAGTTTACTGACGATTTAAGTACTATACTGTAATCAGACGTCAAAGTTAATCTAAAATTACAATACGCAGTGTTAATAATTGCAAAAGTCCAGAGCGGGCCGGCTTTAAAGCCGATCCGCTCTGTATCATGATTATAATATTATTACTGTCCGCTAAACTTTTTTTGAGCGATTGAAAAATTAGGGCTGA